>DATIWL010000048.1:0-2881 GCA_035519435.1 Terriglobales bacterium
TGTTGCAAGCGCGCAATCTCAGCAGTTGCCTGGCCCAGAGATACGCCGGGCGCGAGGTTAAAGGCGATCGTGACTGACGGAAAGAATGATGAATGATTCAGCGCCAGGGGCGACGTCGAAGCCTGCGCATGTGAGATCGCCGCCAGTGGAACAGAGCCCTTGCCCGATGAGTGAACGAAGGTCGAGTTGAGCCAGTACGGGTCTTCGGAGAATTGCGGCGCCGTCTCGAGAATGACGTAGTACTGATTGACGGGTTTGTAGATGGTGGATACCTGAGACTCGCCGAATTCGTAATACAGCGAGTTGTTCATCATTCTGGTTGTAATGCCAAGCCTCGCCGCGGTGGAGCGGTCGTACTGCAACAGCATTTGCAAGCCCTGATTCTGCTGATCGGTGGTTACGTCCCTCAAGCTTGGCAAGTGCCGCATCTGTTCGTACAGCCTTGGTCCCCAGGTACTTAAGTCCTCCACGGTGTCGGACGAGATCTGATACTGGTAAGCGGCGTTACTCTGCCGTCCGCCTACGGTCAGGTCCTGCGCCGGTTGCAGGTATGTCGAAGCCCCAGTGAGCGCGTTGAGCTTTGGGCGGAGGCGATTCAGCACATCCGCAGCGCTGATTCTTCTCTCGGCAAGCGGCTTGAGAGTCACGAACACGAAGCCGGAGTTGATCGATCCTCCTCCGGGGCCGCCTTGGCCTCCAGTGAATCCGGAAACCACCTTTACCGCCGGGTCGGCCTGGATTACCTTCTCGATGTCGAGAAGTGACGCTTTCATGGACTGGAAAGAGGCATCCTGCGGACCCTGGAAGCCGCCCATGATGGTGCCCGTATCCTGCAGAGGGAAAAATCCTTTTGGAACCTTCACGAGAAGCAGTCCGTTGAGCACGAAGGTCGAGAGGAAGACGACGAGAATCAGTAAAGGATGGCGAAGTGACCATGCGAGTGAGTGTCGGTACCCACTCAGCAGAAAGGCGAACGCCCTCTCGTTCATCTGATACAGCCAGCCGTGCTTGCCATCGCGCGCCGGACGCAACAAATAGGCACACATGGTCGGTGTCACAGTCAGAGAAATCACCATGGATATGGCGATGGCTGCTACAAGAGTCGCCGCAAACTCATGGAAGAGCCGGCCCACGATCCCGCCGGCAAACAAGATCGGAACAAACACTGCTATCAGGGACAGGCTCATCGAGACTACCGTGAAAGCAACCTCCTGCGAGCCCAAAAGGGCCGCCTCCAGTGGTCGAACTCCCATCTCGATATGGCGAGCGATGTTCTCCATCACCACGATCGCGTCATCCACAACAAAACCGGTAGAGATGGTGAGGGCCATGAGAGAAAGGTTATTCAGGCTGTAACCGCACAGATACATCACCCCGAAGGTTCCGACCAGCGACACCGTGACCGCCACTCCGGGAACGAGCGTCGCCTGTGGACTTCTTAGGAAGACGAATACGACGGCAATGACGAGAACAGTCGCGAACACCAGCGTCCACTCCACATCGGCCACCGACGCCCGAATCGTGGTTGTCGTATCGTTGACGACCTCCAACCTGTCCCCTTGAGGAATGGTCGCCCGGATGGATGGCAGCGCCCTTTTGACTCGCTCTACGGTCTCGATAACGTTTGCACCGGGAAGGCGAAATACAAGAAGGACAACAGCCGGCTTGCCGTTACTGAAAGCCGCCGAACGCAGAGTCTGTACCGAGTCGTATACGTGCGCTACATCCTGAATACGGACCACCGCCTGATTTGCCGTGCCAATCACCAGGGGAGCGTAGTCTTTCGCCGTCGAAATCTGGTCATTGGCGGTGATGTCCATCGTGACCTGGTCGTTACTGAGCTGTCCCTTGGGGCGGTTTGAGTTTTGCAGTGAGATGACGCGCGCGACATCCTGCATGCCGAATCCGTAGCTGTTTAGCTGCTGCGGATCTACATCCACACGGACCGCAGGGAGAGAACTGCCGGCAACCAGTACCTGGCCGACGCCTTCGAGCTGCGACAACTTCTGCTGGATGACGGAGGCAGCCGTGTCGTAGAGTGCGCCGGGCGCGTTTACGTCGGAGGTCAACGTCAGTACAAAGATGGGCGCAACTGCGGAGTTTACCTTCCGGTAGGCGGGATTGGACGGGAGATTCGCCGGCAGGTAGGTTCGTGCGGCATTGATTGCTGCCTCAACATCGCGAGCGGCCCCATCGATGTCGCGCGAGAGATCGAACTGCAGCGTGATCGACGTCAAGCCAAGCGAACTGTTCGACGTCATCTGCGTGATTCCGGCGATGCGGCCGAACTGCCTCTCCAGCGGGGTCGCCACCGACGAGGCCATGATTTCCGGACTCGCGCCCGGCAACGCGCTGGTCACCGTTATGGTGGCGAAGTCCACCTGTGGCAGCGAAGCGATGGGAAGCACGCGGAATGCTGCCAATCCGGCGATCGTGATTGCGACCGCGAAAAGAGTTGAGGCTACGGGCCTGCGAATGAAGATGGCGGAAATGTTCATGCCTGCCCCGCCAATAGATCCCCCGGCGCGATTTCCGTGGGCGAGTGCGCGAAACGCTTGGCCAAGCGGTCAAAGAACACGTAGATCACGGGCGTCGTGTAAAGCGTGAGCAGCTGACTTACGATCAGGCCTCCTACCATCGCGATGCCTAGCGGGTGACGCAGCTCCGATCCGATGCCCGTTCCAAAGGCCAGCGGGATGCCGGCAAAAAGCGCGCACAGGGTGGTCATCAGGATCGGACGAAAGCGCAGCTTGGATGCTTCGTAGATCGCCTCTTCCGGTGATTTGTTCTGGGCTCGTTGTGCGGCAAGAGCGAAATCAACAATCATGATTCCGTTTTTTTTCACGATGCCGATCAGCAGGATGATGCCGATAACGGCGAT
>DATIWL010000049.1:0-86240 GCA_035519435.1 Terriglobales bacterium
CATTTCGCTGACGAACCACTCTTTCATGGGCCGTCCGTGGTAGCGCTGCCCAGTAAGGGCCGGCACAAAGCCAGCCGCAGCGTATCCGCCCGAAATTACGCGCTGGCACCAGCCGTCATCGAGATAGCGGTCGGTTTCTGATGGATAGCCGTAGAGGTAAATCACCAGCGGAGGTCTCTGCACATTCTTTGGGCGAACAACGTAGAGGTGAATGTCGTCTCCGGGCCGCCACCGCACGTTGACGAACTCGCGCACGAAGCCGGTTCCATCGGATTGCTCCACCAGCTCCGGAGGATCGGCATGCAGTTGACTTCCCGCGAGCGACGCGCTGGAGAAGATCTCAACACTGGATGCGGAGGGAGCACTCGGATTGGCTGCGATTGCGAGGTCTTTGGATGCAACCTGCGCACGCCCGGGAAGGCCGAACGAGAGTATGAGTAGCAAAAGAAAGCTGAACTTAGCAGCGCGTTGCATACCGGAAAAACTGCTCCCAAAACGACGTCTACAAAAGGACAGGCTAACCTCGTGGGTCAGCCTGTCCTGATGAAGTTGAACATCAGCAGCACTACGTTACTGACGATAGTTTGTCAGTTCTTTGCCGGTGTCAGCGTGGAAGTCCACATCCGCCTGGATGGGGAACACGCCGCCGCCGACATTGCCACCAGCTTCCGTTGCGCTGGTGTTGCCGTTGTGCGCGGTGGTCGCAATGCCCGCGATCTTGTAGTGCGAACGGAAGACTACGAGGCCCGGCTCTCCCGAGCACTTGCTCGCTACCGTGCAGGCGAAAGGAACAAAGTCAGGCACCTTGCTGTTCACAAGCGCCTGCGCTTGCGTTACCAGCGTCTGGGCATTGGTCTTGTTCGGACCACTGCTGTCGGTGATGATTTCAGGAACGCTCCAGATTGAATAGGAGCCGTTTCGCACGTTCGGGAATGACGTTCCATTCGGTACCGCGCACGGAGCGTTGCAGGCTGGGAGCTGACCAGACCCGTAGCTGATCGATTGGAACGTGTATGGCCCGTACGCGCCCTGCTGCGTGAAAGGATCTACGCCGTCGACCGTGACGTAGCGCACCGTGCCGGCCGCACCCGTGAATCTCGCAACGTTGCCGTACGAGAAGAACGCATAGGCCAGGCTATTGGCGGTGTTCTTGACTCCACCGACCGTGTTGTTGCTCACGCCGTTGGTTACCTGGCCGTTGCCGATGCCGCGCTCACGATGCGATCCGCCCGGTCCCGGCAGGAAGAGCGGGTTGGGGCAATTCACGCCCGGGTTGCAGGAGTGTGACAGATCGATGCCAGCTTCCTGCGAGGACAAAGCAACGGTTGAAGTATTCAGGTACATTTGGTTGCTGCGCGGAACACTGAACTCAAATGTAGTCATCGTTCCTGAGAGCGCCTCGCGCAAGATCACCGTTAGTGGCGTCGTGTTGCCCGCCAGGCCGGTGTCGAGGTCTTGCGCGCGGCCAAGGGTGCCATTGAACACCGAGGCGAGGGTGAAGCGGTTGATGTTCTTGAAGAGTGGATTTCCAGAACCGTCAGTGTCGCCCAAGCCGCTCGGGTCACTCACGTTGAACAGAACCACTTCCGGAACCGCCCCCACCGGGATTTGGGTGTATTTCCAGGCAGTCAGATTGCTGAAGGGATCCTTGCCTTTGATCGCATACTGAACCGGAGTAGCTACGGACGAGTCGTAGGCGCTCTTGACCGGACAACCGATCAGGGTCGGGAACGTAGCGTTTGGAGTACAGCTCGCTCCCGCCTGGTTGTAACCGAGACCATTGAGCTTCTTGGTGTCGAGGTTGGTCAGGAGCCGGTTGGTTTCGAGTTTTGCATCCTCTACCCGGACATCCGACCCAGCGGCCGTGAAGGTCGTCTGGATCATGGCCAGAATGCTGGAGGGCAGCGATGCATCGTCTGCCACGGAATTGCCGCTGCCGTCATCAAAGAGAGCGGCAGGAATCAGGTTCTTCGCGTTTCCGCTGGTCACAGACGAGTCGACTTGCAGTTGTGCGCGGGGAACAGCGAAGAAGGCGCGGTTTCCCACGATCGTATCGACCGAAAGGTACGCCCAAACAGTCGCCGGGGAAGTGCCGTTGTTCCATACAACCCAAAGATTGCCGCCTTCCGGCGCGATGGCGCCGCCGCCGCGTGAATCTACAATCTGGGCAAAATTGTTGCCGCCAGACGTCTTCCCGTTCACCGAGTAGTGATGGCAATTGGCTGCGCCGCCTGAAGGAATGCACAGGCTGTTGAACGCAGCGACAGCAAACGTGTTGAACATCGCCGACGAACCAACACCCAGAAACTGTACGCCTTGGGCGCCTGCGGTCGGGATCACAGCAAGCATCGTGGCTGCGCAGAGTAACGCAACCAGTAGTTTTTTCCCTCTCATCATGTTCTCCTGAAACTGAGATTTGTGCTGTTGGAGCCTTGCCTGGAACTCAGGCGCCCGCTGCGCCCGACGTGTTGCTGCAGACGCCCGCTGTTGAGGGCAACAGACGGACAACTGCGAGTGCGAGGGAACTATCTGGGAAGCCTGTTAAGCGGAAATGACACAAACATGAACGGGAGGTTAATTCTTAGCGTGAGCGGCTGCAAATCATTGCGCAACACAAATCTGAATCACATTCGAATTGCAGAGCAATCTCCATGGCGGCGTCAGGAAGCGGCATTTTCGGCCAGCGGCGCGACCAACTCCGCTTCGATCCGCCGCGTAATCTGATCTCGCACCCGGCGAAACATGGCTAGTTTCTCTTCAGCACTTCCCTGAGCGGCCGCAGGATCGTCAAAACTCCAGTGCAGGAACTTATAAGTTCGAGGAAAGATGGGGCAATGTTCGCGCGCATTGTCGCACACGGTGATGACATAGGGAATCGCTTGTCCGAGGAAATCTTTCACGTCCTTCGATCTTTGGCTGGAGATGTCGATTCCCAACTCGCGCATCGCTTCGACCGCAAGCGGATTCAGTCCCTTGGGTTCAATGCCAGCACTCAGCGGTTCGAAGCTGTCTCCCGCCAGCTTGCGCAAGATGCCTTCTGCCATTTGGCTGCGAGCAGAGTTTCCGGTACAGAGGAAGAGGACTTTGGGCTTGGCAGAGGGCATGGCGATTTGTTCTCCGTCGCAGCAAATCTGGCCGCACAGCAAATACTAGCATGCCTATATACGTATATGAGAATATATGAACGTATGGATGATTTAACGCTGTGTTTCAAGGGGCTGTCCGACGCTAACCGCCTGCGGATCGTGAACCTGCTGCTTCACGGAGAACTATGCGGCTGTGACATCCAGTATGTGCTGTCCGCCCCTCAGCCGAACGTCTCAAGACATCTCACCTACCTCAAAAATGCAGGCCTGGTGCTCGATCGCCGGGATGGCTTTCGCATTTTCTATCGTCTAGTGCAAGCCTCGAAGGGAAGCCGAAAGCTCTTCGAATTTCTCAGCGAAGCGTTTCGGAGCAATGAAGCATTCCAGAAAGATATCGACCGGCTACGTCACGCGATTCGCGGAGGCGCTTGCACGGTAAGCGAATGGCGTCCGTATTCCGGGCTGGTCAAGCCGATCGTATCGAACCCTTCGTGAGGGACGGTCCCAGGTGAACGCAGCAGTTCCAACAATCCGCGTACCAGTCTCCAAACAATTGAATATCTTCGAGCGCTATCTTTCCTTGTGGGTGGCTTGTTGCATGGCCGCAGGGATCGTGCTGGGCAGGTGGGTGCCCGGGATCGTTGGGTCGTTGCGCGGCCTGGAGTTCGGCCGCAGTAGCCAGGTAAATTTGCCGATCGCCGTACTGATCTGGCTGATGATCACCCCAATGATGATGCGCGTCGATCTTGCCTCCATCCGCCGGATCGGGCAGAGGCCGCGCGGCTTGCTGGTTACATTGTTTGTGAACTGGATTGTCAAGCCGTTTTCCATGGCGTTGTTTGCGTGGGTATTTTTCCGCCATTTCTTCAGCCAATGGATTCCAGGGGCGGATGCAGACCAGTACATCGCCGGAACAATCATTCTCGCGGCAGCGCCCTGTACAGCGATGGTATTCGTCTGGAGCCATCTTACCGATGGCGATCCCGCCTACACGCTGGTGCAGGTATCGGTGAACGATTTGCTCATGCTGTTCCTATTCGCACCTATTGTGCGGCTTCTCGTGGCCGGTGCCTCCAACCTCCACGTGCCATTTCGGGTGCTGCTCTATTCTGTCGTGGCTTTTATCGTGATTCCGCTGGTAGTGGGTTCTATTCTTCGTGGATGGTTGACTCGCACACGCGGCGTTGCCTGGTTCGAGCAGCAGTTACTGCCGACGTTGGCTCCGGTGACGATCGTGGCGCTGCTGGCAACACTGATTCTGATCTTTGCCTTTCAATCGGAGAACATCACCGCCCGTTACCTGCATGTCGTTCTTATCGCGATCCCGATTCTCGTACAGGTGTATTTCAACGCCGGGCTGGCTTACGCGCTGATGCGATTCCTGAAAGTCCCGTATCGTGTGGCGGCACCGGGCGCCCTGATCGGAGCCAGCAACTTCTTTGAACTGGCGGTGGCCACGTCGATCGCGCTGTTTGGTCCCGGCTCCGGAGCGGCTCTTGCCACGGTTGTCGGCGTGCTTGTCGAGGTTCCCGTGATGCTCTCGGTGTGTCGCGCGTGTAAGCAGACGAAACACTGGTTCCCGGCAGAAGCTGTGTCGTGACTGGTGAGACGACGAAAATCGTCCGTACTGCCTGACGATCAATCAACAGTCTGCTGCAGCGTTGTCGTGCTCGTAACGAACCCGGTCCCACGGAAGATGGCGGTGATCTTCGATGTGCCCGGCGGGAGAGAGTTCAGCGTGATTTGAGCAATGCCGCCGACCACAGTAACTTCGCCTACGGTCTTGTTCAATGCCTTGAACCGGACGGTCCCCACCGGGGCCGTGCCCGTCGCGGACACCGCGGCCGTGAACGTGACTGCCTGACCGGAAGGGGATGGGTTCGCCGAAGAGATCAGGTCGATGAAGGTCGGAAGCTTCACGGCCAGGTGAAGGGCACCGATCGCGAGATAGTTGGCGGCGCCACTGAAGCGAATTGACCCGACCGTCGAGGTCAGAGGAAAGCCGACAGGCGTCCACACGCACATCTTGTAGCCGGTACAGCCAGTGTTGTTGGGAGCGAGAGTGGCGCTGCCCAGAACCGTGCCCGTTGCGTTCGGACCGCTGTAGATCGTCACCGTGCCGGCCTGCACTGCCGAATACGTGAACCACAGGCCGGTGGAGATTCCCGCCGCGGCATTCATGACAACGCCCGAGCCGCTGGCAAAGAACGTCACCGGATAGCCGCCTGGATTGTTGATGAAATTGCCCGATCCGCCCTTGGCAGCGGAAATGATGACCTGTGCGTTGGCTGAAAATGTCAGTTGAAGATTCTTAGCAGCAGGTCCCGATCCCAGGCTTCCGGTCCCACCGTTGTAGAAGTTGTTGATGAATTCCAGGTTCTTCAGTCCGCCGAACGTGACGTTGCCCTTGGTCTGAGCGGACAGGGATGCGGCGGCGAGGACCAGCGCGAGAGCGACTAGGAGGGAGCGGCGTTTCTGCACACGAGTCTCCTGACAAATCCAGGCGAAGTTGGAAACTATCTATGGCTGCGATTGCTGTCGTGTTACGACAAAGTTAAGGAAATGTGAATTTCCGCAATGAGGTCAGTCGGCGAACCAAATTGGTCCGGAAACGAGCGACAGGCTCACGTTCACTCGAAATTAACCACAGCGTCATACTGCCGTAACAATTCTCCGGTAGTCCTTAGTCCCTTCGTCGTCGAGGTATGTCATCGTGAAGATCCGGAAGCTGATCGTGTGTATCCCCATCCTGCTCGTGGTCTTAGCGCCGCTCACTTGGGCGCAGGCGCCGATCGGGCCGGATCTGATTCCGCCCACGCCTGAAATTCCGCCAGCGCCTCCGGGAGCCAAAGCTCCTCAGACAGCAGTGGTTTCGGCAGGACCAGTCGCACCCAGACCCCACAAGCCGGGAGAGGCCCAAGTGTACGGTTCGGTCACCGATCCGTCGGGGGCCGTCCTTCCCGGGGCAACGGTCGCACTTACCGGCCCAGGCGGAACGAAGACTGTTACCAGCAATGAACAAGGCCAGTATTTCATCAATGCGGCTCCCGGAAATTACACGCTGACGATTTCGGGTCAGGGGTTCAAGGAGTTTCGTACTGAGGGACTGGCCTTGAACGCCGACATGGAGATCGAGATGCCGGGTACGCTCGAACCGGCAGCCGCCACGCCGGAGAAGATCGATGTGGTGGGCAACACCGTAGGTCAGGTCGAGACCGAGAAAGCCGAGGTGTCCGGCACGATCACGCAGAAACAGATTGTCGAGACACCGCTCAATGGGCGCAACTTCACCCAGTTGCTGACCTTTGCTCCCGGAGTCAGCAATCAAACCGGCCAGGATGAGGCACTGGTTGGAGTCAAAGGCAGCGTGAAATTCAGCGTCAATGGCGGGCGCGTGGAGTACAACACCTTCAGCGTGGACGGCTCCGACGTCCTCCACGCCGGTATCCATGGCAGCGAGAGCACGCTGGTGGTGTATCCGAGCCTCGACGCCATCAATGAACTCAAGGTCCTGACGTCTAACTACGGGGCGCAATATGGGCGCAGCGCGTCCGGCACGATTCTGGTCGACACCAAGGGCGGCGGATCGTCTCTTCATGGGAGCGCCTACTACTTTGGGCGCAACGAGATCTTCAATTCGCGCAATTACTTCGACCAGACCACGCGTGCTCCCCTGTACCGCAAACACGACTTCGGATTCACCGTCGGGGGTCCAGTCACGATTCCGAGGGTGTATCCACGGAATCGAACCTTCTTCTTTTTCTCGGAAGAATTCCGTCTGGAAAAGGACCCGACCGACAACAACTTCAATCAAGCGGTACCGTCAGTGGCGGAACGTCCTTCCCTGCGCACCAATGCAGACGGCGATTCGTACATCGGAGCCGACTTCAGCGACGTGTGTCCTGAGCTGAACGGGCTGGACCGTGTGACGTTCAATCCCGCCCAATTTCCGGATTGCCCGCGCGCTCCCGGCCAGGGCAATTCGACGTTCCCGTACAACATCGTGGGTTACCACGATTCGACGCACCCGGCGTCGCAGTTTCCCTCCATTGATGCTACCGGGCAGGCGCTGGTCGACTCCGGCATGATCCCTTTACCGAATTCCAGTGTGGGATGCAACTCGACCGCCGGATCCTGCTTCGACTTTGCTTTTGCACAACCGACATACTGGCGCCAGGAGTTATTCCGCATCGATCACGACATCGTTCCCAACAAGCTGCGGGCGACCTTTCGCTACATCCATGACTCGTGGGACACAACCGAGCCGCGGCCAATCTGGGGCTATGTTCGTAACAGCTTCCCGACCGTGCAGGGACGGCTGTTCGGTCCCGGAACGAGCTCCGTCGCGAGACTGACGCACACGATTTCCCCGACGTTACTGAATGAAGTTGTTGTGAGTTACACGGCCTCCCACATCAACCTTCAAACCAGGCCAGCAGCGGGCGTGAACATCATTCGTCCCGACGGCCTCGACCAGGGATTCCTCTTCGACAATTGCTTCGGCGGGACGCGGCAGGACGACGGTACCTGTACAGGCGGGAAACTGTCGGGCATTCAGCTGGCGCCTGGCAATCTGGCGTATGGCGGCGGATTCCGCGTCGATCCGGGCTACGCTCCGTGGGAGCTCACGAACCCGACCTATAGCTTCCGTGACGATGTCAGCAAGGTGATCGGCAAACACACACTGCAAACCGGCGTGCAGGTGATCCTCGGACAGCGGAATGAGATCAATGCGACCAACGGCCCGAACACCGGCGACGTGCAGGGAGTGCTGACGTTCAGCAACTTCAACTCGGCCACGGTCGGGAACGAATTCGCAAATCTCCTGCTCGGCGATATCCAGTCGTACCAGCAGGACAGTTCGCAGCGGAGGTACTACAACACCTACCAGATCATCGAGCCTTATGTTCAGGACGACTGGAAAGTGAGTTCCCACCTCACGGTCAACCTCGGAATCCGGTTCAGTTTGTTCGGCAACTACCACGAGAAGAATCACGAAGTGTGGAATTGGGATCCGGCGGCATTCGTCGATCCGGGTGACACTCTGACCTTCTTCCAGGATGGCCGGCTGCAATTGCCGAAGAAAAAACCGATTCCGATCGACCTCAACAATCTCAGCCCCTACATCACAAATGGACTCGTGCAATGCGGCGTGGGTGGAGTGCCGGAAACGTGCCAGACATCGCACTGGTTCAATCCCGCTCCGCGCGTTGGATTCGCATTTGATCCGCATGGCGACGGCAAGACATCGATCCGCGGCGGTTACGGCGTGTTCTTCGAACACGGCACTGGGAGCGAAGCGAACACAGGTTCCCTGGTGGGCAGCGCGCCCGTGAACCTCACCATGACGCAACTGATCCCGTCCGCGAACGGAATCAACAGTGCCTACCCGTGCATTGGAGGCGTGGGCGGCAAAGGGAGCAATTGTCTCTCCGGAGCCGGGGCGTATCCGATTGATGTGACTTCGATTCCGCGGGAAGCGATCTGGCCGTACGTGCAACAGTGGAGCTTTGGCGTGCAGCGGGAAGTGACGCGGAGCCTGGTCGTCGGCCTTTCCTATGTGGGAAGCAAGGGAACGCACCTGACCGCCGTCCTGCAACCGAACGCGCTCCCGCTGGGTCCGCAAGGATTCAACGATGGAATTCAACTTGACCAGAACCCTTACGGTCCGCACCAGCCCATCATCAACTCCACGGCGCTGGCGACGCCGATCACAGACTGCGCCAATCACAGCAATGTCAAGAATCCGGTGTTTGTCGTTAACGGAGTCCCGATCAACAACACGCAGCCCGCATACATCAATATGCTAGCGGCGTGCGAAAGCCTGAACGCTTCGAACTTACCGCCGATCAACTCGCGCCGGCCGTATCCGGGTATCCAGAAGATCTTCTCGCTCGAGAACGTCGCCGATTCGAACTATCACGCATTTCAGGCAACGCTTCGCAAGACACGCGGCCCGCTCACACTTGACGTTTCCTACTCCTATAGCCACTCGATTGACGACTCATCGGACCGCAACGACACAACCATCGTGAATCCGCTGGTCGTTTCGGGAAATAAGGCCAGCTCTAACTTCGATCAACGTCACCTGCTGAACGTCAACTACACGTGGAGGATGCCGGAATTCAAGTTCGATTCCAGCCGGATCGGCGACTGGGCCAATGAGCGTGAACGGTCCGATACTCCGCGGGGTCCAAGTTTTTTGGACAAGTTCATCTCGACCACCTTCAGTGGGTGGGAGATCTCCGGTGTCGCCACCGTTCAGAGCGGCATTCCGTTCACGGTCATCAACGGAGGATTCGGTTCTCTCGGCATCTCCACTCCCGACAACGCCGGAGTGGCCGGGGGCATCAGTTCGGTGGCCTCGTTCCCGGATATCGTCGGTGACATCCATGGCGGAACTCCGATCGGAGCAGTGAATTCAAAAAGTTTTGGGCCGGCGCTGGGGAACGCGGCGGCCTTCGCAGCGCCGCGCGGACTGACGTTCGGCAATGCCGGACGCAACGTGTTGAACAATCCCAACCGCTGGAACTTCGACATGACGCTGTTCCGCAATATGAAAGTACATGAATCGACCAGCCTGGAATTCCGCGCCGAGGTCTTCAATATCTTCAACCACACGCAATTTCGCGTGTATGACCCAAGCCCGAACTTCGGCAACGGCGCGACCAATACCATCACTTGTTATGGCGTCGAGTCCTATAACGCCGCCGGTGATCCGGAGACGGACTGCCTGACGGGCAACGCGTTCCTGCATCCTGTCAATGCACACCGCCCACGAACCATGCAATTCGGATTGAAGTTGAGCTTCTGAACGCCTATGAACCCAGCAGGAGATCGCCGCGTGAAAGTTTGGAGTTTGTCTCTGATTGCGATCTTATTCGCTGCCGGATGCGGCGGCGGGAGCAGCCCCGGCACCGGCGGCGGCATCGGTGGCATCGAGATTCAGGTCACTTCGCCCTCCGGCGCGGCGGCCGTCGATTCTGGGCTTGCGCTGCCCATTACCGTGCAGGTCAATGGCGATTCCAGCAACGCCGGTGTCATCTGGAGCGTGGCCGCCCAGGAGAAAGGCAAACCTGCCGGAGCGCTGAGCGATGTCAAGCCAACCTCGGTGACCTACAATCCGCCGGACGGCATCAGCAGCGCAACTCAAGTCACAGTCACCGCGACCTCGGTCACCGACCCGACGCGCTCGCTGGCCATTCCGATCTCGGTGTACCCAGCGTTAGCGACGGTGACTCCGAACTTGGCCACCGCGTTTGTGAACACTGACTTCACGTGTATTCAGACGCCCATCACCAGCGCCGGGGTCATTCAGATCCCATGCCAGCTGAGCGTGACCGGAGGCCTGGCGCCGTTCACGTGGTCAGTCGATATCACGACGTTGCCGCCGGGATTGTTTCTGGGCCCTGGCCTGACGGCGAACGATACCAAGATCATCGGACAGCCGAGCGCTTCCGGAGTTTACCCCTTTACCGCTACGGTGTCCGACAGTCTGGGGGCAAAGACCTCGACGCTGGTGACGATCAATGTGGCGCCACAGCAGCTCAAAGTCGTAACTCCCACATTGCTCACGACGACGCAAGGAATTCCGTATGCTCCGGTGGTACTGCAGGTCAGTGGCGGCGTACCGCCCTACACCTGGGGGCTGGCTTTGGGAAGCGCATCTCTGCCGCCCGGCATGACGCTGAGTCCAACGGGGGTGATTTCCGGCACGCCAACGACAAATTCTGCGGCAGTGTTTGCGCTTCAAGTCACCGACAGCCAGAGTCCCGTTCCAGCCCAAGCAGTTTTTCCGACGCCGGCCGCTTCGAATGCCAAGGTCATGACGTTGGCTCCAAGCGGCCTAGATCCAACCTGTATCGCGGGTGGCAGCTCGGTACTGCCGGGTACTCCCTACGCTTTTCTGATCAGCGGGTTTGACGCAGACGGACCGGTCACGATCTCCGGAAGTTTCACCGCTGATGCGAGCGGGAATCTCAGCGGCGTGGAGGACATCATCCGTAACAGCGGCGCGCAGACCGGGCTTGGCCTGGCAGCCGGGAGCTCGATTGTCTTCAACCAGGCGGGGCGTGGTTGCCTCACGCTCAACTCCGCAGCCTCCAGCGCAACCTTCCTCGTGGCCCCGACGACGATCTCAGGCGGCGCAGGAGCGGCCTTCTTCCCGGTTGGCCGCATCATGGAGTTTGATGACAACGACGGTACGGGTACGCGCGCGTCCGGACTGTTTCGCGTCCAGGACCCGTCGGCATTCTCGAACACGTCGCTCTCCGGGCCTTTCGCCTACCGCCTGGCGGGATGGGATTCTGCCGGCGGCCGTCTTGCCATCGCCGGTATTGCCAGCGCAAATGACGGCAACTTGACGTCGCTGTCTGCCGATTTCAACGATGGCGGCACGCTTACCGGCCCAATCACCGGCGGGAGCGGTGCCTTGCATACAACCGATGTGAATGGCCGCGGCACGGCAACGCTGGGGATCGGAAGCCAGACCTACGAACTGACTTACTACATCGTGGACGCCGGCCACTTGCTCTTCAACTCGACTCAACCAGCCGACAGTGGCCACCCGATTATCGCCGGCGAGGCGACGGCGACTGCGGGCTCATTCTCGCCGACCTCGCTCAATCACAGCCACATTTTCCGCCTGAGTGGCCGTACGCCCGGCAGTCCGGATGCCGCAATCGGCGTAATTCATTTCGATGGGACCGGCGGGCTGAGCGGTACGATGTACGAACGCAATGGAGGCACGCCCAGCACAACGACACTCTCCGGCGTGTATTCGATCGATGGCACGTCGGGCCGCTTCACATTTTCAGGAACTGGAGTTCCAGCGATCGGCTACGCGATTCCTGGAACAGGTGGCGTCACCGGATATCTGGTTGGAACGACGCCTTCGGCCGCTTCCGGCGTTCTCGAATTTCAGACCGACTCCTACCCTCCCGGATACCAGTTCAGCCCCCTGATAGGACGCTACGGCATTGCGCTCGATGAGATGCTGGACCGCCAGACGACAGGATTCATCGGCCAGGAAGGCGCGGACGGGAATGGCGGCCTCACGTCGGATTCGTACATCGATACGCAGCGAGCCAGCGCTCCGGGTCTGGTTCCAGTGCAGGCCTTCACGATGTTTCGTTACACGTGGAACGCGGAAGGGACAGGAACGTTTGGCGGCAACACGTACATGGTCACCAATGGCGACAAGACCTTCTATATCGATCTTTCGCCAGCGAATGGCCATCCAGCGGTAGTCGTTGGACAACGCCAGCAGGCACCGTAGTGGGGCACGGGATGCAGCAGGCAAAACGAAGTGGAAATTAACCCGGCTTTAACAGAGCCGCAATATTCCAGCAACACGGCGCCTCTAGCCTTGACGGTCATACCCGCCGGCAAGGCGAGAGAGCACTAAGAGTATTTGTTCTCCCCCATGAATGCACTGGAGGCGGCAGTCAATCCGCGCCCGCGCGATCTAATCTACGTCGTAGAAGACGAGCCCGACGTTGCACGCCTGATCGAACACAACCTCCGCACCGCCGGCTACGAGGTTTCTACGTTCTTCTCGGGTGTGCCCGTTGTTCCTTCGGCGGCGCTGAACCAGCCCGCCCTTTTCCTCCTCGACATCATGTTGCCGGGCATCAATGGCTTCGAACTGTGCCGCCAGATTCGTCAGCACGAGATGCTTTCCCGGATTCCTGTCATCTTCTTGTCGGCCCGGACGCAAGAACCCGACCGCCTGCAAGGCTTCGAGGTCGGGGCCGACGGGTACATCACCAAGCCCTTCAGCCCGCGAGAGCTGATCGCGCGCGTACGCAACATTCTCCGCGGCCAGCCGGAAGTGCCTGCGCCGGAAGTGCTCCAGTTTGGCGAACTCGAGATCGATATCAGCTCGATGACGGTACGGGTCGACGGCGGCATGGTGCCCACCACGGCCCGCGAGTTCCGCCTGCTCGAATATCTGGCGCGGCATCGCGGACGCGTCTTCACTCGCGATCAACTGCTTGATGCCGTCTGGAAAGAAAGCTGCTTCGTGACGCCGCGGTCAATCGATGTATTCGTACGACGGCTGAGGGAAAAGATCGAAAAAGACCCGCGCCATCCAAGGTATCTGAAGACGCTGCGCGGAGTCGGATACCGGTTCGAGGCATTCACGCGCTAGCTGCACCGGGAGTGTCCTTAACCCCGTTCGAACGCGTGTTTGGCCTCGAGGTCGCGCAGCGCATGGGCGGCGTCTGATTCGAACCGTTCCCTCTGATCCATCAGTTTCGGCTGTGCCGTGGCATATCGCCGCGCCATCATGAACCATCCATCTTGCATGAGCCGGGCCGCGACCTCCGCAACGTGGTCGGTCGTAGTTTGCAGGTAGAGTGCTTCGGTTTCATCGCCGAGCCAGACGTCGCCGCCGCCGAGGCGCGTCTGCCAGTACACTTTGCGCTCGATGAGCCGCGCGATCTCTTCATCACTGGCCTTGCCGAACACCCATTGATTGCGCTTGAAGTCGTAGTGGCGGCTGGACAAGGGCAGCGGCACAAGCTTCGCGGATTTCACGAACTCGATTTGCTGGCGATCGACGTCTTTGCGCAGCGCGCTGATGACGGCTCCCTCGACGTCCTTTGGTTCGAGCGACGGCAGCACCTCGCGCAGGGTTGCCGACAGGTTCACCGCGACAAGAGCGCGCAGGCCGCCGGAATTCTCCAGCGTGATCTCAGCGTGCAAGACATGAAAGTCCGCTCCGGACGTGGCCAGCCGGAAGGGCCAATCCAGCTTGAAGCGGAGCGGAAGGCCGCTCTGGGTAACGTATACGGTTTGAGAGGCATCCGGAACATTCATCCGATTTTCCCTCAGTTGAAAAACGTCATTCTACCGTGCGCGTGCCAGTTCCAGAACGTTCCACATCGCCGAAGCGATGAGTAAACCGGAAATCGCGGCGGTGGCCAGCAGGCCGTGCCCGGTTTCCAGGAGGTCGGCGAACGCACCCGCGACAAACACGAACAGGAACGTGAGCGCAACGAGGAAGAATCCGTCGCCCGGAAAATTCGGCGCGGCCATCCCCAGCGCAAGGACAAGCACGAAAATTGCCAAAGGGACCGCATTCCCAAAGTAGCGAGCGCGCTTCCAAACGATGAACACCGCCAGTGCGGCCGGAAGCGCCAGCATCAACGGAGGACTGCCGCGGACAATCTCTGCAAGGCCGCGCCGGTATGACACCAGAGTGACCAGCGATGCCGGCTCGAAATCGAGCCAGTGGGCGCGAGTCATGGCCGGCCAAAACAACCGGATGCGGAAGAAATACGACGACAGCAATAGAAGGATGGCGACGGCGCAGGCCGCCCCCCAGATTGCCAGCGCCGCGCGCTTCCGCACGGGCGCGACCCAGAGCATCAGAAGCAGGGCGACAACAATCAGCACGGAGAGCGAGAACTGGTTGCCCACAGTGAGTGCCAGCGACAGTCCCAGCAGCAAAATGCGCCGCCAGTTCCACAGAACCACTTCGCGCGGGGCGTAGAGTGTGTGCGCTACGGCAATCGCCGTCCAGATGGCCCCGAAGGCTCCCCACACCGCTCCCATCTCGCCAAGACTCTGGCGGCCCCCGACGTTGACGATCATTGCCGGTGAAAAACAGTAGAGCGCCAGCGCGATGTATCCACCGGCGTTGCCATAGAGCCGGCGGGCCACATACCAGAGCGATCCGCCCAGCATCACGCCGAAGAACAAGTACGGCGCGGCGGCCAGCAGATGCCACAGCGGCGCGCTGGGAGTCCACGATCCCGGACGCAGCAGCATTGGCGCAGCAGCAGTCAGGCAGTACAACGGTGAGCGGTCCTGGTCGAAACCATCACGTACACGCAGATGCTCGGAACGGCCCTCCGATGGTTGGCCCGTAGCAGTTTCCGCGCGCAGCGATTCCGGCGTTCCCGCGACCGGGCCTCCCCGCCATTGCTGAAGGCCGTAGGTAATACGGAGAAGATGGTTGGAATCCTCACCTTCATTGTGGACGGCCTGGGCGCGGATCAGCCACATGCACTCGAGGAGATAGACGAAGAGTAATCCCGCCGCGAGGAACTGCGGCCGGCCGATGGCGCGGGACTGCAGAAATCGCCACATGTAAGCGGACCGAGTGTTTTACCATGTCCAGGACAGTCATGGATACGACTCCGCCGTCTCCGCCGGGGCCCGCAGCGCCCGACCCTGCTCCGGCACCACCTCCACTTCCGTTGTTCCCAGCCCCGCCGCGCGCCCCCAGGAACCGGCTGCTCGCGGTCTTCGTCGGACCTGATGGAGTGCACGCCGCAGTCCGCTGGCTGCTCTATCTGTTTATGGGAGCAGTAACCCTATTCGCGCTTGGGGCTCTTGCGCACGCCATTCGTCCGCGGCAGACTCCGGTCTGGTGGGGGATGGTGAGCCAGGTCGTCGTCGTGGCGGCAGCCATTCTTCCCGCGTATGTCATGGCCCTCATTGAAGGGCGGCCTTTCAGCGCCTTCGGCTTGCCCTGGCGCAACGCTTTTCGCCGGAACTTCTGGCTCGGCGCACTCTGGGGCATGGCCTGGCTTACTGTGCTGATGCTGGCGCTTCGTCTGGCGGGCGCGTTTTCGTTCGGATCGCTTGCGCTCCACGGAGCGAGCATCGTGAAGTACGGGATCTACTATGTGGTGTATTTCGTGTTCACCGGATTCTTCGAAGAATTCACGACGCGCGGCTACTCGCAGTGGGTGCTCACCCGGGCGGTGAACTTCTGGCCCGCTGCCGCCTCGCTTTCCTTCCTCTTCGGCCTGGCTCACAGCGGTAATTCCGGCGAGAGCAAGGTTGGCCTGCTGGCGGCTGGGCTAATCGGCTTTTTCTTCTGCCTGACACTTCGACGCACCGGTGATCTCTGGTGGGCGATCGGATTCCACATGTCCTGGGATTGGGGCGAGAGCTATCTTTATTCCGTCCCAGATAGCGGCGGCATGATGCGCGGCCACCTGCTCTACTCTTCCTTCCGCGGGTCCGACTGGTTGACGGGCGGCACCGTCGGCCCGGAAGGCAGCCTGCTTGTGTTTGCCGTGATTGTGGCGATGTGGGTACTCTTTGACCGCAGGTATCCGGACGTGAAATGGAAAGGCGACGGCAATTGTTGATTGCTGATTGTTTGTTGTTGATTGAAGAGCCGACAGGAAGGCTTTCAATCAACAATCAATCATTCAACAATCAGCAATGCCTTCTCACCACGAGTAGTGCACCGTATACGTCACGACCTGCTCGCCGTCGGGCGCGACCGTCACAGGAAACTCGATCGTCTGCGCATCGCGCTTCTTGTACTGCTGCGACTGCTCGGTGAGCTTCCAGTTTGTCCAGCGATAGAGGTGCTCGACCACGCGTACGTTCGCCGTTTCCTTTTTGTGGTTGCGCACGCGGATCTCGAACGTCTCATCCATCCAATGCGCGTTTGAATCGACGCGATAGTTGGTGCGCTTGCGTTCGCCGACGATGTCGAATGCGTTGCCGGTGTAAACGCGGATCATTTCGTCCTTCGGCGTGTGGTCGATCGTGTTTTCGCCGACGAACTGCAGACTCCCGTCGGAATCACGGCGGTAGAAGCGCAGGCGTCCCTTGGGCAGCGCGATGCCGAGATGGTTGGTGTCGGCGTTCTTGAATTCCTGCATGACCCAGACCTTCTTGTTCGTCGCCGTGCCGTAGCCGGGATCGTTGCGGATCTGGTCGGCGTTGTAGTAGGCGTACTGGTTGTATTGCGCGCCGTCGTAGACGTAGAGGCGTTGCGACAGGATGCCGTTTGAGCGGACAAATTCGACCTGTTTGGTCTCGTTGTCGCGCAGCGTGGCCGTGCGCTCCAGCGTGTAGAGGTGGAACTCGTCGAACGACTTCTCGCGAACGACGGGCGCGGCCGCTTCGGCGCGCATCGCCTTATCCTCGGCGAGGTAAAGGTTGCCGGCGACGGTGGCGGGCTGGATCTTGCTCACGTCGCCCGCGAGCAGCTTGATGCGCGCGTTCTCGAAGGTCTTGCCGCTAGTATTGCGCATGGTGATCCAGCCCACCAGGTCGAGGGAGTTCATGCCGGAGTTGCGAGGGCCGTCGCTGACGACGAGGTTGTAGTCCGATTGCCAGGTCATGCCGCCGCTGACGTAGGAAATCTCAGCTTCCGACTTCCCCGCGCGAGTCGTGGAAAGATCCCAGCTCAGTGTTGGCTTCAGGATCGTGTCGGCGCCGAGTGATGGGAACAGCGGCTGGCCCGGCAAGCCGAAGCGCATGACGCCATCGACTTCGACGATCGGCTGGCCGGAGTTGGCCTGCGGGTAGCCGTAATTCTGGCCATAGTAAGCGCTCGGCGAAACGTAGCCACTGCGGATGATCTTGCCGCGGATAGTTTCGATCTTGTCGCCGTGCGGCTGCTGAAAGTCGATCGTTTTGCCTTCAAACATCGAGAGCAGCAATTCCTGGGAGACGGGATCGTTGCGGTAGCTCTGCTCGAGAATCTGGATTGGCCGGCCGGTCAAGTCGCGCAGGATAACGGAGTCGGGCTCGAGATGCGACGTCACGCCGGAAAAGTTCACGTGGTTCACGCCTTCTTTCAGATCGAGCGGAAGGTGCTCGCGCGCGACGAAGAAATTCTGGTTGTAGATGGTGAGCGCGGGCGCGTTGGATGCGTCGATGGCTACCGGCTGCGTGTCGTCGGGCGCACTGGCATTCGGCGTGACGCCGATAAGCGAAAGACTGAAGAGCGCAAGAAAGAGTTTGTACATGGTCATTGTCCCCATAGTGATTGGAGCGACGGGCGCCTCGCCTGTCCATTCCCAGCGGCGGGGGAAGCCGCCCGGATCTCCTTGTCTGACGCGGTGTTTCGCGTCTGATCTGAGAACGCGGGAAGAGTAGGAACTTGCGTTGTGCGTGAAACCCATTACCGCGGGAGACACGCAGGTAATCCCGAGTAACCTCTGTTTATATCGAGCGTTGAGATACGAACGCGAAACAACCATGGCAGGGCGGCACGGAGAACGGCGGTTTCTCCGTGTCTCCGTGCCTCCAGCGGGAGCGAGGGGTTACCTTCTCACCGCTGAAACAAATTGCACTGCGCTTATCTTCACCAGGTCCGTGAGTTTCTCGGCCGGGAAATGCCCCGCGAGCTTCTTGCCGTTTTGACGATCCTGCGCTGTGACGAACCCAAGTGCCTTGAGCTGTTCGAGAACGGCTGCCGAATTGTCCGTCAGCCAGATCTCGATTTCGACGTTGCCGTCCCGAACCAGCTTGCAGTCCGCCGCCGATTTCTTCCAGCAGTCGTAGGCATCGAGGATCGGCTGGCTGAGCTTCGACTCCAGAATGGCGCGCTCGCCTGGGATTTTGACTACAGGCGACGCGACTGTGCCGGAAGTCTCGACCTGGGCCAGACTTCCGTGCACTGTCGCTGTCTGTGAGGCGGCAGGCGGAGGGGGCGCAACGGGAATTACGTTCGGAGCTGCCAGCCCTCCTACCGCTCCGCCGGCCAAGCCGGCACCACTGCCGTGTGCCGTTCGCTGTGGTGCAATTCTGGCCATGGCAAAGAAATTGCGACCTTGGACCGGAAGGTCGGCGACTTTCTCCGCCCCGATCAATCCTTCGTAGCTCATCCCTTCCGGCATCTCGACCGGCACTTCGACGCGAACCGGTTGGCCGTCCTTGGTGACAGTGCGTTCTTCCACAGCAACAAACGACGTGAACTGCGTCATCAGGCGATAGTCGAGTCCAAGCTGAGTTATTTTTTTCTGCAACTCCGGCTTCATGTTCTCGTCCTGTGCGCCTTGCCAGTCCTGTGCCATCAGGTCGTCAATCTTCTGCCGCGCCCAGAAGCTGGCGAGAATGTTGTGCTTGCTCTCCGCGCGGCTCAGCGTTACCGGAACCTCACGGGAGAAATCTTCGCCCGCACGCTTGCCGCGAATGCGGATCGATCCCTTCATCGCAGCGGTATAGCGTCCGCTGATGATGAGCGGCCTGCCAGTAAACAGGTCGGGCACGCGCTGCGGATATACATCTGTGACCGGCAACCCATTCCAGTCAATGGTGATGTCGGTTAGAAGCGGCGAGCGCAGGTGCTCATAAAGCCGGCGCGAAGCTGCATTGGCGTCGTCGGCAAGCGTCACGACCTCCGACGCGCCCCGGCCTTCACGGGACATCCCTTCAATCAGAAAGCGGTTGACCGAGTTGCCGATGCCGAACGCAAACACGCGGGCGTTCTTGTGCTTCTTGATCTCACCCAGGATCTCCATGTCGTTGCCCACTTCGCCGTCGGTAAGGAAGCAGACGATGCGCATGTGATCCTGCGAATCCGACGGATCGAGGGCCGCGCGGATGGCTTTCATCATTTCGGTGCCACCGTAGCCGCCGGTGTTGCTGAGCAAGGCCTTAGCTTTCCGAATGTTCGCGGCGGCCGGAAAAACCGGCCGCGCAAAGAGAATGTGCGTTTCGCCGGAAAACGTGATCAGGTTGAAGGTGTCGCCCGGATAGAGTTCGTCGAGCGCATGGTTGATCAGGTCTTTAGCCTTCTCGATCGGAAAGCCCATCATCGAGCCGGACGTGTCGAGCACGAACACCAGTTCCTTCGGTGTGATATCGGATTCCGGCACGCGCGCCGGCGGCTGCAGGATGAGCGTGAAATATCCGCCGGAGCCGAGTTTGCTTCCGGCAGGAACGGCTTGGGCAAGCACCGCGTCGCCGATCTGCTCCCCGGCAACGTCGTACTTCAAAATGAAATCCTTGTTGGGAATCTCGGAGGCGTTCTTAAGCCGGACCGCGGCTGTGCTGGCTCCAGTGCGTTCGAAGTCGATTTCGTGCGACGACGACCGCACCTGCTGCAGCGGTACACCGGCTTCAATCGCTACCGCGATGGAAATATCGTGTCCAGCGCGGACGCCGGGCGGCGCAATGTGCGGCGTAATCTTCGAGGCGTCGGGAACTTTATTCGTGTCCGGAGCCCAGCCCGTGCCCTGCTTACCGGTTGCGGTGTCGCCGGGAATGTAGCGCGGGCCGACAACCATCGGGAAAACGAACTGGTAAGAGCCATCAGAATATTCCAGATTCTGGAGATAGCTGATCGTTACCACCACCTGCTCGCCCGGCATGATGTTGGCCACGGCCTGGGTAAAGATGTTCGGGCGTTCCTGATCGAGCAAGGCCGCGACGTGGCCCGTTTGCTTCGCTTTTTCATAGATGGCGTGGGCTTCTGTGCGCTCTTTGATCTTGCCGCGAATGGTACGGTTGCCGGCTTGAATGGTCATGTCGTCGACAGCGGCGTTCTCAGGCAGTGGAAACGTGTAGATCGCCTCAATTTTCTCCGAGGCGGCGTTGGCGAAGGTCTGCGTCACCGTGACGCGAGCGAGGAACCCGGCGACGGTTGCTTGAACATCGGTGTGCCTCAGCGGGCAGTTGCCTTTCAGCGACCCATCTTTGGCGAGGATTTCCAGCGCGCCGGAAGTTTCTCCGGCGGCAGCGACCACCGGGGTTCCAGTGGAAAAGAGAACGAAGTAGACGACGATCGCGAGTGGCAGAAAGGAAACAGCCAACCAGAAGGAGCCCCGAAGACGACGCAGCATAAGTGCCTCCCCGAGCACTCGATTGGAACTTGGGAATTTGTTGAAATGTTGCCTGTAACTCAAATATTTTTCGCAGATCACAGTTTTCGGCTACTTAGTCTCCGCTGAACACACGCCTGTCCTTCCGGGTGTCATAGCTCTCTCCCAATTTCAATAGACAAGGACGGAGCGACACTTGTTCCCGGGCCTACTTACTGAATGGTTGAGTAGAGGAAATTTGTTACGAAAATTTCTAGTTCCAGGTTTCGAGAACCGTCTGGGCGGGTTTGTTGCGGGGATTATAGTCGGTATCGCCCGATCCCGGCGGCGGGACGGGCCATGCCCACCAGAAATTGCCGGTCATCACCGTGGGGTGCTGGCTCCAGACTTCGTACATCGCTTCGTAGCAGTCCTGCTGTTCCATCGGGTCGACTGTTCCGCTCACGCTCCAGTCCCACGGGGCGGTGTTGGCACCCGACAGGCTGCGGTAGCCGATTTCAGTAAAGATCAGCGGCTTGCCCGGATGCGCGCCGGCAAAATTCTCGACTGCGGCGACGATGTTCTCATCATTCCGGTTGTTGCTCCACGCTTGCACCAGCTCAGCCAGAGTTGGGTCGCTATGGTTGGTCAGGGGAAAATAGGCGTCCAGACCGATGACATCGACCTGGTTCCAGAACGCCACGGACGTGAACTCGTCGCCGCCATAGGTCGCGTTAGCGGCATAGGTGAGCGGGCCGGTGTAGTTCGCCCGGATGGTGTTGATGACGGCGGTCCAGCGAGCCAGATTCGCATTGCCCGTGAGCAGAGCGTATTCCGTGCCGAAACAGAGCATCTCAACGCCCTGACCTTGTGCGATCTGCGCCCAATGCACGATGAAATTCGTGAAGCTGGTGAACCAGGCATCTTTGTCGCTGGGATCGAAGGTGCCGCGCCAGGAGCCGTCGAGCGCATCGACATGCGGCTTAAGCATCACCTTCATACCCTTGGCGTGCAGTTCGGCGATAGCAGAGATGACGTCATTGTCAGTCGGGCTGTAACTCTGCGGCGCAATCGTCGTGGCAGTGGCGTCGGCCTGATACCAGGTGACGAGGACACCGGCCCATTCTGTACCGGTCGCGGCCAACGCATCTTCCGAAGTCGTGCCTGCGGGGCTCGCGTATTCACCGGCCCCCCAGGAAACATGGGTAACGCCGTGGTAGGTGAAAGCGGCATGCTGTGCTGCCGTTACCGTCACTGTCGCTGCACCCGACTTGCTGGTGTCGCCGAAGGCCGTGGCGGTGACTGTTGCCGATCCCGGCGACGTGGGCAACGTCAGCACGCCAGCGCTGGTAACGCTTCCTGCGTTCGTGGACCAGGTCACGGCGCTGTTGAATGTGCCGGTGCCGTGGACCACGGCCGAACATGGATCGATCAGTCCGACCGGCAGGCTAGCCTCCGCGCAGGTGACCGTCACCGACGTGATGGAGCCGCCTCCTCCGCCACCCCCGTCATTTCCTCCTCCACCGCAGCCGAGAAGGGACAGTGCAATCAGAAGCGCGGAGCCCGCGTGTGGCAGCCATCGCGGGGCGATCATGGCTTCACTCCGGTGTGCGTAAGGCACCAGCTCACCGTATTGACCTCGTCGCCAACAGCGATGCCCACCGGCCCGCCTACCTGCCTTCCTGCCGAACACTCCGGTTTGGGCCCGCAGCCGGACTTGCAGCCGATGATCTGAGTCACACGAATGCGATAGGAATTCCTGTTCACCGATTGCACAATCCCGCAGTAGCCGTCACCATTCCACGGACGCACGCACACCTTGTCGCCGACTGAGCGTCCTGAGGAACGCGCTCCGGCGTTTCGCAGCAGCGCGGCGATGTCATGGTGTCCGCTCCGCTCGGCAATTTCGAGCGCCGATCCCCAGCCTCGAGCGACGACGTTGAGATCAGCACCGGACGCGATCAGTAACCGCGCGGCCTCAGCTTGCCCACTCTCGGCGGCGACCATCAGCGGCGTGCGACTCTGGCGATCGCGGACATTCGGATCAGCGCCTTGCTTCAATTGGGCTCGAAGAGCGGTAAGGTCTCCGGTGCGAGCAGCTTTGTGCATCGCGGTTCCGCCGCCATTCTGCGGGACGGTTTGGCCGGCAGGTGGGCGAGCGGGAGTCTGGGACAGCATTGCCCCGGGAGCGATTGCCAGATACGCAGCGAGACAGATCCGGATCGCTGGACTGGGATGAGAGAGAGCCATCATCGGGACCGGTTGCCCTGACGTTGAGTTTAGTCGTTCCCGCCCACCCATGTCTGTGATTCCGCAATGATTTGGCGGGCTCACTCCTGTCCCGGCGGGCGGCACCCGAAAACCCAGCGGCATCCTATAATTCAGCTATGCGGACATCGCTTTCTTCGAGGAAGCCAATTGCGCAGATGGTCTCGGCGACCGTCATGTTTGTTCTGCTTTCGTGCCTGTCAGCTTCCGCGGGCAAAGAGTTCGTCATGCCCACGGCGCAGGCCGCGCGCGCCTATCCGGCTCATGATGACCATCCTGCGGAGAAGGTGGCGATCGCTGTCGATCCCTACGACATGGCCGACAAAGCGCAAATCTTCAGCGTCAACTATGCCGCGTATGGCTACCTGCCAGTGTTCTTCATCGTGACCAACGACAGCGATCAGCCCGTTGCCTTGTCCTCGATGAAGCCGCAGTTGATTACCGTCGACAGGACCAAACTCTATCCCGCGACGTCCGACGATCTCATTCGCCGCATGTCGCATCCGTCGCGGAATGACCGTCCCGGCGTGCAGTTACCGATTCCGCTGCCACGATCGGGCAAAGTGAAAGGCGCTGTGAGCCGGCAGGCACAGGATGAAATCAGTCAGGCGCAATTTGGCGCGCGCTCGGTCGAACCACACTCAACCGCTTCCGGCTTTCTGTTCTTTGACGTCTCCGATATTTCGACGCCGCTCGCAGGAGCGAACTTCTACCTGACCGGCGTGCGCGACGCCGGCGGCAACGAGCTGATGTACTTCGAGATTCCAATGGAGAAATACCTCAGAGCCCCGGCGAAGAATCCGTAAAACTGCGATTTGAGGCTGCGCGTTATTTGGCCCCGAAGACTTCCTTGAGCAGGGCTGTGGTTTGTGCCGCCGGATCCTTGCGGATCTTCTTTTCTTCTTCTCCCAGCATGAAGAAGAGCCCGTCCAGCGTTTTGCCGACGACATATTTGTTCAGATCGAATTGTCCGGCGAGGGCGCTGCCGCCAGGTGCAGTTTCCAGAACGCGGTTGTACTGCTGCACGACTCCAACCCGCTGCATGGCCTGCTTCACAATCGGCGTAAACGCCGTTGTGAGATCGGCGGAACTCTGGCGCTTGAAATACTCAGTGGCAGCGGTGTCGCCCCCGGTGAGTATGCGGCGGGCATCGTCGAAAGTCATTTTCTTCACGGCGTTCAGGAAAATCTGCTTCGCGTAGGGCGTCGCCTGCTCGGCGGCCCGGTTCATGCCGACTTCGAGTTCGTCTACCTGCGCTCCCATGCCGAGCATGCGCATGCCCTTGCCCACGGTCTGCAGTTTCGGCGGCAGCAGGATCTTGATGGCCTCGTTCTTCAGGAAGCCATCGGGCTTGCCGGTGGTGGCGACGGCCTTGCCAGTACTGACCTGCAATGCCTGTTTCAAGCCCGCGATGATTTTGTCGTTGCTGAGACTGGAGACGTTGCGCTGATTGAGGGCTTCATCGGCTTTTTTGAGGATGTCTCCGAGCTGAGATTGCGCCGAGCAAGTTGCGGATAGGATGATTGCGAGCAGAAGAGATCGCATGGCACACCTCGTATAACGGGGAGAAACGCGATGATTCTATATCAGCACTGGCTTTTCGCGGACGTGCGCGCGTGTGTCGCACTATAATTTCCCGATATGTCGAGCAGCGTCGCGCTCTCCGAGGAGGTCCTGGCCAAGTACGAACCTGTGATCGGGCTGGAAGTGCACGTCCAGTTGCTGACCGCCTCGAAGATCTTCTGTTCGTGCTCGACCCGCTTCGGCGATCCTCCGAACACCAACGTTTGCCCCGTCTGTCTGGGCATGCCCGGAGCGTTGCCGGTCCTCAACCGGAAAGCGGTAGAATTTGCCACGCTGGCGGCGATGGCGCTGAATTGCCGCATCAACGAGACGTCGATTTTTGCGCGCAAGAATTACTTCTATCCCGATCTGCCCAAGGGCTATCAGATTTCGCAATACGACAAGCCGCTGGCCGAGCACGGGTTTATCGAGATTCCTGTCCGTGGAGACACGAAACGGATCGGGATTACACGCTTGCATCTCGAAGAAGACGCGGGCAAAAGCCTGCACGAAGGGTTTTCGGAGGCGGCGGAGAAGACCGCGATTGACCTGAACCGCACGGGCACTCCGCTTGCCGAAATCGTCAGCGAGCCCGACATGCGCTCCCCCGATGAAGCGTACGAGTATCTGACTCGCCTGAAAGAGATCGTCCTGTATACGGGCGTCAGCGACTGCAATATGGAAGAAGGCTCGCTGCGCTGCGATGCCAACATCAGCGTGCGCCCGCGCGGCCAGAAGGAATTCGGAACGAAGACCGAGATCAAGAACGTAAACTCGTTTCGCTTCATCCGCGAGGCCCTGGCCTATGAGATCGAGCGCCACATCGGAGTGATCGAGTCGGGCGGCAAGATCACGCAGGAAACTCGTCTCTACAACGCGAACGAGGGCTGTACCTACGGCATGCGCTCCAAGGAGCAGGCCCACGACTACCGATATTTTCCCGAGCCTGACCTGCTCCCCCTCGTCGTCGACGAAACCTGGCAGGGGAAGGTCCGTGCCTCTCTACCCGAACTGCCGGAAGCGCGCCGCGAGCGCATGATCAAGGAATACGGAATCACGGCGGGCGACGCGGCCACGCTGACGCGAACGCGCCTGATGGCCGACCAATTTGAAGCGGCAGCGCACGCGGCGAGAAATCCGAAGCGTGTCGCCAACCTGGTGCAAAGCGAACTGCTCGGCCGCCTGAAAGCGAAGGATCTGGAACTGGAGCAGTCGCCGATCTCGATGGCGGGAGTTGCGGCATCGGCCGATCTGGTGGAGTCCGGAACGATTTCCGGAAAGATGCTCAAAGATTTATACGACCTCTGCTTCGAGCGAAACGAAGATTTCTCCGTAGTCTATGAGGAAGAAGGCCGACCGCAGCAGTCGCGCGACACGTCAGCCCTGGAAAAGCTGGCCGACGAGGTGATCGCCGCGAATCCAAAACAGGTCGAGCAATATCGCGCCGGCAAGACGACGCTGATCGGATTCTTTGTCGGGCAGGTGATGAAAGCGTCGAAGGGACAGGCCAACCCGCAGCTGGTGAATGAAGTTGTCAGCAAGAAACTCAACAGCTGACGAGAAGACACCTTAGCTCGCGGGCGATTGCCGGTACCGGCTGTCTGGCGACGCTATTTCGCCGTCCCGGCGTTCTTCAGCACCTCTTCCGCGTAATAGTTGGTGATCTTCGCGTCATTGCGCAACGTCTCGTAATACGCGGCCTTGAGCAACTGTTCCCGGCGGTCCCGCAGCTGTTGCCGGAATGCCTGTTGCACCCGGGGATCGTTCAGATCGCGCTGGCCCGCGGGTTCCTTGGAGACCAGCTTCACGATCATGTAACCGTACGGCTGGTGATTGGCCGGATTGAGCAGCGGCAGCACCGGGGTGTACTGCCCGGGCTTGAGTTTCGTGACCGCGTCGCGCGTCGACGGGTCCGCGGTCTTCAGCGCCGATTCCGGAACCATTCCGAGATCGCCTCCGTTGTTGCTGGTCTCGGGATCCTCGGAGAAATCCATGGCCAGCTTGGCAAAGTCATCGCCGCTGTCGAGGCGGTTGGCAATCATCTGAATCTTCTTGCGCGCATCGGCGTCGTTCTGCGCTTTGCTGTTCTGCAGATTGTGCACCTGGGGATTCGGCATCCCCGTCACGATGATCTTCGCCATGCGGTATTGCGGCTCGATGTAGTTGAACTCGGCCTTGTGAGCGTTGTAGTAGTCGGCCACATCCTGATCGGTAATCGTGATACGCGAGGTAATTTCCTTGTTCAGCACCTTGTCGCGAGTCAGCGAGCGGCGCAATTCGCGCTTGAAATCGTCGAGCGTGATCTTTCTCTCTTCCAGGCGCTTATTGAACTCCTCGGCGGTGTAGGGCGACTTGATTTCATTCAGTTTGCGGTCGACTTCCTCGTCGGTCGCCATAAGGCCGAGCTTTTCGGCGCGGCGCATCAGGATTTCCGTTTCGATGAGGGTGTCGAGAATGCTGAGCCGGAGACTGACCGCCTGTTCGCCCGCCGGTTTTTGTTCGGAGCCGGCGGTCTGGTTGTCGTAGTACTTATCCACCTCGCTGCGGTAGATTTTGCGGCCGTTGACCGAGGCCATCACATCGCCGCCGCTGCTGTCGCGGCTGCAACCAGCGAGGGGCAGGAGCGCACACGCGCCCAGGACAATGAGTACTGGCACTATGAAGTGGAAACGTGTTTTCAATGATGCCTCCCAAGAAAGCAACACTTAACCATTCGCCGGGCAAGAGAACACTGGCCAGCAGTGAGACTCCGCCTTGCTGCCACCAATGCTCAAATCCTATTTTGCCCCTTTGTCCGCAGGCTTCGGTGCTTCGGGAGCCTGCTTGTGTTCGGGCGGCGCGAGGCCCGCGTCGCGCAAGGCGCTGTCCAGAACCTGTCGCAAGTCGTCGATCGGAACGGCTCCATCCACCTTCCGTCCGTTTACGAACATGACCGGCGTAGCGCTGACGCCGATCGCATCGCCTTCCCGCATCGAGGCGCGCACGGCTTTGTCATCCTGCGCCTTGATGCAGGCCTGCAGCTTCGAGGCGTCCAGGCTGTGTTTCTGGCCCTGCTGCGTGGCGATCTTATCGAGAGCCGAATTCTGGGCGTCGCGTCCCTTTTCGCCGTTGACATCCTTCTGGTTGCCGTGGATGTAGTCCGCAAAGTCCCAGTAGGCATCGGCGTTCTGTGCCGCCAGACAGTTGGCGTTGACCGCGGCATGGATCGCCCAGGGATGAATTTCCTCCAGCGGATAGTCCTTGTAGATGAAGAGAACGCGGTCGCCGTATTCCTTCCACAGCGTGGGAAAGAGTGCCGCATGCATTCGCGAGCAGAATGGACACTCAAAGTCGTCATAGTTGACGGCAACGACCTTGGCGTCTTTCGCGCCGCGCGCAGGACGTCCGGCGACGTCGATCTTCTTCATCAGTTCGGCGTACGGATCTTTCGTCAAATCGAACATGGCCCGCGCCAGACGCTTGTGGTCCTTCGACAGGTAGAACTCCACATCCTGCTTCTTCTCGCCATTGTCGATGGTGATGGTCACGACATCGAAGTCGGTGAAGTCGCTCGGCCGTGGCGTACCCACACCGACCTTCACATCGGGGGGAATCGAATAGTAGGCACGCACCTGGCGCTCGACAGTGCGAGCCGCGTCGGGAGCAGCGGAAGGCGCCGGCTGAGCCGAGCATCCGAGGCATACCAAGAGAAGGACAAGAAAAGCGCGTCGCGCAAAGATCACAAGAAACCGCCTGACCATGTGAATTCGCTCGATTATCTCATGCGGGAGAGAGCTACGAGCTTCGAGCCGCGAGTTGCGAGTTTACGCACTAGACGCTTCTGCGGACCAGGTCATCAGCGCTCAACAGTGTATTCATCGAGCCTGAGCGGAACCCTTCGAGATCGAGCGTGACAAATTTGAAGCCGAGCTCCTTGAAGATGCGAGTGAATGCGGCGGACATCTCGACCGTTAATGCGCGGGAAAGTTCCTCGGGGGCGACCTCAATGCGTACGATGTCGCCGTGATGGCGCACGCGGAACTGGCGAAATCCGAGAGCCCGCAAGGCATCCTCTCCCCGTTCGACGACGAGGAGCGCTTCCGGCGTGACGGGCCGGCCGTATTCGATGCGAGACGAAAGACATGCCGATGCGGGTTTGTCCCACACCCGCAGACCCGCCCGGCGAGCGAGATCGCGGATCTCGGCCTTGCTGAGCCCGGCATCAAGCAGCGGCGCGAGGACGTGGTGATCTTGTGCAGCCTGCTGGCCGGGACGAAAGTCGCCTTGATCATCCGCATTCACGCCGTAGGCGATAGCGTCGAAACCGTGCGCGGAACGGTATTGCTCCATCACGGTGAATAGTTCATCTTTGCAATGGAAACAGCGCATCGAGTCGTTGCGGGAGTAGCCGGGATTCTCCAGTTCGCGGGTTTCGAGGACTTCAACGGGAATGCGGGTTTCGCGGGCGAACGAGAGCGCATCCTGTAACTGAGTGCGCGCCAGGCTGGGAGAATCCGCAATGACGGCGAGCATCTGGTCGCCGAGAACACCGTAAGCGGCCCAGGCCAAGAATGCCGAGTCGACACCACCGGAGTAGGCGACGAGAAGCCGGCCGGAAGCGGCGAGTGAATCGCGTAGGCGGCGGAATTTCGTTTCGGCGTTACTGGATGCTTCCACCGTGTCATTGTACCGCCCAAATCTGGCGCACACCCGGGGCTGAATCACCAGGTCAGGCGGATCCACGAGCGGAATCCCGCTTCTGACTTGCTTCAGTACAACCTTTCCTGCCTCTTCAAATTCCCGAACGCTCCCACATTCGCGAGCGAAAACGCGAAGCGGAACTGGTTCTCATTTCGTACCGAGCCGAGGGCAAACCGGCGGTATTCAACGCTCAGCCCACAGCAATCCCAGTTGTAGGTCGTCTGCAGGGTCGAATACTGCAAGAACCCCTGGTTGGAATCGAAGCCGAAGCTGGTGGCTGCGCTGAGGCCGCGCTTCTGCAGGTTGCCATAGCCAAACAGGACCCTGAACTGGTGGAAGTCACGCTGGCCCACGGTCTGGCCTGGCGTCATGTCGTTCACGCGCAGGAAGGCGTCGCCACCGCCAAAGGTGAAAGGACCGTAGCGATAGTTCACCAGCGCGGTCGAGGCGTTGATACGCCCGGTCTTCAGATCGTAATCAAGGTCCCACTCGGTGTTGGTGCGCGGGCTGGTCTCGATTCGCAGCCGCGAAATGATCGGTGAGAAGCGCCGCATGTCGTTTAGAAAGGCAATTCCGGTAAGGTCGGCGGTGGAGGTAAAGACGTTCCGCTGGCCCAGAACGAGCGCGTGTCCGAAGGTGGGATCAAAATAGTATTTCTGGCCCACTTCCCAGGTCACAACTTCGCGCGGCCCGGTCGAGCAAGCGGAAGTCTCATCGGGAGCCTCCCAGGGAACTGCTCCGGTCTGCGTCGCGCCTCCGATGGTCAGGGTGTTCATGCCTTCCCGGCTGCAGTCCTTGTCGTCCGGGCTCATGCGTTTGGCGTACAGGCGATTGACGAGTGTGTATTCGATATCGTTCGTATTCGTCAGGATGTCGGTTGCGTCAAAGCGCAGGACGTTGGCGTAATTGTTCACGCCGGTTACGAAGTCGTAGCGCATCCGCTGCTCGATCACATGTTTCCACTTGCGCCCCAGCCAGGGACGTTCAAAGATGCGCGACAACGTCGGCGGACGGAGCTCGAATGCCGTCTCCAGCGCCTTGCGGTTGAGCAAGTCGTCCTCGGCGTGTCCTGTGCCTCGAGCCAATGGCGGGTCAAACCGCTGCGTGTAGAGAGTATCGCGCAGAGTGAGTTCCGGACGGACCGACCATCCCTTCCATTGGAAGGGCATCGCAAGCGATGGCGCCAGATCGAAGCGTCCCACCAGCGGCGCGGTGCGGAAATCGAGTTGGCGCCGCTGCAAGCCTTCCGCCCCGCTCTCGAAAGACCATAACAACGGGGTGTTCCCCAGCTTCCGCTCTGAACTCGAAATGAAAAAACTCGGAGTATGCAAGACGCGGATCAGTTCCGTCTGCGTGATCGTGGTGCACTGATCCTGCTGAGCAGGAATCGCCGGATTGCAGACTTCGAAGTTCTGGTATCGCTCTCCGAGAGCGTTGAAGTGGAAGCCGTTGGTGGTGTTGGAGAGGAAGATCTGCGACTTGACTTCGGAGTTGACAGCCTGGCTGTAAATTTCAGTGAAGGCGATACGAAATACGAACGAACTCAGGTAGTCGACGTTGGCGACGCCGCGGAAGTTGCCCCCGAAGCGGCCCTCGGCGGTAAAACGGGCGTCTTCGCCGCCCTGGTCTTGTCTCGGGGTGCCAATGCCGCGATCGATCACGCCAAAATAGTTGAAATCGATGAACGACGTGTCGCTCGGACGCGCGCGGAACTCGCCCCGCTGCGACCAGCCGCGCTTGGAGAAATATTCCGCTCCCAGCGTCGCGTCCATGCTGCGGTTGATTGCCCAGTACACCGACTCGCCGACAATCTTTCCTTTTCGCGACGAGTTGCCGAAACTCGGGATCAGCAGCCCGGATTGCCGCTCCTGCTTTTGAACCGGATGCGTGACAAAGGGAAAGTAAAAGACCGGCACGCCGCGAATGCGGAACGTGCTGTTGTAGATCTTCGCACTGCCGTCGACGTCCACCGTCAGGCGGCCGGCGCTGAATTGCCACTTCGGCTTCGGCAGTTCGCAGGTAGTCACCGTTCCTTGCCGCACCAGGTAGTGATCGGGGCCATGTTTCTCGACGACTTTTCCCGTGAAGGCGAAGGGATTGGCGGAGGTCAGCACATACTTGTTGCGGCGGATGCGAAACCCGGCCGTGCCGATCACGTCATGGAACTTCCCAACCTGCGTGCGGACGTTGTAGTTGCCGTGACTGGCTTCGACATGTTCGTCATACGGCCCGCCGTCGAGGACCACGTGGCCTTCCAGTTCGGTGTCACCCGTCTCGGAGTGGTAAGTGATCTCGTCGGCGTAGAGAATGTACGTGCGGTAGCGGATCTCCGCCTGGCCGCGCAGTTTGTAGACCGAGCCATCTCTTTCCTGCTGGACAGCGTGGATCGTCGCTTCTTCGTCAGGCTGACTCGATGGAGCGGGCGGAAGTTGCGCGGAAACAGCGCCTTGCGAAGGCGGGGTCTGGCTGGTTACTAGCGAGGGCGCGAGAAGGAGATGACAAAGCCCAAGCGCGGTGATAAGAATTCGAATACGGACTTTCATCGCAGGCGCAAGTGCGCTCCGCCAGCCGGTTGCCAACGGGAACTTGCGTTGACCTTAGCATGCGGCTCACGTGAGAAGCAAAGACGCCGATGAGATGATTGCGTCCCATGTGCCTGGCCTGGCTCTGGCTGCTGGCATTCTCCGAAGACCGGCTGGATGGACTGCCCTGCGGGCGGCGATGCCGCCGTACAATCCCCAATTCCCCGCATTGCTGACGGAGCCGGAGAGGCTGCGCGCGAGGCTCCTGGGGTCCCCGACCTGCAACTGGACGGTGAATGCTGGCGCCGCGAAATAGCCGCTCGTCTGCAGCGTTACCGGACGCGGCGCAAACCACGCCCGCCCCGCTATCCTTCTTTGCGGTTGCCTTTTGAGGCCGGCGAGAGCCGCCCGGTCGCGAGAACGTCGCCGCAAGCGCATCCCGCGGGAGCTGCAACCGCGGCAGCTTTCTCGCTTGAAGCCGACTTCGCAGTCCAGGAACAAGAAGAAGAGCCTGCCATTACCGTTGATCCGGGTCTCGACAGAGTCGAGGAGCCGCAGCCGCTTAACAACTTGATTGAATTCCCGCGCCTGAGCGCGGTCCCAGGCTATCGTGGCGATGAACTAGCCGAGCCGGTGCTTGACCGTCCGCGCATCCTGGAAGCGCCTGAAGTACTGCCCCCGCCGCCGGCGCTGGGCGGACTGCTTATCGAGCCGGTGGTCAAGACCGAAGACCGCACCAGCGCCGTTGATATGCCGCTTCTGGTTGCACCGCCGGCGCGACGGCTGCTCGCGGGGCTCATCGACGGACTTGTGCTCGCAGCAGCTATGGCCGTGTTTGGTGCGATCTTCCTTTGGGTCAACGTGCAGCGGCCGCCTTTGTCCCTGGTCGTTGCGGCCGGGATGGGAATCTGGGCGGTCCTCTGGGCGTCGTACAAGTTCCTGTTCGTGGTGTACACGGGTTCCACGCCGGGCCTGCGGTTGCTGCGGCTGCGTCTGACGCGCTTTGACGGATCTTCGCCGTCTCGCAGCATGCGCCGGTGGCGCGTGCTCGCATCCTATCTGTCGGCTCTTTCTCTTGGACTCGGCTATCTCTGGTGTGTCCTCGATGAGGACGGCCTCAGTTGGCACGACCGTATGACGAAGACTCTCCTCTCCTGAAGTGGGGAGTCGGCGGAATCCCTGATCCCCCGTGACGACCTGCCAGTTTTGCGGAAAAAGAGAAGCCGGACAATGCTCCGTCCGGCCTCCTGTACACGACGACTGCAGTGCGATCAACTGGCGGTAGCGTGCTGGTGGCGCTGGCAGCTGTTGCCGCAGCAGCCGGAGGCGTTCTTGCCGGCTGTTTCATTGCAGCATTGTTTCCCGTTACCACAGCAACCCTTGCCGTCCTTCTTGCACTTGTCCATGCACGCCTGCATGTCTTTGCCCTCGCAGCAGGCCTTGCCTTCTTTCTTCTCGCACTTGTCCTTGCCGCAGCATGCCATCGCTTCTTTGCCGTCGGCCTGGGCATGCCGGCAACAACCGGCACCGTCCTTCGCCTGACCGCCTTTCTGGCAGCAGCAGCCCTTCGTTTCCGGCGCTGGTGTTGCGCCGGGCGTGGATGGTGCCGGATTCCCCTGGGCCCAGACAACCAGCGAGAGGGCCATGATGAGCGCAAATACTCTGATTTTCATGAGATCTCCTTATCGATCCGATCGAATGAATGCGGAAAAAACTGGCGGCGAGTGCATGCCGCAGGGTAAGCCTGAGGGGAACGCGGCTAGATCCGGAGAACCATGCCGAAAACGGCAGGAGGCGACAGACTGCGCTCGATCGCAAGGGCGTGGGTGAGCGGAAACGAAGGCAGCAGGTCTGAGGCAAGTTCCTGAATTACGTGAAAATCGGGGGACGGATGATGAGCCTCTCGCGCCGGCGCGGGAGCATTCTGCGGCGCCTGGCCGATACAGCAACGATGCTGATCGGCGCAAGGTTCACTCGTGGCGAGGAAGATGGCTGGCAGAGGATCGGCTGCGGCCACCTTGCGAAGCCCGGGGCAGCATGCATGCGCAGCAGGCTTGCCATGCTGATGCGAAGCCGGCCCGGAGTCCGCCAGCGCGGGATGGCGGTGTACGGCGTGGAGCGCAAGCATCGGCGCCGGAAACATCCCGGCCCAGGCCGTGACCACCAGCAGCGCGACCAGCGCGATGAGTTTTTTCGCCATGCCTGGTTCACAGCGTGACAGAAACCCAACCGCGAGGACTGTGATCAGTGTCACTCGCAGGAGTGACGGCTCCCGGTGGAACGGCTACTGCAACAGGTCTTCCAGCGCGCCACGCAATGCAGGGAAGCGGAAGGAATAGCCGGTTGCCTGCAGCTTGGCCGGCAGCGCCCGCTGGCCGCTCAGGAGGAGCTGGTCTGCCATTTCTCCGAAGGCAACGCGGGCGGCAAAAGCGGGCACTGGAAGTAACGCCGGACGATGGAGCACCGCCGCCAGCGTTCGCGTGAACTCTGCGTTCGTGACCGGCGCCGGTGCCACGAAGTTTACCGGCCCGGCCAGGGGTTCGGTCTGGATCACGTGTTGCATGGCGGAGACGATGTCGTCGACGTGAATCCAGCTCGACCACTGCCGACCTGAGCCGAGCCGGCCTCCAAGCCCAAACCTGAATGCGGGCAGCATCATCTGCAGGGCGCCGCCTTGCGGGCTGAGGACCATGCCGATCCGCAAGTTCACTGTGCGGATGCCGGCCTCGGCGGCGATACGGCTGGCGTTTTCCCAGGCGCGACAGATCTCGGCGGGAAAGTCGTCGCCGCTGGGGCTCTCCTCGGTCAGAATCTGGCCGCCACCGTCGCCATAAAATCCCACCGCCGACGCGCAGAGGAATACCCGCGGCCTCGCTTTGGCGTCCGCCAGTGCCCTGGCGAGGTTCGACGTTCCTAGGATTCGGCTTTCGAGAATGGCTCTTTTCTTGGAGCCGGTCCAGCGGCCGAAAATACTCTCGCCCGCCAGGTGGATAACGACATCGCATCCCGAGGCCACGTGGGGATCAAGGGGCTGCGCGGGGTCCCAATAGGTCTGATCCGGACTTGAGGCGGGCCTCCGCACCAAACGGACGATGCTGGCCCCTTGGGATTCCAGGCAGGGCAGCAACGCCACGCCGATTGGCCCGGAAGCTCCTGTAACTAGAACACGTTCCACGGAATCCTCTCTGAGTACTGTAGCAAGAGCGCGGCCCGCCAGGCAGGTCGTGGAATAATGCTAGGAGTAGAGTGTTCTGGCACCAGCCACTAGCCACGACCCGCTGAGTTAGAATCCCTCATGGCAACGTTGCGCGAACAAATCGCGACCAACGTACTCACGGTGACTCGTTTCCGCGAGCTGATGAAGAAGCTACGCGAGAACCGTCCCAACGACGATCTCGAACTCGTCAAGAAAGCCTACGAGTTTTCCCAGAAACATCACGCCGGACAGACTCGCGCCTCGGGCGAGCCTTATCTCGTTCATCCTCTGGAAGTGGCTAATGTCTTGGCCGACATGAAGATGGATTCCGTCTCTGTCGCTGCCGGCCTGCTCCATGATTCCGTTGAAGACACATCCGTGACCTCGGTCGAGATCCGTCAGGAATTCGGCGAGCAGGTGGAGCACATCGTCGAAGGCGTCACCAAGATCAGCAAGATCGACTTTTCGTCCCGCGAGGAAGCTCAGGCCGAGAATCTGCGCAAGATGATGCTGGCCATGGTGGATGACATTCGCGTCATCATGATCAAGCTCGCCGACCGCCTGCACAACATGCGTACGCTGGAGCACCTCGATCCCGAGCGCCAGCAGAAGATCGCGAAAGAAACGCTCGAAATCTACGCCCCCATTGCGCATCGCCTCGGCATGGGCAAGGTGCGAGGCGAACTTGAGGATCTCGGCTTCCGCTACACCGATCCGATCGCCTACGAGCAGGTGCACGCCGCCGTGGAGTCGCGTCGCAAGAAGGGCGAGGCCTTCATGGCCAAGGTGGAAGGCGTCTTGCGCGACGGCCTGAAAGAGGCCGGCATCACGGCACGCGTCGAAAGCCGTATCAAGCGCGTGTACAGCATCCACAAGAAGCTGTTGCGGCAGCGTATTGGGGTGGATCAGGTGTACGACCTGTACGCCATGCGTGTGATCACCAAGTCGGTGCAGGATTGCTACGCTGTCCTCGGGATCATTCACAACCTGTGGCGGCCGGTGCCGGGACGCATCAAGGACTTCATCGCTATGCCGCGGCCGAATCTGTATCAGTCGCTGCACACGTCCGTGATTACCGAAACCGGCGAAACCTTCGAGATCCAGATTCGAACCGAAGAGATGCACAAGATGTGCGAGGAAGGAATCGCAGCGCACTGGAAATACAAGGACGGGCCCGTTTCCGCCCAAGACGAGCAACGGCTGGCGTGGCTTCGTCAGGTGGTGGAGTGGCAGCGCGATGTCTCCGACCCGAACGAATTTCTCTCCACGCTGAAAATCGATCTTTATCCGGAAGAGGTCTACACCTTTACGCCGAAGGGCAAGGTGGTGGTGTTGCCGCGTGACGCGAGTCCCATCGATTTCGCTTACACCATCCACACCGAAGTCGGACACACCTGCGTCGGCGCCAAGGTCAACGGACGCATGGTGCCGCTGCGGCACAAGCTGCACTCAGGCGATATCGTCGAAATCCTCACCCAGCCCGGGCACAAGCCCAGCCGCGACTGGCTGGCGATCGTGAAGTCGTCGCGCTCGCGCAACAAGATCAAGCACTGGCTCAACGTGCACCAGCGCGAACGCGCCATCGAAATCGGCCACAAGCTGATCGAAAAGGAAGCGCGCAAATACCGCATTCCGCTGAAGCAGATCAAGGATGAAGAACTGCAGCGCGCCGCCGGCGAGTACGGCCTTGGACGGGCCGACGACTTGCTGGCTGCCATCGGCTACGGCAAGTATTCGGCGCGGCAAGTGCTGGCGAAGCTCACGCCGGCGGGCGCCGAGCCTGTGCCGGAGGGAGAAGAAGTTACTTCTGCCGCGGGCGGGATTGCCAGCGTCGTGCGCCGGGTCTTCGGCGGCGACAACAATGCCATCGTCGTCAAAGGACACGGCGACCTGTTAGTCTATCGCGCGCGATGTTGCAACCCGATCCGCGGCGAAGCCATTGTGGGCTACGTCACGCGTGGCAAGGGCGTAGCCGTGCATTCCGTGAGCTGCCCGAATGTGACGAATCTCCTCTACGAACCCGACCGCCGCATCGATGTGCAGTGGGCCGGCAGCGACAAAGAAGGCCAGCCGATTTCCTACCCCGTCAAGCTGACGCTTTTCTGCGACGACCGCTTCGGCATGCTGAAGCAGATCACGTCCGTCATCAGCGACTCGAATACCAATATCCGGAACATCGAAGCCCGCACCGGCAGCGGCCGCGCGACCATCGACGTGGTGCTCGAAATCGCCGACCTCAACCACCTGCAACAGATCATCAACGGTGTGAGGAAGATCCCCGGCGTGCACGACGTACAGCGATTGCAGAAGATCTAGAGGGGGATGCGAGCGGAGAGGCGGTTTTTCGAGCCGATGTCATAGAATATTGATCCCTTGCAATACACCGCGATTGTCAACAATCCGTTCGGCGTGCTCACGGCGGTCGTGGCGCCCGCCATCCTTACGAATGCATCGTCGGTCCTTGCCCTTGGCACCAGCAACCGCCTGGCGCGCGTGGTCGACCGCACGCGGATCGTAGCGGCGGAACTGGCGCGGCTCGAACCTGGACACCCCGATCTTGGCGGATGGGGCGCGCAACTGACCGCGCTGCAGGTGCGCGCGCACCTGCTCGTCAGGGCGCTGCGGGCTTTCTATGCTGGACTCGGGCTGTTTGCGGCCTCGGCTCTTGTGTCCGTCGGGGGCTCGATTGCCGCCTATTACAACCAGAAACCTCTCTTTGAACTTGCCGCCGCGGCCGGCATCATCACCGGAGCATCTGCCGTGTCGGGTCTCGTGTTCGGATGTATCCTGATGGTCCGCGAAACGCAGCTTGCCGTCCACACTCTGGAAGAGGAAGCTAAGACCAGGGTAGGCAATCGAGCCAGAAATCCAAACTAGGGCCGGTCCGCAGTCGCCTGCCGGCGGTAATAGTTGCCTCTGCACATTCGCAACGTTCATACTCGACGCGAGATCATCATCCGTACGAGGCATCGTGAAACTCATTCGTCTTTCCTCATGGATTGCAGGGGCGGTGTTCCTTTTTGCGTCGCCGGTACTCGCTCAGTCTCCACTCTCGGTTACGAACCTGCGCTGCGAATACAAGACCAATCCCATCGGCCTTGACGTTGCTGAACCTCGCTTCAGTTGGGAACTGGTTGCTGCGCAACGCGGAACGATGCAGACCGCGTATCAGATTCGCGTCGCAATTTCGGAGGCGCAGCTGACCAGGCCGAACCCGCTATGGGATTCAAGCAAACAGCCCTCCGAAGCTTCCATTCACGTCTTTTATAAGGGCCCCGCGCTCGAGAGCGGCAGGCGCTACTACTGGCAGGTGCAAGTCTGGGATAACCATGGCAACACGTCAGGCTGGAGCAAGCCCGCGTACTGGGAGATGGGCCTGCTCGCAGGCTCGGACTGGCACGCGCACTGGATCACTGGCCAGGTTGCGGAAGACATTACCAAGTCCAATCCGGCGCCGATGCTGCGCCGGGTGTTTCCGGTGAAGAAGCGTGTCGCTCAGGCTCGTCTGTACGCAACGGCCATGGGGCTGTACCAGTTCGAACTCAACGGACAGCGCGTGGGCGATCAGTACTTCACTCCCGGCTGGACCGCCTACGATTTCCGATACCAGTACCAGACTTACGACGTCACGTCGCAGCTGAAGCAGGGCGACAACTGCCTGGGCGCGCTCCTGGGCGACGGCTGGTTTCGCGGACGGGCCGGATGGGAAAACAGGCGCAATAATTACGGCGAGCAGCTGGCACTGCTCGCTCAGCTCATGATCACCTATGCTGACGGCACGCGTGAAGTTGTCGGGACCGACAGTTCCTGGAAATCCAACACCGGCCCGATTCTCATGTCCGACGTTTACGATGGCGAGACGTACGATGCCCGCCTTGAGCGTGCCGGATGGAGCGAGGCAGAGTACGACGACGCGAACTGGAGCGGAGTAACCGCGCTGGAGGCCCCTAGAGCCAAGGTGGTCGCGTCGGCCGGCCCGCCTGTGCGCAGGATCGAAGAACTCAAGCCCGCAAAGATCGTGAAGACGCCGACCGGCGAGACCGTCCTCGACATGGGGCAGAACATGGTGGGTTGGATGCGTTTCCGTGTGACCGCTCCTGCGGGGACAACGATCGTCCTGCGTCACGCCGAGGCGCTCGACGCAGCCGGTAACTTCTACACGCAGAACTTGCGTACGGCGCAGCAGACAATCCGCTACACGGCTAGAGGCGGAGGAGTCGAAACCTTCGAACCGCACTTCACCTTTCAGGGATTTCGTTATGTAGCGGTGAGTGGCTGGCCGGGAGAGCCAAGCCTCGATGACTTCACCGGGATCGTGGTTCATTCCGACATGCGCCCGACAGGAACGTTCTCCACTTCGAACGAAATGCTGAACCAGTTGCAGCACAACATTGTCTGGGGGCAGAAGGGAAACTTCGTGGATGTGCCGACCGACTGTCCGCAGCGCGACGAGCGGCTGGGGTGGACCGGCGACGCGCAGGTTTTCGCTCCGACTGCCGCGTTCAACTACGACACCGCGGCGTTCTATACGAAGTGGCTGGCCGATGTCGCACTCGATCAGCAGGACGATGGCGCAGTACCGTTCGTGATCCCAAACGCTCTCACGCACGACACGCGCAGAGGCGCCTCCGCGTCAGCCGGTTGGGCGGACGTGGCCACGGTTGTGCCTTGGACCGTTTATCTTTCGTATGGCGACCGCCGCGTCCTGACGCAGCAGTACGACAGCATGAAGGCATGGGTGGAGTACATGCGCCGCGCCGCTGGCGACACCCACATCTGGAGCAGCGGCTTCAGCTTTGGCGACTGGCTGGCCTTTGCGACCACGAACTCCGACTACCCTGGCGCCACGACGGACAAAGACCTCATTCAAACTGCCTACTTCGCGCGCTCCACGGCTTTGGTCGCACAGGCCGCGAAGGTTCTGGGCAAGAACGAAGATGCCGCCGATTACTCGGCACTGCTGGGAAAGATCCAGGCGGCATTCCAGAAAGAATACGTTACGCCCAACGGCCGGCTCGCCTCGAACACGCAGACTGCGTATGTTCTGGCGCTGGCCTTCGATCTGCTGCCGCAATCCCAGCGTCAGCAGGCGGCGGCCCGTCTGGCGGCTGACGTCCGCAAGTTCGGACACCTCACCACCGGCTTTCTCGGGACGCCGCTGCTTTGCCAGGTTCTGAGCGACTACGGTTACCTTGAGGAAGCCTACATGTTGCTCAATCGCACCGAGTACCCGTCGTGGCTCTATCCGGTGACGAAAGGCGCCACCACGATCTGGGAGCGCTGGGATGGCATCCGTCCCGACGGCACCTTTCAGGACCCAGGCATGAACTCCCTGAACCACTATGCCTACGGAGCGATCGGGAGTTGGATGTATCACGTCGTCGCTGGCGTTGAAATCGATCCTGATCGTCCCGGATACAAGCACGCGCTCATTCAGCCACGTCCCGGCGGCGGGTTGACCTGGGTGAAAGCGTCGGAGCAGACGATGTATGGCCGCATCTCTTCCTCCTGGGAAATCAAAGATGGAAAGACGACAGTGTCCGCGGAGATTCCACCTAACACGTGGGCGACAATCCGGTTGCCAAAGGCCCGCCTGGAGCAAGTCACGGAAGGGGGACAACCGCTGCAGTCGCACCCGGATTTGTCCAATGTCGGACAGGCGGACGACGCTGTGTCCATCAATGTCGGCTCGGGAACCTATTCGTTTGTGTATCCAACCCCGTAGCGCCGCGGCAGAAAACCTCACAAATTGCCGGTGACCGCAATCACTGGCAACGGTATCCCGATCGTCTAGCCTCAGTCCGGCGGTCTCCCGGCCCCGGATTCTCTCTGCGGCATTCCCTCACAAAAACTATGCGCCTTCATTCTCTGCAGGGGCTGCGGGCCGTCTGCATCACGCTGGTTGTGCTGTCGCACGTATCGGGTACGCAGCATTTTCCGCGTGTGCACATGCTCGAAATCTACGGCAACCTCGGCGTTCGGATTTTTCTGGTCGTTTCCGGCTACCTGATTACAGCGCAGCTGGTGAGGGAATACGAACGCAGCGGGCGGATCTCGCTGAAGATGTTCTACGTCCGGCGCGCGTTCCGGATCTTTCCTGCGGCCTATGTCTTCATGTTCGTCGCCGCGGCGACGCACTGGAGCGTGCTGCGCGCAGGCAATATAGCCACCGCGCTCGCCTATTGCGTGAACTACTACCAGAACGGCCACCACGTGCTCGGGCACTTGTGGTCGCTCGGGGTAGAAGAGCAATACTACCTGCTCTGGCCGCTGACCCTGCTCCTGTTCTTTCGCAAGCGCCTGTGGATCGTAGCCGCCGCCATCGCTGCCGGGCCTCCCTTGCGTGTGATTTTCTACCTGACGTGGGGACGCCCCGGGCTCGACCACCCGTTCCCCGTCTTCATGGATGCCCTGGCCATGGGCGCTGCCGTTTCAATGTTGGAACCCTGGCCCGCGCGCTGGCAGCGAATTTTCGTCAGTCGATGGTTCGCTGTGGTCCCCGCAGCCACAGCAGGTCTGCCGCTGATCCAACTTTGGAACACGCGCGTCTACCAGACACTGGGCCTGACCGCGCTACATCTGGGGATCGCTCTATCGTTGAAGCACGTGATGATGCGGCGATATGCCGCGCTAAACGTGGGGCCGGTCGAATGGCTGGGGGCAATCAGCTACAGCCTCTACCTGTGGCAACAGATCTTTCTTGACCGCGGCTCGCCCTCGTTCTGGACCGCGTTTCCCCAAAACCTGGTGCTTTCGATCGTGCTGGCGACAGCTTCCTATCACGGGATCGAGAAGCCGTTCCTGAAAATAAGAGAGCGATGGACAAAGGCGAAAAGGCCGCACCTGGTTGGAACGAGCGGACAACCGCACGAGCAATCTCTCCTTCCGCGGCCAATTGGAGAAGTGGCGGGCGGCTAAGCCAATCCTTCATTCCACCCAGCTGTTATGATAGAAACACTACCCTCCCGGAGGGGTGATGGCGGTCCCAATCTCACAGATGTGGACGGTTTCCACCTACGTCCTGCGGCAGAAGCTTGCCGGACGCAAGCGGTACCCGCTTGTCCTCATGCTGGAGCCGCTGTTCCGCTGTAACTTGGCCTGCGCCGGATGCGGCAAGATCCAATATCCCGCCCACATCCTGAAGAAGGACCTCACGCCCGAAGAATGCTTTAAGGCGGTCGACGAGTGCGGCGCCCCGGTGGTCTCGATCCCGGGCGGCGAGCCACTCATGCACCCGCAGATCGAAAAGATCGTCGAAGGCCTGATCGCCCGCAAGAAGTACATCTACCTCTGCACCAACGCGCTGCTGCTCAAAGAGAAGCTGCACCTGTTCAAGCCAAGCAAATATCTGAGTTTCTCGGTGCACGTCGACGGCCAGCGCGATCATCACGATTTTTCCGTGTGTCGCGAGGGTGGATACGACATCGCCGTTGACGGCATTCGCGAAGCCGTGCAGGCCGGGTTCCGCGTTACCACAAACACGACGCTGTTCGACGGCGCCGATCCGAAATCCGTCCGCGCGTTCTTCGACGAAATGATGGACGCCGGTGTCGAAAGCATGATGCTCTCACCCGGCTACTCGTACGACAAGGCGCCCGACCAGAAGCACTTCCTCGGTCGCGCCCGCACCCGCCGCCTGTTCCGCGCCATGCTTTCGAATCGCAAAAAGAAGTGGCGCTTCAACCAGTCGCCCCTGTTTCTCGAATACCTGATGGGCAAGCGCAACTACGATTGCACTCCCTGGGGTATGCCGACCTACAACCTGTTCGGATGGCAGAGGCCCTGCTACCTGCTGCAGGACGGCTATGCCGACTCGTACAAAGAACTGATCGAGACAACCGATTGGGACAGTTACGGCACGCACTCCGGTAATCCGCAGTGCGCGAACTGCATGGTGCACTGCGGCTACGAGCCCACGTCGGTTGACGACACCTTCGGCTCGCTGGGGGGCTTCTGGGACACCATCAAAGCTACCTTCTCGCTCTACCCCGATCAAGAAGCGCTCAAAGATCTCGGCCGCGAGATTCGGCCGGTGTATTCATACAATCCCCTAGTGCAGATCGAGAGAAGCGAAGAGCCGGTCCTGAGCGAGACCCGCGTACAGGCGGGACCGATCTACTGAAATAGCCCCGAGCTTCTCCTGCTTCCGTTGAAACGGGCGACAGGGACGCGGCAAGCTGCGTCCCCATCGCATAGGCCCTGCCGTTGGCCATGGACACACGTCATCAGCATTCGGCAACATCAGAATGTAAATCCGAGTTGCGCGGTAATCGCTCGCGGCGCCACGTAGTGTGTGCCGCTGAATGTCGACAGGAAGTTGTAGAGAGCACGCTTGTTCGCGACGTTGATCGCCGTCACCTGCAGGCTCCATTTGTATTTGTCGCCATGGAATAGATTGTCGTCGCCGACCGCTACATCGAACAAATGGCGCGGAGCGATCCGCGGCGGGTTGTGGTCGTCGTTTTCCGTGCCGGGAGCGGGGATGGATACCAGAGTTGATCCATACTGCGAGGTCGCGCATGTGACCAGTGGCGTGGTCAACGTTGGGCGCTGGGAGCCGCAGAACAGTCCCGCCTGCAGTTGTTGATCCGCGGTCAGAACCGTCAGATCCACCGGCGTTGCCGTATCCGCCGCAAAGGGGACGGCGCCTGCCACCATGCCGCTGTCATATCGCCAGTTAAATCCGACCCATGGGCCGCTTTTCCATGGCTGGTATTGCAGGTGGGTCGTCTGGTTGAATTTTTCGTCGTGGTCAATCCGGAACACGCCGCCCTCTGCTGATGGCGCCGCGCCCGCTCCACCAATTTGCGGGGCAAAGAATCGGGCCGACACGGTGGAGAACACCATCAGGGCCGAGAACCCGTGGAAGTCTGGCACACTCACCCGTCCGGCGAATCCGGGAATCTTCGAGTTGTGCCACACGATCGGGAAGAAGATCGGCGTATTGCCGAGAATGCCGAAATCGTATCCGGCGTGCGTGTATTTCCAGATGTACTCGCCGGAGAACACCAGATACTTCCCGAAGGCTTGCTGCAATCCGGCGTGGAATTCGTTGCGCCATCCCGGACTGAGCACTGCCGATGCGCCCGGAGTGCATGCGAGCAGCGGGTTCAGCACGGCGTCGTTGCATCCGATACTCGATACAACCAGGTTTTCGTTGAAGGGCGTTTCCACGATGCGGGCATACGAGACCCGCAGGACGGTGTTGGTCCTCTTGATGTTGTATGCCACTCCGAGGCGAGGTTGTGCTTCGCGATGTACCGCGAGGCCGTTGTAGAGATCTCCGCGAACTCCCAGGTTGAACGACCAGTTTCCTTTTGAGATCTGATCCTGGATGTACAACGCGAGCTGCTTAACGTCGGTGTGGCCGTGGAATCCGAAGATTCCGCCGCTGCGCGTCAGGTCAAACGGCAGCAGGTCGGTACAGGGTGCATCGATGGCGGTACCGGTTGCCGGATCGAAGCACGGATTGCCGCCAGTGTCGGTCAGCGATGGCAGCAGAGTGGGATCGACGATTCCAAGGCGATCGTTTTCGGTCAGGAACGTCTGCTGGTAGGTTGCGCCGATCTTGATGTTGTGGATGCCTTTCACGTACGAGAGATCGGATCGGATTCCCGCATTGGTAAGTGTCCGATCCTGCGCCACCGTTTCCTGCTGGAGCGGGCTGAGGTCAGCCAGCGGATTCCCGCTCGGATAGTAGTTGTACTGATCATGCCGCGCGAAGCCTCCGAATGTGAGAACCGTATTGTTGTTGAGGACGTGCGTCCACGAGGGAGCGATGTTGAAAGTCTTGATCTGCGACCGCTGATCGGCTGAGCCGGCCAGGTTTCCGAACTGATCGGTGACGTTCAAGTTGTCAAACGAGTTCGGATTCTGAAACCACGAACGTGTGAACCCGAGGTTCAGGTGAATGGAATCAGCGTTGGATGCCTTCAGGTCTACGCGGTCGAACATATTCTGCTGGTTTCCTTTGGCGTGGAAGACTTCAAACTCCGGCGGGTCCAGGAACCGCCCGGTGTTCAGGCCGCTCATGGAAATGAAGTTGCCCCAGTTCTGTCCTCCGTAGCCGAAGTTGACGCCAAGAGTTGCGGTGCCAAAACTCCCGTATGAACTGGTTACGTTCCCCTTGGGTGTAGTCAATCCCTGCCCGGAGCGCGTGGTCACGTTGATGATGACGCTCGTCTTCTCGCCGTATTCAGCCGGGGGAGCGCCCGAAATCACTTCCATTGACTCGATCGAATCCAGCGGAATCTGGTTCGAGAAGACCTTGCTCTGCTGATCGGTGATGGGCTGGCCGTCCACCATGAACGAATTTTCTGCATGATCGCCCATACCGTGAAACAGGCCGTTGGAGTCAGCCGCAATGCCCGGCGAGGCCAGCGTCACGAGGGAACTTACCGATGACGATGTGCTCTCGAGCGGCACCTTGTCGAACAGTCCGCGGTCGACATCGGTGTGGAACGTGGATGTATTTTCCAGCAGATCTTCACCCGCAGCTTCCACCGTGACCGTTTCCGCCGACCCGGAGACCGTGAGTGCAATATTCAGATTGATTGGTACAACCGACCGCACTTCGACATCCTGGACATAAGGTGCAAATCCTTTTCCGGTGACAGTCACGTGATACGGATTAAAGGGCACGTTCGGAATGTTGAATTTGCCTGCGGCATCCGTGATGGCCGTCCGGGCGAAGCCGCTGACTGGATTCTTTAATTCAACCGTCGCGCCAACGACGACCGCGCCGGATGGGTCGGTGACCGCGCCGTTCACGATCGAGTTGCCGGTGGATTGGGCGTTCGCGGTAATAAAGCTCGCGGCAACAAAGAGATTCAGTAGAAAGGTCGCCAGCGACCTCTGAGAAGAGACCAGCATGATTCCTCCAGTGAAGAAATGCGCGCGGAGCGAGCGCAGACAAGCTCGCTGTTCCTGATAACCACTCTTCGGTTGAGGGGAAAATCAGGCTGCCGGAGGAGGGCGAATGAAGTTGCTCGAGGCCGGGCGAGAAATGACAGTGCCGTCGGCCGAAGGCTGAGCCAACGCTATAACGTGGGTGCTCGCCTGCGCCGATACGACTGTGGCAATCGGGCCTACACTAGATACCGAACAGATCGAACAAGTGTGGTGCGAGGCAGATGAATCGTCAGGATGGGAGTGCGTAGCTTGCGCCGTCCCCAGCAGGAAAACTGTTGCGATGCAGAGAACCGCACCAAGCCTGAATGCAAGGCTTCGATTTGGTGTCGATCGGAGCATGCCATCCCTGACAGGAGTCTACCCCACGTTGCGAAATACCGTCTACAGCCGCGGACGCAAGGGAGCGGTCAGGAGTCTGCAGGGAGCGGCGCGAAACCGTCCGGCCGGTTGGTCGGTTGGAGGGGAGGCGAGACCCTAACCAACGTGTTATCAATTGCATGGATTTGTGACCAATATCACTCCGCAATGTGCCAACTATCACGGATGATGCTGCGCGACGGGGTCGAAACTGAATTCGGAGGAAAGCCCAGGAGGCGGTCATGATGCTGGCCTACCGACTCGTCCGTCTAATCGAGACGCACTCCGACGAACTCGCGGCGGGACTGCTCGAAAAAGTCCAGAACTCCGAGTTGGCTCGCTCCTACCGCCACGTGCCGCCCGAGGAACTGCGGCAGCGGGTTTACGAGATTTACCGCCATCTTGGCGAATGGCTGCTGGGCAAGGGCGCCTTCGATATCGAGCAGCGCTACGAAGAAATTGGCACGCGCCGCGCTCACCAGGGCGTACCCATCAGCGAACTAATCTGGGTGATTACGCTGACAAAAGAAAACTTGTGGGAGTTTCTGAAGAAAGAAGCGGTCATGGAACGCCCCACCGAGGTGTTCGGCGAGCTGGAAATGCTGCAACTGCTTGATCAGTTTTTCGATCGTGCCGTCTATTATGCTTCGATCGGGTATGAGCGCGCGCAGTCAGCGCACGAGCTGCACGTTGGATGAATCCGTAACACTGGCAAAAGGAGAAAGAGGGAAGCATGTCGTGGGAAACGGAATTTAAAAAGAAATTGCGCACGCCGGAAGAGGCGCTGCGGTGTGTCCAGTCGGGGATGCGCGTATACATTCAGCCGGGGTGCGCCGAGCCCGAAACGCTGGTCGAGGCGCTGATGAAGCGCGGTCCGCACGTTGAGGATGTCGAGATCGTGCACATGATGACCATGGGCACGGCGCCCTACGTCGCTCCCGAGATGGCCGGGCACTTCCGCCACAACGCAGTGTTTATCGGGGCCAATGTGCGCGACGCCATCAACGACGGACGAGCCGACTATACCCCGATCTACCTCAGCGAGATTGAAGGGCTCTTCGAAAGCGGCGCCATGCCGGTCGATGTCGCGCTGGTGCAAGTCTCGCCGCCCGACGCCCACGGTTTCTGCAGCTTCGGCGTCGGTGTCGATACCACGCTGACCGCCGCCAAGCTCGCGCGCTATGTCGTGGCCCACGTCAACGACCAGATGCCGCGCACCTACGGAGACAGTTTCATTCATGTCAACGACATCGACCTGATTGTCGAAGGGTCGCGTCCGCTGTGCGAGATGAAGAAGCATGAGACCTCCGAGATGCATACCGCGATTGGGCGCAACGTTGCCGGCCTGATTGAGGACGGCTCCGTTCTCCAGACCGGAATCGGCGGCATCCCTGACGCGGTTCTCTCGTTTCTGACAGACCGCAAGGATCTGGCGGTGCACAGCGAACTGGTTTCCGACGGCGTGATTCCGCTGATTGAATCCGGCGTGCTCACCGGGGAGCGCAAGAACTTCAAGCCTCGCAAGATCATCGTGGGATTCATTCTCGGCACGCGGAAGATCTTCGACTTCGTGGACAACAACCCGATGTTCGAATTCCATCCCACCGCCTACGTCAACGATCCCGGCCTGATTGCGCGCAACGACCAGATGGTCGCCATCAATTCGGCATTGCAGGTCGATCTCACCGGCCAGGTCTGTTCGGATTCCATCGGCAACCAGTTCTACAGCGGTATCGGCGGGCAGGTGGATTTCCTGCGCGGCGCGTCGCGGTCCAAGAGCGGCAAGCCGATCATTGCGATCTCATCGACGGCGAAGAGCGGCGCCATCTCGCGTATCGTCCCGATGCTCAGTCCGGGCGCGGGGGTGGTCACTTCCCGCGGACTGGTGCGCTACGTGGTCACGGAGTTCGGCGTTGCCTATCTGCATGGCAAATCGATCCGGGAACGGGCCAAGGCACTGATCGAGATCGCTCATCCCAAGTTCCGCGATGAACTGTACTCGTATTGTGAAAAAACCAAGTGGTTGCAGCGGCCCCAACCGATGACCGTTTCGAGGTGAATATGGCTGGACCAGCGCGAGGCAACATTCTCATCGATACCGAGGAATGCAAAGGCTGCGGACTGTGCGTGGAATCGTGTCCGCCCGAGTGCCTGGAGTTGCGGCCGGAGCTGAACGCCTACGGCGTGCATCCGGCCCGCTATACCGGCGAAGGGTGTACCGGCTGCGGTATTTGTTTCTACTGCTGTCCGGAGCCGGGTGCGATTACGGTGTATCGCCTTGCGCCTCCAGCCAAACCCATCGTTCACACGGAGGGGGATTCTCATGCGGCAGCTCTGTAAGGGCAACGTCGCCATCGTCAAGGGCGCCATCCTTGCCGGATGCCGCCACTACTACGGATATCCCATTACTCCAGCCAGCGAGATCGCCGAAGCGGCGGCGTTGTATCTGCCCCAGGTCGGCGGGACGTTCTTGCAGGCGGAGAGCGAAGTCGCCGCCATCAACATGGTGTACGGCGCAGCTGCGGCCGGGGCCCGCGTCATGACCGCATCCTCCGGTCCCGGCCTCAGCTTAATGCAGGAGGGCATCTCGTACTGCGCGGGATCAGAGCTGCCCTGTGTCATCGTCGACGTCGTACGCGGCGGCCCGGGGCTGGGCAACATCGCCCCCGAGCAGAGCGACTACTTCGCCATGGTCAAAGGCGGAGGACACGGCAACTACCGCAACTTCGTGCTCGCTCCAGCCTCGGTGCAGGAGATGGCCGACTTAACCATCCTTGCCTTTGATCTGGCCGACCGGTACCGCAACCCGGCTATCGTCCTGGCGGACGGCTTTGTCGGGCAGATGATGGAACCTCTCGATCTCGAGTATCGCGAGCCGGAGATTCCCGAAAAACCCTGGGCAGTGAAGGGAACGGTTGAGACTCGCAAGAACCTGATCAACTCGATCTATCTCGAGCCTGACGAGCTGGAAAATCACGTACGCAAGCTGGAAGCGAAATATATCCGTGCCTCGCAGCTTGAACCGCGGCATGAAACTTTCGAAGCTGAAGACGCCGAAGTCCTGCTCGTCGGTTACGGGATTACGAGCCGCGTGCTCCGCTCCGCGGTCGAGATGGCGCGGCGGGAGGGCCTGAAGGCGGGGCTGTTCCGTCCGATCACATTGTGGCCGTTCCCCAAGCAGGCCCTTATCGAATCGTCACAGAAAGTGCAGAAGATCCTGGTCGTTGAACTAAGCAATGGCCAGATGCTGGAAGACGTGCGCCTGACAGTGAACGGCAAGGTTCCCGTCGAGTTTTACGGACGCGCTGGTGGGAACGTGCCATCCGTGGAAGAAGTACATTCGCAAGTCATGCAGCGCGTGATGGCGATGGTGTAGAGATTTGAGCAGGCCTGGACGCCTCGTTCGGGCTCGCGAGTCGAGGAAAGGCGGCATATGGCAACCGAAACAAAGCCCGAGGTCAAGGAATCGGAAATTCTGGCCGCTGGATATGAAGTCAGCCACTCCAAGTCTCCGCTCTTCTACGACAAGTATGAGCGGAAGGGCGAACTGCAGCACCAGACGCACTACTGCCCGGGTTGCGGGCATGGCGTTGCCCACAAGCTGATTGCCGAAGCCCTCGCCGATCTCGGACTCCAGGACCAGACCATTTTCGTCAGTCCCGTCGGCTGCTCTGTCTTTGCCTACTACTATTTTGACGTTGGCAACGTGCAGGTTGCCCACGGCCGCGCGCCGGCTGCGGCCACTGCCATAAAGCGCGCTTGCCCCGGCAAGATTGTCATCTCGTATCAGGGCGATGGCGACCTCGCGGCCATCGGCACAGCGGAAATCATTCATGCGGCCAACCGCGGCGAGAAGATCACGGTGTTCTTCGTGAACAACGCAATCTATGGCATGACGGGCGGCCAGATGGCCCCCACGACGCTCGTTGGCCAGCGCAGCACCACCTCTCCCTGGGGACGCCGCCCGGTCAACGAAGGATTTCCCCTGCATATGGCGGAGCTGATTTCAGGGCTGGAAGCTCCCGTCTACGTCGAGCGCGTCGCACTTTCCGACAATAAGAACGTCATGAAGGCACGCAAGGCCGTGCGCCGGGCGCTTGAAGTACAGCGCGATGGCCTCGGGTTCTCGTTTGTTGAGATTCTTTCCCCGTGTCCAACGATTTGGGCGAAGGATCCGATTGAAGCTCGCAAGTGGGTCGCGGATGCGATGATTCCCAAGTTCCCGTTGAACGTCTTCCGCGACAGAGTGCATGAACCCGTCCAGAACGCGGCCGTTCCGCAGCGTTCGGTGGTGGAAGTTCTCGAGATCGCCAATGCTCCGGTGGGTCCGGATGCTCCCATCCAGGCCGGCAAAGAGGCGTCTGACAGGACCCATGTCCCGCCGGGCGCCATGCGCCCAGCAGGCGGAGAAACGCCTGATGCGGCGGTGTCTCAGGCCAGCGCGCAAAGCTCGGTGGGCGCTCCTTCGCACCACCAGCACCACTTCAAGACCTTCGAGATCAAGATCGCCGGCTTCGGCGGACAGGGCGTGCTCCTCCTCGGCCAACTTCTCACCGAGATGGGCATGCGCGAAGGGCTGGACGTGAGCTGGCTTCCCTCGTACGGCCCCGAAATGCGTTCTGGAAGCGCCCATTGCCACGTGTGCCTGTCGAAGGACCGCATCGGCTCGCCACTGATCTCTCATCCCGATGTGCTGGTGGCGATGAACGAAATCTCGCTGCGGAAGTTCGCTCCACAGGTCGCAGCCGGCGGTCTGATTCTCTACAACGCCGAGCGCTTGCCCGCCGATTTCCCCTTGCCGCAGGCCCGCATCATCTGTCTCCCGGCATCGCAAATCGCCGACAAACTCGGCTCTACGAAGGCGACCAATATCGTCATGATGGGTGCGTTGCTCGAAGAGACGGAGTGCCTCCTCACCGCAACTGCGGATGACGTTCTGAAGACGAAGATCCGGCGCGTGGAACTGCTGGACATAAACCGGAAGGCCTTGGCCGCCGGCCGCGAGTTCATTGACAACTACGTGCGCGTGGGCGCGGTAAGCCAGCCAGATGGCTTTGCATACTGATCACGTCGCGGAAGTCAGTGATTGTCGAACAAACCGTAGGCACTATTGTCTTATAACAAAAGTACTCTGCTCTTAGCGTCCCTCGCTGTCTATGATGTAAGGTGCTGCAGTTCACGTCTTAACACCTCAAGGGACTTATGAATTGGGAGCGAACGTTACGGCGATCATTTGCCTGCCTTCTTATCTCCTCCTTCGCACAACCTGCCTTCGCACAGACAGCCGATAGTGCGACGCCATCGTTGGGTGAAATCGCCAAGAAGAGCAAGCAATCTGCCGGCCCGAAAGCCAAAGCCGTCATCACCGACGAGAATATGAAAACCCGCCGGGGACCCATTCCGGGAATCTCCCTTGAAGGGCCGGACAATTCCGATGAGATCATTACCGCGATCCGCGAGTTCCGAAAGAACCACAAACCGGAGGAAACAGAAGAAGCGGTACGGCTGTGGTACGACGAATTCGATTCCTTATTCGCCACTGTTCTGGACGACAACACCCGGCTCGTCCAGCGCAAAGAGGACCGCAGCCTGACCGAGGCGACCGGCGGATATTACGGTTCCGACGGGGACTACAATCGCGCCGTCCAGCGCCGGAACAGCGCGATTTCGCAGGACCGCGACGATTTTCGCCGTCAACGCAAGAACGGCTTCATGGTCGCCAGAATCCAGCAGACATTCATCAAGGTGCGCAACGATCTTCAGGCGATCGGCCTGCGTTTCGAATGGTTCAAGATACGTAACGCGAACGGTAACGGGACCTTCTAGCCCCTCTGGCGTCAATGCGCTGACCGGCTTGCTATACTCACGCCGTCTCAGCCATGAAATCCTTCAACCTCTGCCTGCTTGGATTCGGAAACGTCAATCGCACTCTCGTTGATCTGCTGACCCGCAAAACGGATGACATGCGTGATCGTTACGGCATCACCTGGCGAGTGACGGGTGTCGCATCGCGCCGCCTGGGCTGGCTGGCAGATCCCGAAGGCTTTGCGCCGCAGACGCTGTGTAGCGCGGGCGTCATCGCCGATGAAGAGTTCTCAAGGCAACCTGTCAGTGGAATTGCCGGCTGGCTGCGCGCGGCGAAGCCCGACGTGGTTTTCGAAGCCACTTCTCTCAACGTCGACACCGGCGAACCGGCGATCTCTCACATCCGCGCCGCTCTCGAATATGGAGCCCACGCGATCACCGCAAACAAAGGACCCGTCGTCCTCGCCTATCGGGAACTGCGCGACCTCGCTGCCAGACGCCAACGCCGCTTCCTCTTCGAATCCACGGTGATGGACGGCGTTCCCATCTTCTCGCTGTTTCGCGACACGCTGCCTGCTGTCGAGGTGCGAGGCTTCATCGGGATATTGAATTCCACGACTAACGTCATTCTCACGGGTATGGAACAGGGGTTCAGCTTCGAGGATTCCCTGAAGAAGGCCCAGGCGCTGGGCATCGCCGAAACCGATGCGAGTTACGACCTCGACGGCTGGGACGCCGCCGTAAAAGTGGCGGCGCTGGTCAACGTCATCATGAACGTTCCACTCGCCCCGCAACGCGTCGAGCGGCAGGGTATTCGCCATCTGACCGCAGAAGCGGTGCGCGAAGCACGATCCGCCGGCCGTCCCTACAAACTTGTCTGCCGAGGCAGGCGCGACAAGAACCAGGTACACGCCTCCGTCGGTCCCGAGCAGATTCCACTCGATGACCCGGTGGCATTGGTATCGGGTTCTTCCTCGATCGTCCGCTTTGAAACCGATATCTTCCCGGGTTTGACGATCACGGAGGAAAATCCCGGTCTGTACGCAACGGCCTACGGCATGTTGGCGGATTTCATTCGCGCGGTTGGAACCCCGAAATCATAAGAGCCCAGGCGCGCAGCTATGGCGACTCGACGGCGAAGTCGATCCACTGTGAGGCCATGGCGTACTTCTTCTTGGCGAGGTTGTCCCGCACGACCACCTGCAGTGCGTAGTCGCCTGGAGGGAACTTTGCTCCGATCTTCACTTGCCCGCTGGCGGCCAGCCGATCCAACGTTACCGAGTCGGGCCAGCGTACGGGCAGTGGCTCGCTGCGCAAGATCTCGTTGCCGTCGCGGAAGAATCGGGTCTGTACCGTCACATTGGGCTGCTGGTCCGATCCTCGTTTCGCATTCAGGATCTGGAACGACCACTTGATCTTCTCGCCCGGCTGAAAAATTCGAATCGCTTCGTTCCCTTTGGGATCGGGCGCCGCCTGACTGCTTTCCGCGACTGCGGCGGTGGAGGGTAACATACCTTCCTGACGCAGCAGGATTCCCGAAAGCGAAAGACGATGCCGTTTCATGTCCGGCACCTCCACAAACTGGTGTGCCGATCCCATCTTCTGCGACGTTGCGTCTCGCAGAGCCACTCTCATCTGATAAGGGCCCGGGCGCTTCACTTCATGCTGCAGGGTCAGGACGATCCCGTTCTCAACCGCTTGCGTGTAGCCGTGATCGTTCCCGCGGAACGTGTACGTTTGCTGGGTATCGTCAACCGCCTGACCGTTCTCGTCGAAAGTAATTCCCACCACGTCGAGGACGGCTTTGTGCGTGCCGTCGGTTTCAGTGCTGAAGGTCAAATCCTTGCCGTCCACATACAGCAGCGTCGTCAGAATGGATTTGTCATAGTAGGAGAACAGAGTCGTCATTCGCACACGCATGTCGTTTGCGGTAAAAGGAGAAACCAGCACGCGGGCAAACTGCTCTTCGCGTGACAGGCTGAGATTGTCGTTCTCCTGACCGGGAAACCCATAGAAGCCGGTCCGGGAGCGCACTTTCAGGCCGAGCCGCTTCACGCGCACCTGCACACTGTGGAACTTCCACCGCGAATTCTTCACATCGAATGTGCTTGCGGGCGGGTGGTAGGCGATCAGGTAGTAGCTTCCCGAATCGTCCACGGCTTCCCGGATCGCGCCCGCAATGTCGTTGTGAAACACGAAGGTTCCGCCGGTCTCATCGGCCAGGTATTGCAGACCTCCCTGGTCGAAGTAGCGATCATCCCGCAGGTTGCTCTCTTGCCCTATCAGGGCCTGCTCGGGCCGGTCCTTCATGCGGTGCACATTGACCATAGGCCGGTCCGCAGCGCCCATCACAAGTGGATCCAGGCCACGCGGATCAACCGTGTAGATCACCACAGCCGAGCGCTCGGCGGCATCTGTCAACTTGCGCAGGATTTCCTGCACCCGAGAGTAGTCGCAGCTCCAGTCACTGAAGGGCTGCAATGCACGCTGAGGCTTTTCGAACACCTGCATCTTCTCGGAGAACAAGATCAACGCTTTGCGGCCCGGCATGTCGCGCAGGCCCTGTATGACGTAACGTATGGCCGCCAGCGAACCAAACGTGCTGCCGGTCATCTGCGAGCAGGCGCTGCCAAGTTCATCCGCGATCTGGGAGACACTTGAGTTCAGGCCAGGGCCCGAAGCGGTCGAATGGCCGGAACTCCGGCGTTGTTCAAGTTCTCCGTTGTCCATCGCCGGCAACGTCAGCGTCGCATTCGGGTCGAGCACAGGCGCAGGACTGATTGGCGTGAAGCTCCCGGCCCGTCCGCGGAAATTGAATCGAATGCTTTCAATCGCCGCGTAGAGAAGCCGCCTGTCGGTCGTGAACTGTTGCAGCGCGCCAATCCCCGCGCCGGTGCGGAGAATCGCCACCAGGTCGCCCGGCTGCATGTCGTTGTCCACAAACTTCTTCAGCGCCCCCCGCACGTACGCAACCCCAGTCGGCGAAAGTCCCAGGTCATCGACAACCAGGGCAACCGCCCGCCGCACCTGCTCCCGCTTCAGCGGGACGGGTGGAATCGGGGCAACCGGCTCGCTCTTGGAGGGTGGTGGAACGGCCACAGGCGGTGCCGCCGACTTCGCACCCTCGGAGACGTAACTGAAATTCGTGATCTTTTGCGGCACTCCGTCCTGCAAGATTTCGAAATCTTCCGTTTTCAAATCGGTGACGGGACGACCCTTGGAGTCCGTAACCACCGCGTCCATCTGTACCAGATTGACGTTGATGCGGACTACAAAGCCCGTCTCGCTTGCGGGCAAGCTCGTAGAGGGGACTGTCGTCTGGGCTACAAAGGTAGAGCACGTCAGCAGGCAACTCAGAAACACAGCCGTAGGGCGGCGCATAACACCTAACTTCCGCGCAAGACGGATACGCACGCATCATTGTAATTGAGGCACTTAACTCGCCGGCGAGTGGCCGGCGCCATTGGCCAGGGATTGCCAGGGAATCAAGAAAAGCACTTTGACCTGAATGGACCGTGCCGGACAATTTCGAAAAGCAACATCGCCCTTTCGTCCTGCGCCAGCTGCGTCACACAGGTCTCGCTGTTTGCCTTCAAGGCGCCGCGAAGTCCAGACCCCGGGAGCAGTCCTATGTCAGGCCAGGTAGTTCTCTATTTCGACGATCAGGCAGACGCCCTTCGCTTCGCACTCGCCGCTGGTTCCGTCATGGCTGGAGATGGCTCTCCTGCCGCTGATCTCATCCAGAAAACCGCACGCGTAAGCCGCATCCGGCTGAACGCGACGAACACTGGCAAGGCGCGGCAACCGAACCCTGAACAGGCAGCGTGAAGCCGCGCTCCTCTCAGCCCAGGGCGCTCGGGAAGCGAGTCTTAAAATCCAACAGGCCCACCCATTCCGGCGTGATCGTAATCCGCACCATGCTGGGGACCAATCCGCTGAGTTGTTTCAGCCATGCTGCGGCGGCCTCAGCGCCAAAATAGCGGTCTGCAGCCAGGGCATACTCCGGCACGATTCCTTCGACCGGTTCCGTGCGTGCGGTGCCGCGTACCAGCAGCACGCCGTGCGGAAACGCGTTGTCGTCGATCGTCAGCGAGACTTTCGGATTTCTGGTTAGAGCCTTCAGCTTCGGCGCCTTTGGTGGCGTCGCCATAACGATCTCGCAGCCGTTCCAGTGAAACCAGATCGGAACGACGCGTGGGGTCCCGTCCATCCAGACATAAGCGAGGCGGGCGGGAATCTTCGAGCGCAGGAGTTCCTGCGCAACCGGATGCTGCAACAAGTCAAGGCTGCCTTGTTTGACGGGCATATGATGCTTCCTCTCTCCGGGAGTGAGATTGTGCTTACTCCGGGCCCAACTAAAAAAGCATTTACAATGGCTGCTTCTATGCCGACCGCAGAAACAGTCTCGTCAACTTCCCTGGACCTCGCGTGGGTTCGTTCGCAGTTTCCCTCCTTATCGCAGACCGTGAATGGCCATCCTGCCGCTTTCTTCGATGGCCCTGGAGGCACCCAGGTCCCGCAGCGCGTGATCGATGCCATCGCCGATTACCTCGCCACGAACAACTCCAATACCGGGGGAGCTTACCAGAGCGCCCGAAACACAGATCGCATGATCGCCGAGGCGCGAGCCGCCATGGGCGATTTTCTGAATTGCGGTCCGGAAGAAGTCGTCTTCGGACCGAACATGACGACGCTGACGTACGCTATCTCGCGCGCGATCGGACGCGAACTTCGCCCCGGGGATGAGGTGGTGCTCACGCTTCTCGACCATGACGCGAACTTCTCGCCGTGGAAAGCGCTCGAAGAGCGAGGCGTGACAATTCGCGCGGCAGCGTTCCATCCTGCCGATTGCACGCTCGACATGCGCGACCTGGCAAGCAAGATTACGACTCGCACCCGGCTGGTGGCTGTCGGATATGCGTCGAATGCGGTCGGCACAATCAACGATGTAGCCGAGGTTGTGCGGTTGGCGAAGTGTGCAGGCGCACTGAGCTATATCGATGCCGTCCATTATGCGCCGCATGGCGCGATCGATGTGCGCGCTCTCGATTGCGATTTTCTCGTCTGCTCGACGTACAAGTTTTTCGGCCCGCACATGGGTGTGCTGTATGGCAAGCGCGAGCACCTGAAACGCTTTCAACCGTACAAGGTGCGGCCGAACACCAACAATATTCCCAACTGCTGGGAGTGGGGCACCCTGAACCACGAGTGCGTCGCGGGAATCAAGGCCTGCGTGGATTACTGGGAGGAGCTTGGCCGCCGGACGAAACCATCGGCGGCAAATCGCCGTGATGCGATCCTTGCCGCTCACGAGGCTGCCCGCCTGCATGAACGCGCCATGATGGAGACGATGATCGCGGGCTTGCTCGCAATACCTGGATTGAAGTTGTATGGCATCAGCGACTCGCGGCGGTTTGACAGCCGCTGCGCGACGATCGTCGTTCGTGTCGAAGGCTATACTCCGCTTGAACTCGCGACGAACCTGGGCGAACGCGGATTCTTTACCTGGGACGGAAACTACTATGCGGTGAACGTCACCGAGCAACTCGACGTCGAGCGCTCAGGCGGGTTCCTGCGCATCGGACTGGTCCACTACAACACGATGGAGGAAGTGGAGAGGTTCCTGAGCGGGTTGCGCGAGATCGTTGGGGCGTCATCAAAATAAAAGGGACGGGCGAGAGCCCGTCCCTCCATCAAAAGGACTTCTACCTACCAGTTGAATCGCACAGCGAACTGGAACTGCCGCGGATCGTATGCGGCGGTCGCCTCGCCCGCATTCTGGTAAAGCGGACTGACAGCCGAGACGTTGTAGCGATTGGCGATATTGAACGCATCCGCGATCATTTCCAGGTTGTAGCGCTCGCCGAAGTAGATTCGCTTGGCCACGCGCAGATCGTTGAAGACCCTCCACGGAGTCACGCCGGCGTTGCGCCCGAGGTTGCCATCGAGATCAGCCAGAGTCGGCAGAGTTCCAGTGAAGATGAATTTCTGGATACATGGTGCCTGGAAAACGCCGGTAGGCGAGAACTTAGAGTTCACGACCGGACCACAGAAGTCGCTGGTCACGGTATTCGGGCGGCCGGTCAGTGAGGAGAGTTGGAGGTTATCGCCGTTGCCCGTGATGATGTTGAATGGCCTTCCGGAGCTGAACTCAATCAGAGGCGCAAAGGTCCAGTTGCTGAAGAACTTGCTGGCGAAGCCGCTGCCGCTGAGCTTCCCGGTCTGGTACACGCCACTGAACACAAAACGATGGCGCTGATCGAAAAGCGAAGTCGAGCGGTCGAGGCTGGGGAAATAGCTGTCCTGCGGTGTGGTTGTGGATTGCAAGTCGACGGAATCGTCGATCGCATGCGACCAGGTATACGACGCCTGAAATTCGTAGTGATCGCCGAAGCGCTTGCGCAGATTCGTAGTTAGCCCGTGGTAGACGGAGCTGCCGTTGGAAAAGTTGGCATCCATGTCGCCGAAGGGCACGCATCCGGCTCCGGTGGTCGGATCACAGGCGGTATTGAAGCCCTGCGAACCTAATCCAGCCAGAATACTCTGTGCCAGGTCAACGCAGGCGCCGCCGCCACCGGCTAGATAGGCGCCGGCGATGGAGGGGTTGAGTCCCGACGGCCGGAAGAAGTTCAGAATCGAGGAATCGACCCACGGCCCTAGCGGGCCCGAGCCGCATCCACTCATTGCGAAGGGGCTGCTAAAGGTCTCGCCTGCCGCCAGCGCCGCCATCAGGTTGGCGGTCATCAGGTCGCCGCGCACCGCATTGGAGTTAATGGGGCGATTGATGTGTTTTCCAGAATTAAAGTTATACGCGAGGCTTAAGGCGAATCCGTGGCCCAGGTCTTGTTCAACGCTGAGATTCATCTGCTGGGAATAGGCGTACACAAACCCCTTGCCCTGCGGGTAGCCGAAGGGCTGGAAGCCAAGCGGCAGAAATGTCGACGGGTTCAGGTAGTTCTGGTTCAGAAAGATCGATTGGGGAAAATTCAGGGCCTGAAAACGTTGTTCATTTGGCAGGTAACCAAGTGCGTCGGTCACGGCGGGGTTGATCGAAGCGGCACACGGATGTCCTGGATTGTTGATCGGCAGACCTTGGAAGATGGTGAAGGCATTCAGATTGCCAGGGTCCCCCGCTTCGCTGCATAAACCAGTGCCGCCGAAAGCCAGCTGGCCGCTGGTAGAGCCGTCAGAAGCGTCGCCGAGGAAGTAGAGGCCAAGGAGCGGGTGATCGTAGAACAATCCGTAGGAGGCGCGAATTGCGGTCTTGCCGTCGCCCTTCGGATCCCACACCAGCCCGATGCGGGGCTGGAAGTTGTTCTTGTCGGTTTCGATACCCTTCTGCAACTTGAGGAAGTCGTAGCCGACCTTGGCTAGCCCGGTTGGGGCTTTGAACCGGGGCGGAAACTCGACGTCATAGCGTACGCCATAGTTCAACGTGAGGTTATGACGAATGCGCCAGGAGTCCTGCCAGAACAAGCCAAGAGGCTTGTTGGAGAAAGAGTCGTGCGGGCTGCCCAGGCCCTGAACATAGACGGCCGGGAAGCCGGCTCCATAGGCCTGAACCGCGGACAATCCCGGGAACCCATCGAAACCGAGGTTCCCCATGTCAAACTCGCCGAAGTCATAGACGCCGCCGTAGTTGACGGTGAACGTAGCATCGAGCGGGAGATAGTTGAAGTCGACCCCGAACTTGGTGTCGTGCCGGCCAATTGTCCAGGAGAAGTTATCGACAAATTGGTAGCGGTCTTCCGTACGCTGGATGTAGGAGTATGGTTCGCGGCCGAAATAGGCGAAGCCGGGGATGTTCACTGCGGGCGACGAACCCGATGGGGTGTCGGTGTTATAGAAGTAAGAGAGACCGCGGCGGGCGTATTGAAAGCGAAATTCATTGACCTTGCTGTTGCTCAGTGTCCAGGTATCCTGCACGAGTCCGGCCACGTCACGATAGGTCTGGCGCGAAGTCCGCGAATAGGCGTTCTGTCCGAAGGGCTGGTCCTGGCCGTTGACCTCAATGCCCGTCATTGTGCTGGGGCTCACGTTGGCGCGGAGCGTAAGGCGGTTATTGGTGTTGATGTTGTGGTCCAGCCGCAACGAGTAAACACTCGTTCCTTCAAACACCGGGAAATTGCCAATCTGCGAATTGAGTGATTGAAAAGACGCGGGTACCCCGGCGCAGATCGGCGCGAACACAACGTTGCAACTAGTCGCAAACTGATTCGGTCCACTCTCTGCCGGAGCGAATGGCAGAAGCGCGAAGGACTGCTGATTTCCAGTTGTTGCGAGCCATGACGAAGCACCCACGAGCCAGGTGTAGAACTGCACCGGCGCCGGCGCTGGGCCCTCCGCGGCGAAGGGCGAGAGAAATGCTACTTGTTCCGGCGTGGCTGGCATCGTAAACGTTCCAGCGGGGGCCAGAGGATTGAAGATGCTTGTGGCGTCAAATGACTGCAATCCGAAGTTACCCTGCCCGATGCTGGAAAATCCAGTTTCGTGCCGCCGTGTCACCTCATAAGAGAAGTAGTAATACGTCTTGTCCTTCTTGATGGGTCCGCCGAACGCGAGACCCGCCTGCACCCGCGTGTAGGCCGGATTGGAAACCGTGCTGAACGGATTCACGGCCTGGAAATTGCGGTTGCGCAGGTAGCCGAATACGTCGCCATGGAAGTCGTTGGTGCCGGAGCGCGTGATGATGTTCACGACGCCACCGGAGGCGCGGCCGTATTCGGGCGAGTAGTTGTTGGTGATGATCTGGAATTCCTGTACCGCTTCTTGCGACACCGTAGAACGCACGCCATTGATGGAGTTGTCGGTGGCGTCGGCGCCGTCGACATTGACGAGGTTCGAACGGGCGCGCTGTCCGCTCATATTGAGTCCGGAAGTCGGAGCGGCTCCGGTGTTGGGCGCATTGTCATGAACGACGCGGGAGTCGGTCAGTGTGAAGTTGATGTAATTCCGGCCATTGATGGGCAAATTCTCAATGCGGCGCTGGCCGATCGTATTGGTGGTGGAACTGGATGTGGTTTCCACCAAAGCGGCCTGAGAACTGACCTCGACGACTTCCTGGCCGCCGGCAACGGTTAAGGTGACGGGAAGGTCCACTTGTCCACCTACGGTGACGCCCACGTCCGTAACGTCGGTCTTGGCAAAGCCGGGCGCTTCGACCCGCACCGAGTAGGTACCCGGAGGCAGCAGATGGATGCTGTAAACACCTTGTCCATCTCCCGTTCCAGCCCGTTCCAAGCCCTTCGCCGGATCGCGAACCGTTACTGTTGCGTCAATGACAGCGCTGCCTTTCGGATCCTTGACGGTGATGCGAAGGTCACCGCTCGCTACGCCCTGGGCCAATGCCAGCTGGGCAACGAGCGCGAGCAGAACGAAACAGCAGAACAGACGCAACGTCGGTTTCATAGATCTCCTGGGGCCATCCGTCCTCTCCGCAGACGGAAATCGAGGTGCGTGCATCTAGCCAACGCATTGGACTTGGAGCACGTTTTGGGGATCGGACACCCGGTGGTTTGTACATCAGACAGGGCAACTAAAGCAAGCGGTAAGGTGGCTACCCGAGCGCGCTCACAGCCCACAGGTCTCATGTTGTGAGTGTTTGCCGATCGCACCCAGGACAGGAGTCCCTTACATTGCCTTTGGGGCGCCACTTCTTTAGATTGCTAGTCGGGTTGGACTCCACTGATGAGTGTTGAAAAGAGCAACAGCCATTCGATGGTCGGGCCCCTCGTGCGAGTGTTGGTCTGTTCGCCGCGGCATGCTGGGTGGGACCAAGCCGACAAGGCCCGTTCATGGCGGGAACTGGGATTCCATCATGCACCGGATTCGCTAGCGCAGTCGCAACATGACATGTTGTGCAGGTTGTTGCGTGAGGCAGGAGCGGAGGTGCTGTATTTGCCGCCAGACGATACCTTGACGCTCGATGCGGTGTACACGCACGATGCGTCCCTGCCGACCGACGTCGGGTTGATCCTGATGCATCCGGGGAAACCAAATCGCGTGGCCGAAGCACAGGCACACGGCAAGTCTGGTTTCCAGCTGGGGATTCCCATTTTGGGAGAAATTCATGCGCCGGGGAATTCCGAAGCAGGCGACATGGTCTGGCTGGACTCGCGCACGCTGCTGATCGGATGCGGCTATCGCACGAACCAAGACGGTATTGAGCAGATGCGATCGCTGCTGGCGCCGCGGGGGGTCGAGGTGTTGTCAGCCCCTTTGCCCTACGGGCCCGGGCCTTCGGCGTGCCTGCATCTGATGTCGCTCATGAGCATGCTGGATGAGCGCACTGTGCTAGTCGATCTGCCATGGCTGGCAGTCGAGACGGTGGAATTCCTGAGATCGCGCAGCTTGCATCTGATCGAGATCGATTATACGGAGCGCGATGCATTGGCCTGCAATGTTCTGTCCTTGGGCAACAAGCGCCTGATCGCCCTGGAAGAAAACGCACGCACGAACCAGCGCCTGGGCGAAGCCGGTTTCGACGTGCAGACGTTTCCCGGCTCGGAATTGTGTAGGAACGGTTCCGGAGGCCCGACCTGCCTGACGCGGCCATTGCTTCGCGGGTGAGCGCGCCCGGTCATTCATCCGCTTGATAGAATCAAAGAGCAATGCTTCTGCCGTTCGTCCGCGAACTTTTTGCGGACGTGGAACAACTTCCAGCGTTTACGCGCGCGGCCTCCCACCTTCGGGAGAGTCCGGGGCGCATTCGTGTCACTGGACTATCCCCAGCGGCCAAGTCTCTGATCACCGTTTTGTTGCGGCGCGCGGTCGAGCGCCCATTTGTGCTGGTGGTCGCAGATAACCGCGCTGCAGAAGAGATGTTGCCGGTCCTGCGGGCATTCGCCGAGTTGACGGCGGCCGCCGATCCTGAATCGATCGTCACCCTTCCGGCGCGCGATGTGCTTCCCTTCCAAAATCTCTCGCCTCACCCGGAAATCCAGGAGGAACGCGCAACGGCGCTGTGGAAGATTGCGACGGGGCGAGTGTCGATTGTGGTTTCTCCGGTGGCGGCCACGACCGTTCTGTTGCGTTCACCCGACTACTACACCGACCTGGCAAGGATCCTTCGTCGGGGCGAGAGCTTCGACCTGGAACCGTTGCTTCAGCACCTGAATACTGTGGGATATACATCGGCCGACGTGGTGGAAATGCCCGGCCAATATGCCGTGCGCGGCGGATTGCTCGATGTGTATTCGCCAGAAGCGGACCGCCCGGTGCGTATCGAGTTTTTCGGCGATGAGATCGAATCGATGCGCAAGTTCGATCCAGCCAGCCAGCGGTCGTCGAATCCCGTGGATGAAGTCGTGTTGCTGCCGCTCACCGAAACTCCGGTCACGGAAGAATTGCTGGGAGCGATTCACGCGCGGCTTTCAGGAAGGCGAATTGCCGGCGCACCAGAAGTCGTTGAGCAGGCGCTGCGCGAGTCCGGAGCCACAGTCTTTCCGGGATGGGAGTTCTATGCGCCGGCTACCGGCGCAGACCGAACAATCTACGAACTGCTGCCGGAAGCGCGCGTGATCCTGGATGAGCCGGAGGCGCTGCGCACGGAACTGGATCGTTTCTGGGCCCGGGTAGAAGAGGCGCACGAGCGCAGCGGCGTCGGCGATCTTGTGCGGCCGAACGACATCTACCTCACTCCCGATGCCTGGGCGACAAAGGTTTCGGCCGCCCTTGGGGCCAACCTCGAACATCTCGCCATCGCCAAAGATGGCCAAGTGCCGGAAGCAGTCTTTGTTTCCCAGCCCGCGACACGGTTTCACGGCGCCGTCAGTTCGATGATCGAGGAAGTGCAGAGGCTGGTCGGCAGCAGCACCCAGGTGATCCTCGCCGCACCGAACACGGGTGAAGTCGAACGGCTGGCCGACATTTTCACCGAGTACAACGCGTCGTACCGGCTGGGAAGCCGGACACGAGGCGGCGAGAGCTACGCGGACGAGACATCGTACTTTGCCGGCGAAGTGTTCACGGCAACGCTGCTGAGAGCCTATCTGCCGGATGGATTTGTTCTACCCGAAGCGCACCTGGCGGTGTTCGGGTCGCGCGACCTGTTCGATGAGTCGGAACTGGTTGCGTTGCGCCCGCAGCGTCAGAAGTCCAAGGTGTCAGCGTTCCTCTCGGACTTCCGCGACCTGCAGGTTGGGGACTATGTCGTTCATGTCGAGCACGGAATCGGGCAATACCAGGGATTGAAGGAGATCAATCAGGGCGACGGCGCGGCGGAATTCATGGTCCTGGAATATGCCGAGGCGGCGCGGCTTTATGTCCCACTGACACGGTTGGATCTGGTGCAGAAATACCGGTCGGCCGAGGGCGCCAAGCCGGTCCTGAATCATCTGGGCACTGCAGCGTGGGCGAAGACGAAGGCTCGTGTCCGCAAGGCGATGAAGGACATGACCGACGAACTACTGAAGCTTTATGCGCAACGCCAGAGCGCACAGGGCCACGCGTTTCCGGTGGACACGGAGTGGATGAAGGAGTTTGAAGACGCGTTCGAGTACAGCGAGACCGAAGACCAGTCGGACGCAATTGCCGATGTGAAGCGCGACATGGAGTCGCAGCGCCCGATGGACAGGCTGCTCTGCGGCGATGTGGGGTATGGCAAGACGGAAGTCGCGATGCGCGCCGCCTTTAAGGCCATCAGCGACAACAAACAGGCCGCCGTGCTTGCACCGACGACCGTGCTCGCGTTCCAGCACTACGAAACGTTTAAGCAACGTTTCGCCTCTTTCCCAGTGACAGTTGAGATGATCAGCCGCTTCCGGTCGGCGAAACAGATCAAGGAAGTGCTGCAGGAGGTCGAGGCAGGCAAGGTCGACATTCTGATCGGCACGCACCGGCTGCTGTCGAAAGATGTGAAGTTTTCCGATCTTGGGCTGCTGGTCGTGGATGAAGAGCAGCGCTTCGGCGTGCGCCACAAAGAGCGCATCAAGCAGATGCGAACCCAGGTGGATGTGCTGACGATGTCGGCAACGCCGATTCCGCGAACTCTGCATATGTCGCTGGTCGGGTTGCGCGACATGAGCGTGATCGAAACGCCGCCCAAAGACCGGATGGCGATCCAGACGGTGGTCGCGAACTGGGACTACAAGCTGATGCAGTCGGCGATCGAGCAGGAACTGGAGCGCGGCGGGCAGGTTTACTTCGTGCATAACCGCGTGGAGACCATCTGGGAGATCGCGGCGAAGATTCAGGAACTGGTTCCGGAGGCGAGGATCGCGGTTGGACACGGGCAGATGGCGGAGGGGGAACTCGAAAAAGTGATGCTGAAGTTCATGCATCACGAGGCGGATATTCTCGTCGCCACGACGATCATCGAGAACGGACTCGACATTCCTCTGTGCAACACCATTCTGATCAACCGCGCCGACCGCTTCGGGCTATCAGAGCTGTACCAGTTGCGTGGGCGCGTGGGAAGGTCGAACCGGAGGGCATACGCGTATTTGTTGCTTCCGGCCGAGATTGAGTTGACACCGATCGCGCGGCGGCGGCTGGCGGCCTTGAAGGAGTTTTCCGATTTGGGCGCCGGATTCAAGATCGCTGCTCTGGACCTGGAACTGCGCGGAGCCGGCAACCTGCTCGGCGGTGAGCAGAGCGGGCACATCGAAGCGGTCGGCTTCGAACTCTACACCCAGATGCTGGAGCGCGCCGTCCGTGAGATGAAGGGAGAGGCGGCTGCGGAAGAAGCGGGAGTGCAGCTGAATCTTGGGCTGAACATCCGTATCCCATCCGATTACATCTCAGAGGAGAACCAGCGCCTGCGGATGTACAAGCGTGTGGCTGGCGTGGAGACCGAATCGCAGTTGCGCGACGTGCGCGTGGAACTGACCGACCGGTATGGCAAGCCGCCGAAAGCCGTCCAGAACTTGCTTGACTATGCGGCGTTGAAGCTTGCCGCTCTGGGGGTGGGGGCGACAACGATCGAACGCAAGCGTGAGTCGGTGAACATCAGATTTCATCAGGCGGCCGCGATCGATCCGGGGAAACTGGCGCGGTTCGTGGCGTCGCAGCGCGGTTCCCAGTTTACGCCGGATGGGACGCTGAAGTTCTCGATCAAGGTGACGAGCGCAGAGGGGACTCTGCAAATCTTGCGCGACTTGCTGGCGGAATTAGCAGTGCGAGAGACACCGGCGGCGACTTCGGATTGAGGAGCGTCCGGAGCGCGCTGGCGGAGGTTTTTTCGCAACCGCGCCTGCCGTCGTGGCGTCCAATCGGCTCGGGGAGGAACTCCATGGCGGAAACAGTGCAGCAGTACACCCAACGTATTCTTGGCTATGTTGAAGGGCAGGAACCGCTGAAGGTGCTGGCCGCGAGTCCGGCGAGACTGGAGCGGCTGGTCGGCCGAGTATCGGGGGCGAAGGCGCGGAAGAAACCGGCGCCGGACAAATGGTCGATTGCCGAGGTTGCCGCGCACCTTGCGGACGTGGAGATTGTGATTGGCTGGCGCGTGCGGTCGGTACTCGGCGCACCGGGCACACCCATCCAGGCCTACGACCAGGACGCATGGGCGGCCGCCGGACAGTACAGCAAACGCAGCCCGCGCGAGAGTGTGGCATTGTTTAGAGCCGTGCGGGCGGCGAACTTGGCGCTCTACAGGTTGCTTTCTCCGGAGCAGTGGAAGCAGTACGGCATTCACTCTGAGCGCGGGCAGGAGAGCGTGGAGCAGATCGTGCGGATGCTGGCTGGGCATGACCTGAATCACCTGCGGCAGATCGAGCGGATCGTCGCAGGCTGAGGCCGTGGTTCCTCCATGGTGAATATTGCCGGCCGAATGCGGCGCGTACAATTTCTAGCGATGAAGCCCAAGCAGGAACGACGAACGAATAACGACCGCCGCGTGAACCGGATCGTCCGCAAAGCCGTCTTCCCCGCCGCCGGACTGGGCACGCGCTTTCTTCCCGCGACCAAGGCGCAGCCGAAGGAAATGCTGCCGCTGGTAGACAAGCCCATCATTCAATATGGCGTGGAGGAGGCGCTGGCGGCGGGCTGCGATCAGATCATCATCATTACCGGACGCGGCAAGAGCGCGATTGAAGACCACTTCGACACCAGTTACGAACTGGAGAAAATGCTCGAAGAAAAGGGCAAGACCGATCTGCTGAAAATCGTGCGCCAGATCTCGGATATGATCCACGTGGCGTATGTGCGGCAGAGGGAGGCTCTGGGTTTGGGACATGCCGTCCTGACGGCCCGGGAACTCGTCGGCCATGAGCCTTTTGCGGCGCTTTTGGCCGATGACGTGATCGACGCCAAGGTCCCGTGCCTGAAGCAGCTGATGGCTGTCTTCAACGAGAGCCAGTGCTCGGTGATTGCCACCCAGGTTGTCGAGGGCCCTGCGATCTCGGCGTATGGTGTGATCAAAGCGAAAGAGGTCCCTGGCACGGGCGGAAAGCTCTATGAAGTGCTCGACCTCGTCGAGAAGCCCAGACTGGCGGACGCACCTTCGAATCTGGCGGTGATCGGGCGGTACATCCTTACACCGACCGTGTTCGAGACGCTTTCCGATATCAAGCCGGGAGCCGGCGGTGAGTTGCAATTAACCGATGGGCTGCGCGCCCTGCTGAAGCGCGAGAAGATGTATGCCTGCGTTTACGAAGGCCGGCGCCACGATACCGGAGATAAGCTGGGATTCCTGAAGGCGACGGTCGAGTTTGCGCTGAAGCGAAAAGATCTGGGCGGACCGTTCCGGGAGTACCTGAAGAGTCTGAAACTCTAGCGGAACCCATCCCGCGGTCAGACTTGCAGCGAGGCCTGCAGCTTCTTCGATTTCTCTTCCACACCGCGGGCCAGCTTTTCCTTGTGTGCATCAAGCTTTTTCGCGATGCAAGCATCGGCGAGGGCGATCATCTGCGCCGCGAGTATGCCCGCATTTGTGGCGCCCGGCTTACCGATGGCGACGGTCGCCACTGGAATCCCCGCGGGCATCTGCACGATGGCCAGCAGCGAGTCCATTCCTTGAAGCGTGGTGGAAGGGATCGGTACGCCGATCACGGGAAGGGTTGTGTGGGCGGCGATGACGCCGGCTAAATGCGCGGCACCGCCCGCCCCCGCGATGATCACGCGAATGCCGCGGCCCGCGGCTTTGCGCGCGTAATCGGCCGTGCGGTCGGGAGAGCGATGCGCGGACGTGACGTCGATCTCGTAGGCGATGCCGAATTCTTCCAACGCCTTGCCCGCTTCGCGCATGATCTCCAGATCGGAGTCACTGCCCATGACGATAGAAACCTGAGGATTGGTGTTCATTGATCACCTGATGAATGAAGCTGCCCAAATCGAATTCCAGCCCAGATCGACCCGACGAGAAGCCCGAGAAATCCATAAACGCCCGTATTCATGAGCGTGGATACAGCGAAAACAACGATCGCTACTGCCCGGGAATCATCCAACTGTCCCGTTATCAGGGTGATCGAAGTCGGCCAGAGCGGTCCGGCCAGTGAGGCACCATCCCGGTGCGTCAAAAAACCGAACGCGGATACTGCAACAGGAACAATCAGCCCCATGGTCCCGAAAGCAGCGATGGCGGTGCAGACCCGACTGCGACGCACCCCGCGACGAAGTACGTATGCCACGATAACAGAAAGCGTTCCGAGTCCGAGCGCAACCGCCGATATCGCAAGAACCCTGAACATGCGAACGGGAGGTTACTTCTTCAGCAAGAGCTTAAAATGCGCCAGCGCCACGCCGAGTCCCATGCCTGTTGCGATCAATGACACGATCTGGACAGCCCGCACACTCTCGGAGCCGTGCGATCGCACGAAAGCCGAGAAGGCAAGAACAGCCGCGAACAACGGAAGGAAAAACAGGCGTGTTTTCATGTCCGCTCCTCGAACCGATTCAACGCTTCAGCGCCCGTGCGGCGATGTCCTTGCGATAGTGAGCGCCGTCAAAGCCGATGTTAGAGACCGCCTGGTAGGCGCGCTGGACGGCATCAGGAAGGCTCGCGGCGCGCGCTGAAACGCCGAGAACTCTCCCGCCGGAAGTGTAGAAACTGCCGTTGTTGCGCGACGTCCCTGCGTGGAAGACCTTGACGCCCTCCCTTTTGGCAGCTTCTTCGAGGCCGACGATCTTCTTGCCCGCCTCATAGGTCCCGGGATATCCACCAGAAGCCATAACAACGCACACGGCGGAATCTGTCGACCACTTGAAGTCACCGTCGCTGGTTCGGCCTTCGACGGAGGCTTCCAGCGCTTCGACGAGATCGCTTTCCAGGCGCATCAGGATGGGCTGCGTTTCCGGATCGCCGAATCGGCAATTGAACTCGAGCACCATCGGCCCGCGGGCGGTCATCATGAGTCCGCAATAGAGGACGCCCTTGTATTCCGCGCCTTCCTGCTTCATACCCGCGACGACCGGGCGTGCAATATGCGTGATCAGCCAGTCGCGCATCTTGTCATCGACGATCGTGGGAGTTGTGTAGGCGCCCATGCCGCCGGTGTTGGGCCCGGTGTCACCGTCACCCACGCGCTTGTGATCCTGCGCGGCGACCAACGGTGCGACGCGCTCGCCGTCACTCACCACCAGGAAGGAAAGTTCGTCGCCCTGCAGAAATTCTTCGAGAACCACGCGGGTACCTGCCTCGCCGAGCATCTTGCCGCTGAGCATCTCGCTGGCAGTTTGGGCGGCTTCTTCCTTGGACCTCGCAATGATGACACCCTTGCCGGCGGCGAGGCCATCCGCTTTTACGACGAGGGGCGTGTGGAAATGATGCAGGGCGGAGCGCACTTCCTCAATCGAGTGGCAGATCGCGTAGTGAGCGGTGGGAATGTGGTGCCGCTGCAGAAACTCTTTGGCGAAACTCTTGCTCGTCTCCAGGCGCGCCGCTGCCTTGGTGGGACCGAAGGTGCGCCATCCCCGGCGCGAGAATTCGTCCACCACGCCGAGCATCAGCGGCAATTCAGGGCCCACGACGGTGAGGTCAGGCTGGATCTGATTCGCGAGGGCGACTAGCGCATCCAAGCTCTTCACATCCACGCCGATGCATTCCGCTTCTTCCGCAATGCCGCCGTTGCCCGGAGCGCAATAAAGCTCGGTAACGCGCGGGGACTGCCGCAGCTTCCACACCAGGGCGTGTTCACGACCACCGCTGCCAATGACAAGTACCTTCATAGTTGTGGACATTCAAGGGTAGGGATGTGGGCGGACGATGTCAAACGAGATAAACCCTTTGCAGAAGGCAAAGGGCAGATCGCAGAAATCAGATCTGCCTTGAAGTTCGGCTTGAACGTCGCAAACCACGAACTTCGTGCAGCCATGTCTCTTGTCTGCCGCCGATGCTCCCCGCTTCTGCAATCTGACTCCTGCATTCTGCAATTGGCTTAACCATGCTTAATGGGAACGTATAATGCCAGCCACATGATTACCGTTTCCAAGGAAGACTACCTTAAGGCAATCCTGGAAGCCGAGAGCGAAGGCGAACTAGTCATTTCCGCAACGCTGGCGCATTGGCTCAAGGTATCGCCGCCAGCGGTGACCATGGCCGTGCGCAGGCTCAAGAAAGACCGACTCGTGCGGGTGAACGGCGGGCGGGTGCGGCTGACGCCCGCCGGACGCAAGATCGCGCGCCGGCTTACCCTGCGGCACCACCTGGTTGAGCGCATGCTGGCTGAGGTGTTTGGCATGGATTGGACGAAAGTCCACGACGAAGCCGAGCGCCTGGAACATGCGGTCTCGCGCGATTTTGAAGCGCGCCTGCTGGCGAAGTTAGGGCGGGGCGGCACGTGTCCGCACGGCAACCTCAGCGAGATGGAGAGCCCGGCGAGCCGTCGGCGGCGCGGGCTCGTCCTGCTTGCGCAAGCGGAGCCGGGGAAGCGGTACCAGGTCCGCGGGATCTACGAGCGGGATCGCCAGCTGCTCGAGTTTCTGGATGGGCGAGGGATCCGCCCTGGGGCCAAACTCGAGCTGGTGGAACGCAACTACGACCAGACGCTCTCAATTCGGGCGGGTGACGGGAGCATCACGCTCGGTCCAAAGGCTGCCGACAAAATCTGGGTTTCCTTGTAAGCGCTCACTCTGTATAGTTAACTATAGTTAACGTCGGGGTGGGATGAGAAATTCTTCCGAAACACCCAATCTTCCATTTGAGCCGAGGCCCCCAGAGGCCGCTGCAGACGAGGGCGACGCGGCGTCCGGCCATCGCTCTCTCGAAGGCGTCCACGGCACGATTGACGTTCCCCATCACCGAGCCGGCTTCTGGGAGCAGTGGAGAGCGTTCGTCGGCCCGGCCATTCTCATTAGTGTCGGCTACATGGACCCCGGCAACTGGGGGACCGACCTGCAAGGAGGGGCGCAATTCAAGTACGGGCTCCTGTGGGTCGTCGGTCTCGCCAGCCTGATGGCGATCTTCATGCAAGTCATTTCGGCGCGCCTGGGAGTGGTAGCGGGAAAAGACCTCGCTCAGTGCTGTCGCGACTGGTATCCGCGGTGGACACGCTGGCCAAACTGGCTACTGAGTGAACTCGCGATCGGCGCCTGTGATCTGGCGGAGGTCCTGGGAAGTGCGGTCGCAATCAATTTACTGTTTCATATTCCGCTCTTATGGGCCGTGATCATTACGGGCCTGGATGTCCTGTTGTTGCTGGCCCTGCAGCGGTTCGGGATGAGGACGATTGAAGCGATCGTGCTGCTGCTGGTCGCGACGATCACCGTGTGCTACTTCATCGAAATCTTCGTTCTTCCCCAGACGCAGCCGAGTTTTCTGGAGCTGGGGAAGGCGCTGGTGTCGCCACACTTCCGGCATTCCGGGATGCTCTATGTTGCCATCGGCATCATTGGCGCTACGGTGATGCCTCACAACTTGTATCTGCATTCGGCACTGGTGCAGAGCCGGCGGCTGCAGAAAGATGACGCGTCGATTCGGCGGGCCCTGCAGTTCAATACCATCGACTCCACGGTTGCCCTGGTGGTCGCCTTCTTCGTGAATGCGGCGATCCTTGTGCTGGCCGCGACCGTCTTCTACGGCAAGGAAAGCGTGATCGTGCCGGGTGGACATGTTGTCGTGTTCGGCGCGGACAGCGACTGGATTCGTGTGGCGTACCTGACGCTGGCGCCTTTGCTGGGTACGGCGGTCGCCAGCACGTTGTTCGCGGTCGCTCTGCTGGCGGCCGGCCAGAGCAGCACGATCACCGGCACGCTCGCCGGGCAGGTCGTCATGGAAGGGTTCATGCGCTGGCGGCTCAAGCCCTGGCTGCGACGGCTAATCACGCGTTCCCTGGCGATTCTGCCGGCCATCGTGATCATCGGCGCTCGGGGCGACAGCAGCGTCACCGACCTGCTTACGCTCAGCCAGGTCGTGCTCGCCCTGCAACTGCCGTTCGCGATGTTCCCGCTGCTGCACTTCACGAGTTCCCAAAAGCGGATGGGCAAATGGAGGAACGGCCGGTTCCTGGTGGTCGCCGGCTGGGCCAGTGCTATCCTGATCACGCTGATGGACGTCTACGGCCTGCCGGAATCGTTGAAGGCTGCGTGGCAGGTCATCACCGGCGGATAGCGAACACGCAGTAGCGAACAGCCATGTACGACACCATTCTCGTCACCCTGGACGGTACCCCGACCGACCGGGCCATCATCGAGCACATCAAAGTGCTGGCGAAACTCGCTAAAAGCCGGCTGGTCCTGCTGCATGTCGCCGACGGATGGGCCGCGCGAACCTATGGACCGGATGCGGTGAGTCCCGAAATCGTCGAAGACACTGCGTATCTGGAGAAGGTGCAAGCCGAGTTTCGGGAGCTCGGCATCCCAGCTGAGACGGAACTCGCGTACGGCGAGCCCGCCGCGGAGATCATCAAGTGGGTGCGGAGAAAAGGTTGCGATCTGGTGGCGATGAGCACCCACGGACACCGCTTTCTTGCGGATGTCTTTCTCGGTGCTACCGCTACGCGCGTCCGGCACAGCATTGACGTGCCAGTACTGCTGCTGAAAGCGAAGTGAACCAGTCTGATTGTCGGTTAGAGTGCTTTCTCGCCGCTCCGTTGCAGTAGATCCCATTGATTGCCATACAGATCCTCGAAGACCGCAACGATGCCGTAGCTTTCTTCTCTCGGCGGCCGGACAAATTTCACGTTACGAGATTTTAACTGATGGTAGTCGCGCCAAAAGTCATCGGTATGGAGAAAGAGAGACTCTCCCGCCGGTTTGATTGCCGATGCGGGCTGACTGCTCGGGCGTGGCCGCGCGCGCTAGTAGTAGCGTTGTACCTTGCGATCCGGGAGGAGCGACCAGAACCCACCGTTTCTGTTCGCCGAGAACGGTATCCTCGACAAGATGAAAACCGAGAGTGCGGGTGAAAAAGGCGATTGCCTCGTCGTAGTCGCGGACAATCAACGCAACATGCCCCAATACCTGCATCTCTGGTTTTCTACCCCAACTGAAGGCGCCAGTCCATTTCTTCCGTTGCATGTCTTCGTTCGCAGCATGCGCCGCCAGAACGAATTACACTATGAGTTCACAATTTTCATGGGGTCCCGGACCGTTTCGCAGGAAGGCAATCATGTCACTCAATAGCTTTGGCGCCCGCGCCGTTCTTAAATCCGGCAATAGAGACTATGAAATCTATCGTCTCGATGCGCTCGACAAACAGGGCATCCCGACGCAGCACTTGCCGTTCTCGCTGCGCATTCTGCTGGAAAACCTGCTCCGCACCGAAGATGGAAGCAACGTCACGAAAGAGGAAGTGCGCGCGCTGGCGGCATGGAACAAAGATTCGAAGCCGGAGAAGGAGATCGCTTTTACCCCGAGCCGTGTCCTGTTGCAGGATTTCACCGGCGTGCCGGCGGTAGTCGATCTGGCTGCGATGCGTGACGCGATGAAGCGGTTGGGCGGAGACGCGAGGCTGATCAACCCGCTGCAACCGGCGGAACTGGTGATCGATCACTCGGTGCAGGTCGACGAATTCGGTTCGCCGAACGCCTTCGACGTGAATGCACTGCTCGAATTCCAGCGGAACAAAGAGCGCTACGCGTTCCTGCGCTGGGGGCAGACCGCGTTTCGGAATCTCGCGATCGTGCCCCCCGACACGGGGATCGTGCACCAGGTCAATCTGGAATATCTCGCGCGGGTAGTCTTTGTGCACGAAGCCAACGGCAAGCGGACCGCCTATCCCGACACCCTGGTGGGCACAGATTCACACACGACGATGGTCAATGGACTTGGCGTCCTCGGCTGGGGCGTGGGAGGAATCGAAGCTGAGGCGGCCATGTTGGGACAACCGGTCTCGATGTTGATTCCGCTGGTCGTTGGCGTGAAGCTGACCGGGCGTTTGCGCGAAGGTGCGACGGCAACCGACCTGGTGTTGACGATCACCGAGATGCTGCGGAAGCACGGCGTGGTCGGGAAGTTCGTCGAGTATTTCGGTCCCGGGCTGCAGGATCTGCCGCTCGCCGATCGCGCCACGATTGCCAACATGGCTCCGGAGTACGGCGCGACGTGCGGCATCTTTCCGATCGACAAAGAGAGTTTGCGCTATCTGGCTCTCACGGGCAGAAGTGAAGAGCAGATTGCGCTGGTGGAGGCGTATGCGCGGGAGCAAGGCCTGTTCCACGACGGCAAAACTCCGGAAGCGGAGTATTCAGAACTCTTGAGCCTCGATCTGGCGACCGTCGAACCAAGCCTGGCAGGGCCGAAGCGTCCGCAGGATCGCGTTGTGCTGTCGAAAGCGGGAGAGTCGTTTACCCAAGCCTTGCCCTCGCTGATCAAGCCGAAGGCGAAGGCCGCGGTCTCCGCTCCGTCGGGCGTGGCGTCTGGACGATGGGAGCAGGAAGGTGGGAACCCGGCAGCGGTTGGCGTGGAAGACCCAAATGTGCACGAGCATGTTCCGCAGGATGTGAAGTCAGCGCTCAAACACGGCAGTGTCGTGATCGCGGCGATTACGAGCTGTACCAACACTTCGAATCCCTCGGTGCTGGTAGCGGCGGGATTGCTGGCGAAGAAGGCGGTGGAGAAGGGGCTCACGACGCCGCCGTGGGTGAAGACCTCGCTGGCACCGGGCTCGAAGGTGGTCCGCGATTACCTCGAAAGGGCCGGCCTTCTGCCGTATCTGGAGAAGCTGAAGTTCCATCTCGTCGGCTACGGGTGCACGACCTGCATCGGGAACTCGGGGCCGCTTCCGACGGAAGTTTCTCAGGCGATTGACGAAAAGAATCTGGTTGTTGCGTCGGTGCTATCCGGCAACCGCAACTTTGAGGGCCGAATCAACTCGGAGGTTCGTGCCAACTACCTGATGTCGCCGCCACTGGTCGTTGCCTTTGCATTGGCGGGACGAATCGATATCGACTTGCGCAAGGACGCAATTGGAAAGGACCGCGAAGGCAAGCCCGTATATCTCGTTGATCTGTGGCCGTCGCAACTGGAAGTGGAGCAGGCGATCGCGGGATCGATCTCCTCCGACATGTTCCGCAAGAGCTACGGCGAAGTGTACGCCGGGGACGAGCGGTGGCGCGGCTTGCCGGTTCCGAAGGGCGAGACCTACACGTGGGAGAAGGATTCCACATATATCCGCCAGGCTCCATATTTCGACGACATGGCATTGAAGCCCGCGCCGGTCGCGGACATCAAGAAGGCGCGCGTGCTGGCCGTGCTCGGCGACAGCGTGACGACCGACCACATCTCGCCGGCAGGTTCGATCAAGAAAGACAGCCCCGCAGGCAAGTATCTGATCGCCCACGGTGTGCAGCCGGCCGACTTCAACTCTTACGGATCGCGACGTGGCAATCACGAGGTGATGGTTCGCGGAACATTTGCGAACGTCCGCCTGCGCAACAAGATGGTCGCAGCCGAAGGCGGATTCGCGCGCCACCTCCCCGATGGCCCAGAGATGTCCATCTTCGACGCGGCCGAAAAGTATCAAGCCGAGAAAGTGCCGCTCATGATTCTGGCCGGCAAGGAGTACGGATCGGGATCTTCACGCGACTGGGCAGCGAAGGGGCCGAAACTGCTGGGTGTGCGCGCGGTGATCGCGGAAAGCTACGAGCGCATCCATCGGTCGAACCTCGTCGGCATGGGAATTCTGCCGCTGCAATTCCTCTCCGGAGAAAATGCGGAATTACTGAAGCTGACCGGTGAAGAGATCTTCGAGATCGCTGGCGTTCGAGATGTGATCGAGAAGTTTTCCGCGGGCCGCCAGATCACGGTGCGAGTCAAGGGCGGAAAGACGGCAGAGTTCAAAGCCGTAGTCCGCATCGACACGCCGCAAGAAGCTCTCTACTACGCTAACGGTGGCATTCTGCAATATGTGTTGAGACAGCTGCTCGCGGGAAAGACGCAGGCCGGGGCAGTCAACGCTTAAAACAATCCTTGAGGCACGAATTGTCGGCGCGGAGGCTGCCATGCGGTGAGTCCGCGCGTGCTAATCTCAATTCCCCATGATGGTACCGCCGCAATATCTGCCGGCAACGTTCAGCCTAGCTGCCATGCTGATCTGGGGCACAAGCGATTTTTCCGGCGGAATCGGTGCGCGCCGCGCCAACGCTTTCGTGTTCACTGCCGTCGTGCACTTGAGCGGCGTCGTACTGGTGTTTTGGGTGGCGCGCTTTACGCATGCTCCTTTCCCCGCGGGAAGTGGCGTCTGGTGGTCGGTGGCCGCGGGTTCCATCGGCGGCATTGCGTTGGCACTCTTCTACCGCGCGCTCGCGAGTGGCAAGATGGGCTTGGCGGCTCCGGTTGCGGCGGTACTAGGTGCGGGAATTCCGACGATTGTGACCGCATTTGTCGACGGGTTTCCAGGATACCGCCACATTGTCGGATTTCTTCTGGCGGGAATCGGTGTCTGGTTGATCTCGCGAACGGAGGATAACAGCGCGCGCCCGGCAGGTTTAGGGCTGGCGGTGGCTGCCGGGATCGGTTTTGCCTGCTTCTACCTGTGTGTGAACAAAGCAGGCGACGCTTCCGCCCTGTGGGTCGCATGGATTTCCCGTTGTGCGTCGCTGGTGGTGACGGTTCTGATTGTTCTGGCCGGCCGGCAGAGGTTTGTTATTCCTCGCTCCGCGGTTGCGATCGCCATCTTCAGCGGCATCATGGACATCACGGGCAGCGCATTGTTCGTCCGCGCGGAACAAATAGGACGGCTCGATTCCGCCGTGGTGCTGAGTTCACTGTATCCGGCAATTACCGTTCTCCTCGCGCGCATTTTCCTGCGTGAGCATTTCAGTCGCGGCCGAACCGTGGGAATGTTGGCGGCGCTGGCAGCCGTGCCGCTGGTGGCAGGGTGAAGAAAAGTGGTTGGTGATTAGTGGGGAGTGATTAGCGGTTGGAACTCGACGCGTTGGGAATGGGAATCTCACTAACCACTAACCACTAACCACTATTCATCACCGGCTGGCGACTGCTACTCTGAGCCGTGGCTCTCGTTGAAGTCCGCAATCTGACCAAAGTCTTCGATCTCTCGGAGTCTGTGTTCGGGAGCGCCCGGTCCGGTCAAGTCCGCGCGGTAGATGATGTCTCGCTCGAAATCCACGAAAGCGAGACGTTGGGACTTGTCGGAGAGTCCGGCTCGGGGAAGAGCACACTGGGGCGACTGATCCTGCGGCTGATTGAACCGACATCCGGCAGCATTCGTATTGGCGGAAAGGATCTGCTTGCTGCGAGCAGATCGGACCTGCGTGCCCTCCGCCGCGGTATGCAGATCATCTTCCAGGATCCGTTCGGCTCGCTCGATCCACGGTTCCGCGTCGAGGATGTCATCGCCGAGCCCCTCCTCATCCATGAAAATCTGGGTCATGACGGCCGGCGGCAGCGGGTGCGGGAGTTGCTGCGCGCCGTCGGGATGGACGAATCGGCCATGCGGCGCTATCCGCACGAATTCTCAGGAGGGCAGAGGCAGCGGATCGGAATTGCCCGGGCGCTGGCCCTGCGGCCGAAATTCATCGTCGCCGATGAGCCGGTGTCGGCGCTCGACGTGAGCGTGGGCGCGCAGATCGTGAATCTGTTGCGGGACCTGCAGCGCGAGTTCGGATTGACGTACCTCTTGATCTCGCACTCCATGCCGGTCGTGCGCTATCTGGCGACCCGGATTGCGGTCATGCACTGGGGAAAGATCGTCGAAATCGGTTCGACCGGGCAAATTACCGAAACCCCCCATCACGACTACACGGGCAAGCTCCTGGCGGCTACTCCTGCCATTGCCGCGCAGTAGTCATTCGCCGACGCGCAACCGGCATTCGCCGAAACCTTCGCTGTTCGCCGACTTGCTGTTGAAGGGAAGGCGACGGAACACTACAATTCCGCTGAAATTCGGAAGTCCGAGGAGAGAAACATGGCTGCTGCGCCCGTTATCCCGCCGCCCGAGGCTGCTCCGCTGTCTGAACCCGCGCGCGTCATCAACACGTTCATTGCGCCGAGGAAGACGTTCACGGATCTGAAGAGGAGCGCAAGCTGGTGGCTGCCGTTCCTGCTCGGCGCGATCGTGAATGTCCTGTTTATTTACACCGTCGATCACAAGGTTGGCTTTCGCCAGGTGGTTGAGAACCAGCTACGAATTCAGCCGAAGCAGGAGGCTCGGTTGGAAAGTCTGCCCAAAGATCAACAAGAAACCACGATGCAAGCCCAAACGAAATTCTGGAGAGGCTTTTCCTATGCCGGGCCCATTGTCGGTCTTCTCTTCTATCTGATCATCGCGTCCGTGCTGTTCGGCACATTCAAATTCGCTGCTAATGCCGATATGAAGTTCAAGACCATGTACGCGCTGGTGGTATACGCCTGGCTCCCGCAGATCTTTGTCGCCCTGCTGGCGGCACTATCACTGCTCGCCGGGGTGAACAGAGAGGGGTTCATGATCCAAAGCCCAGCCGCGACGAGTCTTGGGGCTTTGATCGATCCCACATCTTCTCCGGTGCTATTTGCACTGCTGAGTTCTGTCGACCTGTTCACTTTCTGGAGTTTGGCCCTGATGGCAATTGGGGCTACGTGCGTCAGCAAAGTGAAACGCGGAACGGCCTTTGCAATTGTTTTCGGCTGGTTTGCATTCTGGGTTCTTGTGAAAATCGGCGGGGCCGCATTAAATTCCTAGCGTCGTGACAAAAGTCACAGTATCCGAAGCGGGGCATGTGTACTCTGCCCCGTTTCTGCGTTGGAGGATTCATGCGCCCTCTCTTTTTCTGCACTCTCCTTTGGACGATTGCCTTAGCTCCGTTTCTACCAGCCCAGTCCGCTGCGGGCCCGGCTGCTTCCTGCATCGAGTGCCACACCAAGCAGACTCCCAACATCATCTCGGATTGGAAGCTCAGTAAGCACAGTCAGGCGGAGATCACGTGTATCGTGTGTCACGGCGATCAGCATCAGTCCGCGGCTGACGTTGCCAAAGTGAAGATCCCTACGCCGGAAACGTGCGCACAATGCCACAAGACGCAGGTCGATCAGTACATGCACGGCAAGCACTCCAAAGGCTGGGCGGCGATGATGGCGATGCCCACGATCCACTGGCAGCCGATGGCGCTGATCGAGGGCCAAAAGGGTTGCGGTGGATGCCACAAAATCGGCGTCAAGCCGGCGGAAGAGATCGCCAAGTTGCGCCAGCAGGGGAGCGAGTTCGGGGCTGCTGCCTGTGATTCCTGCCATACGCGGCACACATTCTCCGTCGAAGAAGCCAAGTCCCCGCAGGCCTGCGAAACCTGCCACATGGGCTTCGACCATCCGCAGTGGGAGATGTATTCGGCATCGAAGCATGGCGTGCGCAATGACCTGAAGCAACGCGGCATTCTGCCGTCCGGTGCGGCGGCACCGACTTGCCAGACCTGCCACATGCAGAACGGCGATCACGGTGTGCGTACAGCATGGGGATTCCTTGCGGTACGTTTGCCACTGCCCGAGGACAAGCAGTGGGCGTCAGACCGCGCGACGATCCTGCAGGCGCTTGGCGTGCTCGATCCTGACGGCAAGCCGACGGCGCTGGTCGAGACGGTGAAGGCAGCGGACGTGGCGCGCCTCACCCAGGAAGATTGGCAGGCTGAGCGCGACAAGATGGTCAAAGTCTGCAATCAATGCCACTCGGGCAACTTCGCCAAGCAACAGTTACAAGCGGGCGACGACATGATTAAAAATGCCGACCACTTGATGGCGCAGGCAATCCTCATCGTGGCTGATCTCTACAAAGACGGCGTACTGCCCAAGCCGAAAAACTACGCGTATCCGTTCCCGAACCTGCTGACGTTCCATGATGCGCCGACCGTAATCGAGCAGAAGCTGTTCGTCATGTATCTGGAGCATCGCATGCGAACGTTCCAGGGCACATTCCACGCCAGCCCCGACTATGCGCTCTGGTACGGCTGGAGCGAGATGCAGCGTGACTTGACCGAAATCAAGGAACTCGCCGCGCAGATGCGGCGGGAAAAGAAAAGCTAGAAGCGGCGTGCGAACCCGGCCTCATCGGTTATGATGGGCGGCGAAAAACCGACAGCCACAGAGGACACCAAAGACTGCAGAGAGTTCCTATCTGTGCTCCATGGTGTCGTCTGTAGCCTAGCAATCACTCCCCATGCCCCAGGAACTCAATTACTGGCTGACAACTGTCCAGATGCCGGTCCCTCCGGCGCAGCAATTCCCCGAAGCCGCCGACATCGCAATTCTCGGAGCCGGTTTCACCGGGCTCTCTGCGGCCCGCGTTCTTGCCAAGCGCGGCGCGAAGGTTGCCGTTCTCGAATCGGAAACGATCGGCTGGGGCGCCAGCTCGCGCAACGGCGGCATGGTGCTCAGCGGGCTAAAACTGGGCGTCAACCAGCTGATCTCGAAATACGGACGCGACCTTACGCGCCGCATGTATGCGGTCTCGCTCGATACCATCGCGAGTGTTGAACGGATCGTGAAGGAAGAGAATATTGCCTGCGATTTCGCCCGCACAGGGCATCTCGAAGTTGCATGCAAGCAGAGCCACTTCGATGACTATGCGCGGCAAGTGGAAGTCATTGCGCGGGAGTTTGATCATCGGCTGCGAATCGTGCCGAAGAATGAGCTGCGGACCGAGATCGGGTCCGGCATTCACTTCGGCGGCATGGTGGATGAAATCAGCGCCGGCCTCAATCCGGCGCGCTATGTGGCAGGGCTCGGTGTGGCGGCGATGCGGGCGGGAGCCTGCGTTTACGAGCGGACGCACGTCAAAAGCGTTGAACGCGAGTCTCGGAATGGCCGGGCCGGATTCAAACTAGCGACATCGCGTGGAGACTTCTGGGCTGCAAACGTGCTGGTCGGAACGAGTGGCTACACAGGAGACGCAACGCCCGCGCTCAGGAAAAAGATCATTCCGATCGGCTCGTTCATCATCACGACCGAAGTTCTGCCTGACGCGCTAGCCCGCCAGATCAGCCCGCGCAACCGGCAGATGTACGACTCGAAGAACTATCTTTATTATTTCCGGCTCACACCCGACAACCGCATGCTCTTCGGCGGACGGGCGGCGTTCTTTCCTGAGACCGATCAGACGATCCGGCGCAGCGCTGAGATCCTGCGGCAGGGGATGCTTGAGGTCTATCCGCAGTTGCGCGACGTCAAGGTCGACTACGTATGGGGCGGCACCCTCGATTTCTGTTTCGATATCATGCCGCACGCCGGAACGATGGACGGCGTCTACTACGCCGTCGGATACGCCGGACATGGCGTCGCCATGGCGACGTGGCAGGGAGAGAAGATGGCGGAATGGATTGCGACAGGAAAGACGGACAATCCGTTCACTGAAATTCCGTTTCCGGGTGCTCCCCTCGGACTCTACAACGGCCGGCCGTGGTTCCTGCCGTTCGCGGGGGCGTACTACAAGGTTCTGGACTGGGTGTCGTAAAGAGTGGTGGGTGATTGGTAGTTCGAGATTTGTTTTACGTCGCTGAAACACTAATCACCAATCACTAACCACCAATCACTAACCACCAATCACTAACCACTTGTCACCAATGACGGGAGGTTGTTCATGTCCCTTTTCGGTCTCATCGAATACAAAGACGCCAGCCCCGAAGTCCGCGCTGTTTACGACGACATCATGGCCACGCGCAAGACGGACTGGATCAACAATTTCTGGAAAGCCATCGCGCACGATCCTGTCCTGCTCAAGCGTACCTGGAATGACATCAAGGAGATCATGGCTCCGGGCGCGCTCGATCCGGTGACCAAGGAAATGATTTATGTCGCCGTCTCGGTGAGCAACGGATGCGAGTACTGCATTGCGTCGCACACCGCCTCCGCCCGCAAGAAAGGTATGACTGACGCGCAGTTCAAGGAACTGATGTCGGTCGTCGGGATGGCGAACGAGACGAACCGCCTGGTCGCCGGGTATCAGGTTGAGGTGGACGAGCAGTTCAAACCCCAACAAGGAAAGTGATTTCGCGTAGGACTGTCCCGGCGTGATTCGTGCTTGGTGGCTGGTGGTCGGCGATCGGCACTCAGGAAAGCACGAACCACTGACCACCCAACGTAGTTCTATAATCAACAAAGACACCGGGGGTGAGGAATGGCGGAACTGACCGCGGCGCCAGTCGCGACCCATGGGTTTTTCCTGGACGGCAAATGGCTGGAAGACGGCGACGTCGTCGATGTCCGTGCGCCTTACGACGGCGCATTAATCGGACGGGTTGTTCAAGGGCGGCGCGAGCATGCCGATGCCGCCATTGCCGCCGCTGTCAAGGCCTTCGGCACGACCCGCCGCCTGCCTGCCTTCGAGCGGCAGCGCGTTCTCCGCTATATCGCGAGCGGAATCCAGGAGCGCAAGGAAGAATTTGTTCGCACGCTGGCCCAGGAAGCGGGCAAGCCGATCAAGACAGCGCGCCTGGAAGTTGACCGCGCCATCCTGACTTTTAATATCGGCGCGGAAGAAGCCGTCCGAGGCTACGGCGAGTATCTGCCGCTCGACTGGCAACAATCCACGGCCGGACGCTGGGGCATCGTGCGGCGCTTTCCGCTGGGGCCGATCGTCGGCATTTCCCCGTTTAATTTCCCGTTGAATCTTGTCGCGCACAAAGTTGCTCCTGCCATGGCGGCCGGCTGTTCCATGGTGCTCAAACCCGCGCCCCAGACTCCGCTCAGCGCTCTGTTGCTGGCCGAAGTCGTACAGCAGGCGGGCTGGCCCGATGGCGGACTCAACGTCCTGCTGCTTTCCAACGATGATTCCGAATTGCTGGTGACCGACGAGCGCATCCGGCTCATCAGCTTCACCGGCAGTGCCGCGGTGGGGTGGGAGATCAAGAACAAAGCCGGGAAGAAGAAGGTGGCGCTCGAATTGGGCGGAAACTCGGCTGTGATCGTGCACCGCGACTGCGATCTGCAATACGCCGCAGACCGCTGCGCTAGTGGCGGGTTTTCGTATGCGGGTCAGTCGTGCATATCCGTTCAGCGCATCCTGGTGGAACATTCCGTGTACGGCAAATTCACAGACATGCTGCTGGCGGCAGTCAGCCAGTTGAGGACGGGTGATCCCCTCGAAGAATCGACCGATGTTGGGCCGTTGATTCGCGAGAGCGATGCGATTCGTGCCGCGGATTGGGTGCAGGAAGCAGTCCGGGGCGGGGCGCGGCTGCTTTGTGGCGGGAAGCGCAGAGGTTCCATTCTGGAGCCGACCGTACTGACAGGCACGCGGCCTGATATGCGCGTGAACTGTCAGGAGATTTTCGCGCCAGTGGTGACGGTCGAGCCCTACACCGATTTTGAGTCTGCGTTGAAAGAGGCCAACAACTCTCCGTACGGATTGCAGGCGGGCGTCTTCACCAGCGATGCGAAGCTCATTTTCCATGCCTATGAGGAACTGGAAGTCGGTGGCCTGATTGCCGGCGATGTGCCAACATTTCGCATCGAACACATGCCTTACGGCGGCGTGAAGGATTCGGGACTGGGGCGCGAAGGGCTGCGGGATGCGATCCAGGAGATGACCGAGCCAAAACTGTTGGTCATGAACCTGCGATGAATTTAGGGGTGGCGTTTCAATTTGGTCCGCGGTTCGTGGTTCTCTGTTGAAGAAGACAGCGGTATCCGTGATTTTGCCTTCCCGAATTGAGAATGTGAAGCGGGAAGAAAGAAATCCATCAATCCAGGTATTCCACAACGCAAGGCTACTGTTATAATCACCGGTTTCAGTAACAACCGTCACACGAGAGTGTGACTCATGCAGGGCACGGCGCGCCGGTACGGGGTGTCTGGCGCGGCAAGCGGAACCCAAGAACATTCGATGCAGATCTTTCCACGCAGCAGCAACGCCATCGCCCGCGGATCACTGTTTGTTGTTGTCTTGGTGGCCGGCGCGCTGGGCTGGCTTCTCTTTACGTTCCAGCGTTCGCCTTACATAACGATGGCGGGCGTAAGGAAGCCACAGCCGGTGCCGTTCAGTCATCAGCATCACGTGACGGGCCTGGGAATCGATTGCCGTTACTGCCATACCTCGGTCGAGGAAGCGGCCTTTGCCGGGATACCTCCGACCAAGACATGCATGAATTGCCACGCGCAGATCTGGACGAACGCGGCATATCTCGAGCCGGTGAGGTCGAGTTTCCGCACGGGGCAGTCGATCGAGTGGACGCGCGTCAATCAACTTCCTGACTTCGTTTATTTCAATCACAGCATTCACATTAATAAGGGCGTCGGTTGCGACACCTGTCACGGTCCGATCGACAAGATGCCGCTGACCTACCAGTACGCGTCGCTGCAGATGGAATTTTGTCTCGATTGCCACCGCGCGCCGGAGAAGTACCTGCGTCCGCGCGAACAGGTGTTCAACATGCGTTATGAGGCGCCCACGCTGGTGCCGCAGAAGAATGAAGTCGATTTCGATGGCAAGGCCTACACCGACCAGATCGAGTTGGGCAATGTGTTGAAGTCGCTGTACAAGGTGCGCTCGGTGGCGGACATCACAAGTTGCAACACGTGTCACAGGTAGGGCGACGGGGAATTTGCTGACGAGGAACATGAACGAGAAGACGACAAAAGCGGGCGGCCCGGACATTTGTCCCGGAAAGAAGACGCAGCTGGATCTGCACGCAGTGAAGGAGCAGATCGAGCAGACCACGGGGCCCGAGTACTGGCGCAGCCTGGAAGAGCTTGCCGGCATCGAAGAGTTCCAGGAGATGCTGCACCGCGAGTTCCCCAAGGGAGCTTCGGAGTGGATTGAGTCGTTCTCGCGCCGCGGATTCCTCAAGACGATGGGCGCCTCGCTGGCGCTGGCCGGGCTGACCGGATGCACGCGCCTGCCGCGGCAGGAAATCGTTCCCTACGTCAAGCAGCCGGAGAATCTGGTTCCGGGGAAGCCGCAGTACTACGCGACCGCCTTCACGCTCGGCGGATACGCTTCGCCCGTGCTGGTTGAGAGCCACGAATTCCGTCCGACCAAGATTGAAGGTAATCCGCAGCATCCGGCGAGTTTCGGCGGCACGGATATCTACGCGCAGGCGTCGCTACTCGATCTCTACGATCCCGACCGCGCACAGAACATCACTTACCTCGGCGACATCCGCTCGTGGGACGCCTTCATGGCGGCCGTCAAAGGCCCCATCGCTGTGCAGAAGGGCATTGCCGGAGCGGGCGTGCGCATTCTGACGCAGACGGTCTCGTCGCCAACGTTGGCGAACCAGATTAAGAGTTATCTCGCGGCGAATCCGCAGGCCAAGTGGCACGTCTGGGAGCCGATCAATCGCGACAACGTCTATGAAGGCGCAAAGATGGCCTTCGGTGAAGTGGTCGAGACGCGCTACGACCTGTCGAAGGCAGACGTGATCGTCTCGCTCGACGCCGACTTCCTCTACGCCGGATTCCCGGGGAATGCGCGCTATATCCGTGACTTCGCCGCTCGCCGCAATCCCGACGGCAACATGAACCGCCTGTACGTGATCGAGAGCACGCCGAGTTCGACGGGGATGAAGGCGGATCATCGGTTGCCGATGTTGGCCAAAGACGTAGCCGGATTCGCACGCGGTCTCGCGAATCCCTTCTTGAATCCGCCTCAGTCGGCCAACGGTGGTGTTGTAGGCGACATCCCTGGCTTAGCGGCCCCAATTATTCAAGATCTCAGGAGGCATCAAGGTTCGAGCATTGTTATCGTGGGTGATCATCAGCCTCCGGTGGTCCATGCTCTCGCTCATGCGATCAATGCTGCGCTTGGCAATGTGGGTAAGACAGTTTTCTACTCCGATCCCGTTGACGCCAATCCAATCAATCGCACTGAGTCGGCGCATGATCTCGTGCAGGACATTCGCGGCGGCAAAGTCGATCTGTTACTGATCCTTGGCGGAAATCCGGCTTACGATGCGCCGGCTGAATTCGAATTCGCTTCAGCGCTGAAATCGAACGCCGTGGCGCAGAAGATTTATCTCGGCACGCACAGCAACGAAACCGCCGAACTCTGCCACTGGCACGTCCCTGAAGCGCATTACCTCGAATCGTGGAGCGATGCGCGCGC
>DATIWL010000050.1:0-11309 GCA_035519435.1 Terriglobales bacterium
CGAAGACCTGCGCTGGCTGGGAATTCACTGGTCGGAAGGCCCGGACTGCGGTGGCCCGCATGCACCATACGCACAAAGCCAGCGTCGGGTGCACTATCTGGAGACCTGGCGAAAGTTGCGCGATAGCGGCTTCATCTATCCGTGTACCTGCTCGCGCAAAGATCTGGCCCAGGCCGCCACGGCGCCCAACGACACCGACGACGAGCCGATCTATCCCGGAAAGTGCCGTAGCCGTACCGATGCCGCCTCATTCCCCGAGCCCGCCGGCATCAACTGGCGCTTTCGCGTGACGTGTGAGAATGTCCCGTGTGGGGCGGGCATTTCTGCCTACCCGGACGAGCGAAGCGAGACGATCACTTTCACCGACCTGAATCTTGGTTCTCAGCGCTACACAGCAAGCCGCGACTTCGGCGACTTTCTCATTTGGCGCCGCGACGACATTCCTGCCTACCAGCTTGCCGTCGTCGTCGATGACGCCGCCATGCGGATCACCGAAGTCGTGCGCGGGTCCGACCTGCTCAAATCAACTGCCCGGCAACTGCTTCTGATCCGCGCTCTCGGATATCCCCAGCCGGACTACTTCCATTGCGACCTGGTGCGCGATTCCTCCGGCGCCCGTCTTGCCAAACGACACGACGCACTCAGCATCCGCCATCTGCGGGAGAGCGGGATGACCCCGGCACAGGTCATCGAAATGGCCCACACACCCGGCGCGCGATGACCTGTCCTATAGGCCAGTTACATACGTAATTAGGGCGCCCTCAAACAGCGGGCTAACATCCTCCACAGGCATCGGTGTCGACCGGTGCCGGGAGGCGTGTATGCGCCGAATTCTCTGCTTGTGCGCGGTAGCCGCATTGTTTGCCGCCCTGGGAGTCGTGTCCGCTCAGTCGCTGGGCGACGTTGCCCGCCAGACGCGCTCCAAAGAGAAAGCCAAGGGCACGGCGAAAAAGAAAGTCATCACGAATGAGGACATCCCAGAGAGCCCTGATCTGAGTCCCGGTGAGCAGGAAACCGTCGGCAAGGCAGAACCTGTTAAGCCGGCGGAACGTCAGGCAGCGCAGGGTTCCCCGGGTCCCGCGTCAGCCGAGGATTGGAAGAACCGTATTCTCGCGCAGAAGCATCAGATTGCGTCGCTCCAGGAGCACATCGACCGGCTCAAGGCGTCGATCTACTTCGTCGAAGCCAACGCCTACGTCAATGGCGCGGAGTACAACCAATATCAGGTGAAGAAGCAGCAGCAGGTCGAGAACCTGAAGACTCAGCTCGCCGAACAGAAAAAGAAGCTCGAAGAAATGCAGGAAGCAGCCAAGAAAGCGGGCATGGGCAGCGCGGTGTACGATCCGTAGAAGAGCAGGTGTCGGGTTTCGGGTGACCGGTCTCAGGACGTCAGGGAGTCTGGCACTTGTGGCCATACTGTCCAGCCCCGCTTTGAGAAATTTGTTGCCTGCCAGGCATTTCCGAAGTTGCATTTGCCGACTCCTGACTCCTGACTCCTGACTCGTGTTTCTCCGGTAGACAATCCCGCCGCTCTCACGCTACCCTCTCGGCCATGAACCGCCGAGACTTTGTAGTTGGGACCGCTGCTACCGCTGCCGCACTTTCACTCCCTGAACTTTCCCAGGCCGCCGAAGATCTCAAGCCTGTTTTCGCCGAAATCACCAAGCGCCACGACGAGGCTGTCAAGCGCCTGCAAACCTGGATTCACCAACCCTCGATCGCCGCCGAGAACCGCGGCGTGCAGGAAGGCTGCGATCTGACCATGCAGATGCTGCATGAGGCCGGATTCCAGTCGGTCACAAAAGTTCCTACCGACGGCCAACCAGGCATCTTTGCCTCGCTCGACGCCGGAGCGCCGCGCACACTCGGCGTCTACTTCATGTACGACGTGAAGCAGGTCGATCCCAAGGAATGGTCGTCGCCGCCATTCGACGCGGCGTTGGTCGACAAGCCCGGACTTGGCAAGGTGATCGTCGGCCGTGGGGCTGTGAATCAGAAAGGACCGGAAGCGACCTTTCTCGCCGCGCTCCACGCCATTCACGGTGCCGGACGCAAGCTTCCCGTCAACCTCGTGCTTGTTGCTGAGGGCGAAGAAGAAATCGGCTCGCCGCACTTCCCACAGATCGTGCGCCGCCCTGAGGTCATCGCCGCACTCAAAAAGACCGATGGCATTTTTCTTCCCGATGCCGGTCAGGACCTCGACGGCAGTGTGACGGTCACGCTCGGCGCCAAAGGCGTTGTCGAAGTCGAACTCGTGTCGAGTGGGGAGAAGTGGGGCCGTGGCCCGACCCACGATATTCACTCCAGTCTGAAGGCGTGCGTCGATAGTCCGGCGTGGCGGCTGATCCATGCTCTAAACACGCTGGTGTCAGCCGACGGCAATACGCCGGCCATTCCCGGCTTTGCCGACAAGGCACGCTCACTTTCGGCTGCGGAAAAAGAGATGATCGCCATCGCCGCAAAACGGATGGATGAGAACGTTTCGAAAGAGGCCTATGGCGTGAAGCACTGGATCAACGACGCCGGCTGGCAGGAGTCGATGGAAATGCTGATGTCGCGGCCGACCGTAAATATCGAAGGCCTGGTTGGCGGCTATACGGGACCTGGGGGCAAGACGATTCTTCCGCACCGCGCCGCTGCCAAGCTGGATCTGCGCCTGGTCCCGGATATGACGGCCGATGAAGTGTTGGCCTCGCTGAAGGCGCACCTTGCCAAGCAGGGATTCGGCGACATCGAAGTCAACATGACGGGCGGCTACGACCCGAACAGCACACCGGCCGATGCGCGCATCATTCAGAAGGAACTGAAGGTCTACCGTGACAAGGGAATCGACCCGATCATTCTGCCGCGCAGTCCGGGATCGTGGCCGGGCTACGTCTTCACCGGCGATCCGCTTCACCTGCCGGCAGGCGGATTCGGTCTTGGCCACGGCAATGGCGCCCATGCGCCGGATGAGTACTACCTCATCGAGTCCACAAATCCGAAGGTCCACGGGATGGACGACGCGGTGCGGTCGTATGTGGAGCTTCTGTACGAGATGGCAAGCTAAGAAAAGTCAAAAGTCAAAATGCAGAAGTAAAATCTGCTGCGCAAGCGCATCGGATAAGCGCATCCTGCAGGGAATGAAAAACCCAGTCTCTCGGACGTGCCGAGGACTGGGTTTTACCTTCTGCAATCTGGCCTCTGACCTCTGCAATCGCTAAAACAAGGCGGTGGATCTCCGCTTCCAGGTCTTGCCCTTTTCTTTCGCGATGTTCTCCATGTCGTTGACATACGCGCCTGCCTGCGTCAGCACGTGGTGCAGGTCATTGCCGATGCTGATGAAAGTGAAGCCCTTTTCCAGGAACTCGCCCACACGCGAAGTCCCGAACAGGAAGAGTCCAAGGATCACGTTGTTCTTGCGCGCGCTGTCGATCAGCTTCTGCGTAGCCGCGCCCAGTTCCGGAGACGTATACATGTGCGGGAACTCGTACTTGTTGTAGAGGCCCATCGACATGCAGAGGTCGTTCTGCCCGAGGAACAGGATGTCGACACCGGGAACGGCCGCGATCTCTACGATGTTCTCGATGCAGGACGCCGTCTCGACCTGTAGGGCAACGATGCCTTCGTTGTTCCAGTTGCCGGCATAGCCGAGCAGTCCGGCCTTGTTCATGCTGCGCTGCGGGAAGTACACCGAGCGGGTGCCGACCGTCGGATACTTCGTGCAGCTCACGGCTTCGCGAGCTTCGTCAGCGGTATTAATGTAGGGCACAAGCACGCCGTCAGCGCCCATATCGAGCGCCTGCTGGATGCCGGGCCGGTCGTTGTATCCGCCGACGCGCACCAGCGATTTTGCGCCGCCATTCGAAATGCCGCTGAGCATCGCGGAAAGCTTCTCAAAGTGCATGGGACCGTGCTGCGTATCGACCAGCAGCCAGTCGTATCCGCTGTGCGCCAGTTGTTCCGCGACCGTCGGGCTGTGCGCGTTCAGGAACAGGCCCATCTTCGGCGTTCCCGCGCGCAATTGTTTCTTGAATTCGGAGCCACTGAGTGTGGCATCAGGCATAGAGCATCCTCCCCCAAGTGCGTTGAAAAATGGGATTCAGTGTAACGAAGGAAGGCAGAGGAAGGCCACAGCAAACCTTACTTTTTTCAAGTAGATGTGACCGGGAGGCAAGTGGGAATGAACCCTACAGTTTGGCCAGACGCCGGCTGTTGAAAGCGGAGAATACTGCTCCCAGCAACACGACCACGCCAAAGGCGATCAGATATCGCGACAGGAATCCGCGTTCCGAAATCACCCCGAACACGATGAAGACAAGCGCCAGCGCGGTCAGCCAAATCGCGTTCCGCGAATGCGTTTTCGCCGCGAGCGGATAGATCTTGCGGCTCCGTTCCAGCATGGCGCGGACGATTTTCAGATCTTCTTCGCAAGCCGAACTGCAGACAAGGCCAGCGCCCGTATCTTTCGCACAGGCCGAGCACAGCCCTTTCGAGCACTGTTTGCACGTTCCGACGGCCTCGACGTCAGGATGGTTGAAGCACTTCATGGGCTTTCCTCCCCGCGAGAGATCGACACTGTACCGCAGGTCCGGTGGCTAGTCTAGCGCGCTGGCGGGGCTCGAATCATGTGGTTCCCGCAAGCGGTCACCGGTAACCTGTGACCCGCTTTTTGCCTTCCTCCGCACCCGCGTGGGCTCCGGAACCCGCATTTTTGGCCCATTTTGGAGGGGTACCTGAAGAAAAACCGCATAAAATCTGCATAAAACACTGTTTTTCCACAGGCGGCTGCGTTAAGATGCGCTCGGCTCCACTGAAATTACGCATGTCCCCCAAGGAGGACTCATGGCCGCTGGCATGACCAAGACCCAATTGACCCGTCATCTCGCCGAGAAAATCGGCACCAACAACAAAACCGCTGCAACGTTCCTCGAGACCCTGGCTGACACCGCAATCAAAGAAACAAAGAAATCCGGCGTGTTCGTCGTTCCCGGCCTCGGCCGCCTGGTGAAAGCGCATCGCAAGGCCCGCATGGGACGCAACCCGCAGACCGGCGAACCGATCCAGATCAAGGCCAAGACGGTCGTGAAGTTCCGCGTCGCCAAAGCCGCGAAGGACGCGATCGCACCGAAGAAGTAGAGTGGCGCGGACGTTGCAGTCCGCCAGGTTATCTAGAAAAGGCCGGCTCAAAAGCCGGCCTTTTCGTTGGTTTGGGCTGCGAGAGGCGAGCTACGGCGGCAAACGTCCAACGGAACACCTGCCACCATACCCGGCCCCAAAAGCCGAAGGCCCCGTCCCTCGCGGAATCTCACGAGATCCAGGGCCTTCGCACCGTGCAGCCTTTCCGACTCCGGGAATTACAGCGCGTCCAGGAAAGCCAGCAGCTGGGCTTGTTGTTGAGGGGTGAGCTTGAGGAAGGCCGCCCGTGTAGCCGAGGCTTCCCCTTTGTGCCGCAGGATCGCCTGCTCACGCGTCGTCGAAGCGCCATCGTGCATCAGGCGGCCACGCGTCCGCAGACCCCATAGCGGCACGGTGCGCAGTTTGTTGGCCGTATCGGCGGGACCATTCTGCACGATGCCATCGCCGGTACCGATGTCGTGCAGCAGGAAGTCGCCGTACGGGTGGATGATCTTGCTGCCGAGTGCTTCGGGCACGGTGAGCGTTCCACCGTTGATCACCGTGCCGGTCGCAGCGGTGGTGATCGATGCCACGTGGCAGACCGAGCAGCCGATCTTGGTGAACAGCTGCTGGCCTGCTTGCGCAGCAGGGGTGGCCATGCTGACGTCATCGATGGGCGGTGCCATCGTGCCGCGCATGAAGGTTGCAAAGTGGTCGATATCGTCGAGCCCTGTGGCATCGGGACCATCTTCGGGATCGGTGGTGGTCTTGCACACCGTGGTCAGGTCGACGGGATTCAGGCGGTTTGTGATTCCCTGCTCGTTCAGATAAGCGTCTGAAGCGAACGAGAGAAGACTGGCGTGTTGGTCTTTCCATCCAAAGCGGCCGATTCGGGTCTGTCCGGGCGCTTCCAGAATCGGCACTTGGATCGCTTCTCCGTGGACCTTGCCCTTGCTCAAGCCAGGCTGTCCTGCGGCAAGGTCCTGCAAGGTACTGTCATCGATGGCTTCCACGTATCCATCCCCCAGCGTGTTCAGCGACATGCGGAAGGTACGGATCGTCTCGGCCAGAGGAACGCGCTCCTGCGCCTCAGCACAGACGGCGCGGTCATTGGCCAGGGACCGGTCTGGTACCGCGGTCGTGCCGTGGTTGATCATCAGTGTCGGGTTGACGAAGTTCCCGCTGCCGTCGACGTGACCGACGCGGAATTCGGCAACCTGGCTGACCCCGCCGGTAACGGGATTCTGATGACAGTCGGCACAGGAGCGGGCGTTATAGATGGGGCCCAGGCCTTTATCGACACCATCCGCTTCCTCGAAAGCAGCCTGATCCTCGACGAAGGTGTCGCCGGTGGGTTCCGGCAGTCCGTTGCTTGTGCTCTGACTGCCCGGGTTCTCGGATAGGGTTGGAGTAGCGAACCCCGTGAGCGCTTCGTTCTGGGGTTGCAACCGACGTTTCTTTGCGAGCGCTGCCGGCAGCACAATCAACGCCGTCAGCAGGAGGGGAACTGCAAATCGTCTCCAAGGTTTCATTGTGGTCTCCAAGCATGGGGATGGCCGGTCCCCAACAGGAAAGAACAACTGTTGCACGGAAGGGTGGAGGAGGTACGTAGACATCCTGCCCCAAGGTTCGGCCTAAGCTCCGGCAAGACACGGCACACGGTTGCCGGCAGATGGGAGACGTGCGTGGCGGGGCCCATCCGCTCGTTTGCCGCTACAGATTTCTTGCTGAAGCTTGCGGCACTTTACGCAGGTCCGGAGACACGGTCAAGAGAGAATAAGTACAGGCCTGAGTCAGAAGGGCAGACCATGTGTCGGATGTCCACCCGGACGAGGATGGAGTTGCTGTCGGGTCAGTAACCCGTATGTAACTTCTCCTGGGCGACTAACTCACTCCGATCGCATGGCGGTTCGAGGACAAGGACCGAATACCTGAAGTATCCGCTTCAGGAATTACGGCACGAACTTGAACACGGTGCCGAGGCTCGATGTGCCTCCGATGTTGGTCGTGCTGTAAAACGCCTTGGGTGTCCCCAGGAGCAGGGGGCTGAAGGGATTGAATCCATCGGCTCCGCCAGTGAAGGAATGCTGCACTGTCTCGGTGCCGGTGGGCGTGATCTTGTAAATGGTGCCACCGTTGGCAGTTCCGCCCTGCGTCGTGGTCGAGTAGAAGTTGCCTTTGTAGCGGACGAGGCTGGCGTAAGGATTGATCCCATCGCCACCGGTACGCCGGAAATGATGCAGCACCGCTTCGCCTCCTGCGGCTAGAATGTACACCACGCCGGCGTTATCGACCCCGCCGCCGTATGTCGCCCCATAGAGATTGCCGGCGGGATCAAACACGACTCCGGCGTAGGGACTTTGTCCGTCGGTGGAGCCGCCCTTGAAGCTGTAGAGCAGAGAGTACGCCCCGGTCTTCGAGATGGCGAACACCGTGCCCAGGTTCCCAAGGCCACCCATGGTGGTTGCGCCATAAAGGATTCCCTTGTAGAGAGTCAGGCCAGCGTACGGGTAAGACCCATCCAGTGTCGGGAAGGCCGAGTTGAAATCGTGGAGAATCGTGATCTTACCCTTGCCGGTTAGCTTGAAGACTGTGCCATACCCGAAAGCGCCGCCATTCATGGTTGTGCCGAAGATAGTCGTGCCCGCCCGCACCACGCTCGAGTAGGGATTGGCACCGTCCGTCACGGCGCCCTTGAAGCTGTAGAGCACAGTTTCGACGCCAGTCGCCGGGTTGAACACAAACACGGTTCCATTGTTGGTCGTTCCGCCATAAACCGTCGTGCCATAGAGATTGCCGGTCTTCTTGTCGAGCACGAGACCGGCCACGGGATGCTTCCCATCCGTACCAGCCGCGAAGCTGTAGACGACAGACTCCGCTCCCGTGCTCGTGACCTTGAAGATCGCTCCGAGGTTGTTCGTGCCGCCGCTGAAAGTCGTGCCATACATGTTGCCTGCGGCGTCGGCAACCAGGTTGCACTGGGGCTTGAAGGCGTCGGGAGGATTGGCAAAGCTGTAGATCACACTCTCGGTCGAGGCCAGGACAGGCGCAGCGATTCCCAGCACAAATGCTGCAAGAGCAGCTGCCGCCACGGCCCGCACGCAAATGGCGCCGAAGTTTTTCTCCGAAGCAAAACTCCAAAAGAGCTGCAAAACATTACTGCGATCGTTCCGGTGTGCGGACATGGAAACCTCCCCCACTGAACTGCCTGAGATTGTGTGACGTCGCAGCAACGGCCTGAAACGGGCTGATGCGACCGACTCGACGATTGCCAGCTGAGTTGGTCCGTGGGGAGGCGGCGAGGAAAAAGCCGGCAAAATTGTGGAAGGAATCTTGCCCCAGGTCGGGGAAGTTGTCAATGGCGGGGGGGGGACGCTGGCACCTACAGCCCGGCGCTCTTCTCCGCGATCAGCTTCCTGATCTTCTCCACGAAATCCGCCGTCGGCATGTCTTCGGTCTTTTCTTTGCCGCGGGTGCGCACGTTGACCTTGTCCGCTTCGGCTTCTTTGTCGCCGACCACCAGCAGGAACGGCACTTTCTGCAGGGCATGTTCGCGGATCTTGGCGTTCATCTTTTCGTTGCGGGCGTCGACTTCCACGCGGACCCCAGCTGCGCGAAGCTGCGCTGCCACTTTCTCCGCATAAGTGCTGTGCCGCTCGGCGATCGGGATCATGACCGCCTGCACCGGCGAGAGCCATACGGGGAATGCTCCGGCATAGTGCTCGATCAGCACGCCGAAGAAGCGCTCGACCGATCCGTAGAGCGCGCGGTGCACCATCACCGGTTGCTTGCGCGATCCGTCTTCGGCTACGTACTCGAGTTGGAATCGCTGCGGCAGGTTGAAGTCGAACTGGACCGTCGAAAGCTGCCATAGGCGGCCGATCGCGTCGACCAGTTTGATGTCGATCTTCGGGCCGTAGAACGCCGCTTCGCCGGGGATGACCTTGTATTCGATGTTGCGCTCGCGCAGAACTTTTTCCAGCGACTGCTGCGCCATCAGCCACTGGTCTTCGCTTCCGACGAAATTCTTGCGGTCGTTCGGATCCCAGGTGGAAAGTTCGGTCTGGAACTTGTCGAAGCCGAAGTCCTTGAGCACGTCGAGCGCGAATTCAAGGCAGCCCTTGATTTCGTCTTCAATCTGTTCGCGGGTGCAGAAGATGTGTGCGTCGTCCTGGGTAAAGCCGCGCACGCGCAGCAGGCCGTGCATCACGCCCGAGCGCTCGTAGCGATACACCGTGCCCAGTTCGCCGAGGCGTACCGGCAAGTCGCGATACGACTTCAGCGAATCCTTGTAAATCAGGATGTGCCCCGGGCAGTTCATGGGCTTCAAGCGATATTCGGCATCGTCGAGCTCCATGGCGTCGAACATATTGTTCGAGTAGTAGCCCTCGTGGCCCGAGGTGTAGAAGAGCTGGCGCCGCGCCACATGCGGCGTACACACGAGCGAGTATCCGCGGCGGATGTACTCCTCGCGCATCCAGTCTTCCATCTCCTTGCGGATGATGCCGCCCTTGGGATGCCAGAAGATCAGGCCCGGCCCCGCCAATTCCTGGATCGAGAATAGGTCGAGTTGCTTGCCGAGCACGCGATGGTCGCGCTTCTTGGCTTCTTCCTGCTTGTTGAGATAGTCGTCGAGTTCTTTCTTCGAGAAGAACGACGTGCCGTAAATGCGCTGCAGCTGCGGGTTCTTCTCGTCGCCGAGCCAGTAGGCGCCGGCGATGTTCAGCAGCTTGAAGGCTTTGATTTTTCCCGTCGAGGGCAGGTGCGGACCGCGGCAGAAGTCGAGGAACTTGCCGGTCTTGTAGATCGAAATCTTTTCATCGGGCTTGGTGAACTGCTCGATGAAGTGGCACTTCATGAAGTCGCCATCTTTTTTGAAGCGCTCCAGGCCTTCCTGGTGGGGCAGAAACTCGCGCGCATAGGGCAGATCCTGCTGCACCAGTTCCTGCATCTTCTTTTCGATCTTCGCCAGGTCTTCGGGCGTGAACGGAGTCTCGCGATAGAAGTCGTAGAAGAAGCCGTTTTCGGTCGCCGGGCCGTGGCCGAGCTTGGTCTCAGGGAACAGCTCGAGCACGGCGGCCGCCATCAGGTGCGCGGAGGAGTGCCGGTAAACCTCGAGCGACTCGGGATCTTTTTCCGTAAGGATCTTGAGGTCGGTATCTTTTTCCAGCGGACGCGCCAGGTCGATCAGGTCGCCGTTGGTCTTCGCGACCAGCGCAGCATCGGCCAGGCGCGGGCTGATGGACTTGGCGACATCGAGCGCCGTTGAGCCCTTGGGGACTTCCTTGTTGCTCCCGTCAGGGAGCTTGATATGAATGTTCTCAGACATGGATCAGGCCTTGTATGACTCTGAATCCTTTCAGTTTACGGGAGGGGAAAAGGAGGGGTCAAACAAAGACCAACCGAGCATCACCCTGAAAATGGTGATACCGTGGGCCGGGAGATCGAAATGGAAGATGTTAAACCGTACGTTATTCCGACGCTCTCAAGAGCGAAGATCTCTCACCAGCTGTCGTATCCAGTGGGAGCAGCCGCTGTTTCTGTCGTGCTGGACTCGATACCGCAGCTGCACGAATTAAAGTTGCACTTCTATTTTTGGTCTGACTTTTGGCTACGCCGGGGTGAATACGAGTTCCTGAGGGTTGAATACCTCAACAATGCTAGGCCTGCGGAGAACTGGCCGATTTCAGCCCTATATCAGCGCCCACCCCAGTACCGTTGGGAGATTGTCGTGCAGCCGGTGCCGCGGTTGATTCGTCACCGAGTGAAACAATACGTTCTCAGCGCTGCACTTCCACAGATCGCGGGTTGGCTTCGTGACCGTGCGGAACTAGCGCGGCAAGGAAGTGACATACTGACATTCTTTTACGACGAGAAAGGCGAAGAGTTCAAAGTCAGGTATTTAACAAAATTAGAACCCTTACGGTCTAAGTAGACCAACTCAGTTCACCGCCTTCTCCGCCCCACCCGACGCGCCATCGAATTCCTCGCTCATCCAGTGCTCCATGGCAGTCATGTTCTGCGGACGTCCCAGGAAGTTCTTCACCAGGTCATTGGCCGACATCGATCCGCCCGGCTCCAGCACCACGCGCCGGTAGCGCATCGGAGCGTCGCCCGAGAGCAGCTTGTTCTGATCGAACTGATCGAAGAAATCTTCCGCGATGACCTTGTCCCACATGTAGGTGTAATACGCCGACGAGTATCCGCTCAGG
>DATIWL010000051.1:0-20869 GCA_035519435.1 Terriglobales bacterium
GTGTGCACGTCCTGCCTGCGCAGCGGCAAGGTTGTCAAAGCGTAGCTACTGCACGCTGACCAGCGTCACATCAAAGATTAGCGTCGCGTTCGGTGGGATCACGCCGGGATATCCCTTTTCGCCATAGGCCAAGTTCGGCGGGATGCGGAGCTGCCGCTTGCCGCCGACTTGCATTCCGGCCACGCCTTCATCCCATCCTTTGATCACGTCGCCGGCGTCAATCTTGAAGCTGAAGGGCGGTCCTCCCACCGAACTGTCGAACTTCTTGCCGGTGGTGAGCCATCCTGTGTAGTGAACTTTGACCTTCTGGCCGCTGTGAGCTTCGGCGCCTGTGCCTTTCCTGATGTCCCAGTACTGCAGACCGGACGGCGTTTTCACGCCGGGCCCGGTGACGTGGGTAGGGCCGGCAGCCGCTGGCCGGGCAGCCGTTGGCTTGGCGGGGGATGCCTTCTTGGCCGTCTGGCCAAGGACGAGAATCGAACACATAACAACGAACGCGATCAGAATAACTTTTTTCATGATTCCCTCACTTCATAGGTTTCACTGCTGCAATCTGAATTTCTGACTTCTGCAATCCCATCATGCCAGCGCGATCACATCAATTTCGACCAGCACATCTTTCGGCAAGCGCGCGACCTCGACAGTCGAGCGCGCCGGCGGAGATTGTTTGAAGTAACGTCCGTACACTCCGTTCATGGCTGCGAAGTCTCCCATGTTCTTCAGGAACACAGTGCAACGCAGAGCTTTGTCGAGACTGCTGCCCGCCGCCTGCAAGACCGCGGACAAATTCTTTAGCACGCGATCGGTCTGCGCGGCAACATCGCCCGCGATCACCTGCTGCGTTGCGGGATCGAGCGCAACCTGGCCCGAAGTGAAGATCAGACCGTTGGCCTTGATGGCCTGCGAGTAGGGACCAATCGCCTTGGGCGCCTGGTCGGTAGCGATGACGTCGCGCATTACGATCTCCGGGACGAGAGAAGTCTGGTCTTTAAAAAAACTTTGGGTGACCGGAAATTAACGCAGATTGCGCGCGCGGAAGTCAAATGCGTACTTAATCGCAGATCCGCATCTTGCAGTTGCCCCACCGATCCTGCATGAGACAGCGGCAGTTTCCGTCGCCCCGTGCGACTACAACGGCACCGAACGTCACCGACCACAACAACAAGAACCATACGAGTTTCTTTAACATGTTTGTCTCTCCGGGTTAGTTAGCCTTCCACTCTAGAATCGAAACAGGTACGAAATTTTCACGAAAAACAAACGGCCATCATTCATGAATTCAGGAGAACGTCGAATGCCGCCAAGGTTGCGATCGATCGCCAGCCCGCGATCCAAATTCTGAAGATTCGTGTTGTATCCAACGTAGAGAGCGGTCCCGGGATGCAGCAGATATGTGATCAGCACGTCAGTGTTGAAAGTTTTCGCAGTTGGCAGATAGGTCAAGGGATAAGTGTTACTTGGACCGCCTGGCAGGTTGCGCGTCAGGTTCGCGCTGTACTGGAAGATAGCGCGCAGCGAGAGCTCTCGCGTGAACTGCCAGTTCCATTTACTGCGCAGGATGTGATTGTTAAAGATGGCATCATTGTTCTCGCGGGTCCGCAGACGGCTGAAAAGGTATGTGTTATCCACTTTAAGCCGTGTGAACGGATGGATGGTTGCGACTGCTCCGGCCTGATCAAAGCGCGCGAGGTAGGGTACGGCATAGCGGGGCTGGTCCGGATCCAGACCGTAAACGAAATTGACGGCATCCCCCCAGAAGTATTCCCCGCCTAGTGTGAATTGGGAAATGGGTGCACTGTAGAAGTTCACTCCGCTAAAGTGCTCGTGAAAATCCTGATTCTGCAATAGGCCATAGCCGTCCTGGGGCCTAAGGCGCTCGCGGAGTTCCTGGTAGGGGTATAGGACGATTCGGGTTTGGCGCTTCAAGTAGATGACCAGCAATGGGTCGTAGTCGGTGTCCAGCCGCAGGCCGGTGTGATCCCAGGCCCAATGCCCGATAAGTTCCGGGCCCCAACTGACGACCGGTCCCTTCTTGGGCCGAAAGGAATATGAGGTATCGTTGCGGTACTCCCGGAGATCCACGCGATTCACGAAACCCGGTACGGTGACGAAGTTCGAGCTGACGTCGTTGTAGGTGCCCTCCTGAAAGAAATGGCGACTTGTATAGGTTAAGTCGGTCTTGTACGCCGGGCCGGCGTAGTACGTTCCCCCGAAACTGCTGGAACTCACGACTCCCTGCAGCGTGGCGATCAGGTTGGGCGTGAACTTGAGCCGGGAGTCGACGCCACCGATGCGGTTGAAGCTGTTGGCGGCCGGAAACTCCCAATCCGTATAGATGACGCCGATGCTTGATTGCTTGAAAATGTCGCGGGACACGCGGGCGATGGTGAAGTAGTCGCGTTCTTTGAAGAGCTGGTCATCGGTCGCGACAGCCAGGCCTGCAGCACGGTCGTCAACCGCCAGAATCCCGAGCGAGTAGGGACCGGCTTTGCCGGTCAGGCGGATGCCGGCGTCGGGCTCGACGATGTTGCGGGTGAAGAACAAGTCGATCGGCGTGCGGAAGTAGTCGGCGTTTTCGATAAAGAACGGCCGCTTCTCCGGAAAATACACGCGGTAACGCTGGTTGACTGTGACCTGCGGCTCATCGGACTCGACCTGGCTGAAATCGGGATTCGCCGTGACATCGAGAACGAGGCTGTCATTCAGAATGATTTTGCCGTCGACACCGGCTGTCCCCCCGATAGCGCGATTCTGAAAGCGCGCGCAACCGTCCGGGCTGGCCGCGCAGGGCGCGAAGGGACCGCGATCGTCAACGCTGTGAAATGAGTTCATCAGGCCGTATGGAATCAACTGAATGTTGCGCCCCGGCGAAATTCCCTTCAGCCCGTTGACGGTAGCGGCCTGCCCAAGCCTCCCATCCTGGTTGATCGAGATATGCGGCCAGAAAGCCTTCTCGTTTTCGCGGGCAATCTCACGCAACAGGACAACGCCCCAGGTCTGGTCCGGAGCGGACGAGAAGCGCAAGCTGCGGAACGGAACTGCGATCCAGACGACAAATCCCTGCGCTGTAACTTTGCCCTTGCTGTACCAGAGCGTATCGAAGGACGTGTCGAAATTGCCTCCCGTATCGGCGTAGGAGGCCTCGGTCCAGATCGCGTCCCACTGCACTCCCTTCGGGTTGACCTGGAAGACATAAGCGCGGCGCCGGTCATGAAACGTATCGAGCATGATCTCGACCGAGTCATCGCCGTCGAAGTCTTCGCGGCGCGTTTCGTGGGCGCGAATCTTGGCAGGATCGTCGTGACAGACAAACACCGCGTAGAGGTTCTTCTCGTCGTATCCAAGATAGGCCTCGGTGGGCTGCGTCACCGGGTCGCCGTCGTGGGGCTCGCGCTGAAGGAATTGCGTGACCTTGGCCATGGCCAGGGCGGCTTCACCTTCCGGCGCCATCGTGAGGAAGTTTTCCAACTGAGGGCCGCGGGCCAGACGCGGAATGACCAGCGTATTGGTGCGGTTGGCGCCGGCAGCCAGACGTTGGGGAGCGGCTTGGGTTTGCGAAGGTTCGGTGGCGCCGGACGGAGTCGTCTGGGCCGATCCCCGGAAGGGGAGCACCATTACGATCAGGGACAGTAGCGACTGCAACCCAATGGATCGGGACACGAAAAACACCCTCGCGTGCTGGCTGCCCCCTCAGACAGCTTGAGTGACGACCATACAACAGAAGCCTACCTTTTGTCAGTGTGTGTTATGTGACCTTGGGTTCAGGCGCTAGTTACTGGACAGATGCCGCCAGGCACCTCGAATGGCGCGCTGCACGGGGCTTTCACTGCACGTGTCACGACAGGCAAGTGGCGCAGGAGCCAGGAAGAATCAGAACAGCGAGCTTTGCCGGCGAGTGGGCGTGATTCCGAAATGTTCGTAGGCCAACTGGGTAGCGATGCGCCCACGGGGCGTGCGGTTGAGAAATCCGATCTGGATCAGGAACGGCTCATAGATTTCTTCGATGGCGTCGGGTTCCTCGGCCAGGGCAGCGGCGAGCGTGCCAACCCCCACCGGACCGCCCTGATATTTCTCGATGATGGTCAGGAGCAACTTGCGATCGATTTCGTCGAAGCCGTGCCGGTCGACTTCGAGCATGGAGAGCGCGGCCTGGGCGGTCGCTTGATCAATCTTGCCGCCGGCGCGAACCTGAGCGTAGTCACGCACCCGCCGCAGCAGGCGGTTGGCAATGCGCGGCGTGCCGCGGGAGCGGCTGGCAATCTCGAGGGCTCCGGGACGGTCGATGCTTACGGCCAGAATTTCCGCTGAGCGCTCGACGATGATCCGCAGGTCCTCATGCGAATAGAACTCAAGGCGTAACAGGAGTCCGAACCGCGAGCGCAGGGGTGAGGAGAGCAGTCCCGCGCGCGTCGTTGCGCCGATGAACGTGAACGGCTTCACGTCCATGGTGTGCGTGCGCGCGGACGGGCCCTGCCCGATCATGATATCGAGCTTGTAGTCCTCGAGGGCAGAATAGAGGATCTCTTCGAGCGCGGGCTGCAGGCGGTGCACTTCGTCGATGAAGAGGACCTGCTTGTCGCGAATATTGGTGAGGATCGCGGTCAGGTCACCCTTGATTTGCAGCGTGGGACCAGAAGTCTGCTGGAAAGCGACACCGAGTTCATTGGCGATGATGTTGGCCAGCGTGGTCTTGCCTAGGCCGGGAGGTCCGTAGAGCAATACGTGGTCGAGCGCTTCGCCGCGCGACTTGGCGGCTTCGATGGCGACAGACAGGTTCTCTTTGACTTTGCTCTGTCCGATGAACTCGCCCAGGCGCTGCGGGCGCAGCTTGAGTTCAAACGATGAATCGTCCTCGACCGGCGCGGCGGAAACGAGGCGGTCTTTGAGGTTGGGATTGTCCTTCGTGAGCGCCACTCTGGGCGATGGTAGCAGTTGAAGTGGCCAGTGGCCAGTGGGCAGTCATCAGGAGACCGTCCTGACTCCCCTGCGCCAGCGGGTGGACAAAAAATGTCCGCCCACACATCTACTGCCCAATCACTCCCACGCGCGCGCCTTTGAGCTTGACTTGGTCGAACCAGCCGACTCTCTGGCCAAACCAAGTCTTGTTGCCGGAGAGCTTGTACTTCTTCTGCGCGGCGGTGAAGTCCTGCGTGCCCAGCAGGTAGCCGACCGGACTCTCGCCGTACTTGCTGATGCGATCCGCGAGCCAGCCGCCGCCGGACGGCGCGGCGAGAATCACTGGCTCGCCTGGGAAGTAGGCGAGCTTGCCGAAATCCTTCTGGCTTTCCGTGAGCGGCTCCGACCATCCGTAAGCCTTGCGGAAGAGAGCGATGGCGGCATCGAGGTTGCTGACGCCCAGGATGACGTTCTCCACGCCAAACACCGGCGCGCTCTTCATGCTCTCCGAGGCCTGCACCCGCCAGGTGCGGGGTGTCTGGTCCTCGATCATGAACGGGAGCAGCGAGCCGGGAGCTCCCGGTCCGACCTGAGCTGTAATCCACTCGATATTCATGCCGTCGGGCCGCTTGCGGTTGCCGCGTTTCGGCTCCGCCACCGCGATGCCGGACTTCTTGAGGCGATCGGCATATTCGAGCAGGACATTGGTACCGACGGCCCAGGCGCAGGCCTCGCCGCCGCCACCCATGAACTGCGCCCATTCCGAGCCATCCGGTGCGCCCGCTTTGACCGGTGCGATCAACTCGATGTACGACTGATCGTTCAGTCCGATCAGCGCCATCTGCGTGATGCCATTGCCGTGCGGGCCTCCGAAGTCGGGCGTCATGCCGACGTCGGTGAAGGCCTGGCGAAGAGCGTCAAGATCGGGTCCGCATATCGAAACGTGATCAAGCTCCAGGACAATAGGTCCTTGCTTTTCCTGCGACACCGCCGGCCACGAGAGAAGAAATAAGACGGTAAGACTCAGCGCCGCGACGAACAAGCGGCGGGGAAATCGAAGATTCCGCTTGGGCATGCGTGCCTCCCCGGGAAAATGGAATGGTACGCCAGAACGCGCGGGCTGACGAGGATTTTTGAGTCGCCAAACCGGATCTTTCCGCCTCCGAAGAGCCTCAGATCAGTCTGGGGTCGTTTGCCGCGCCCGCCGCGAGTCATTTATACTTTCTGTTTGCCTTTCGGCAGTTGATTCAATCAGGAGCAGGGATTTTTCATGCCCAAACGTACATTTCAACCCAACCGGCGCAAGCGCTCGAAAAAGCACGGGTTCCGGACTCGAATGAAGACTAAGAGCGGAGCCAAGGTGCTGTCGCGCCGCCGGGCCAAGGGACGCAAGCGCGTCTCGGTGAAGCCGGGTTTCCGCGAGTAGCCTTTTCCCCACTTACGGGACGTGAGCCCGTCATTGGTGCAGGATTTATAAGTTGGTGAGCGCAGACGCTCCGAACCGGAGTGTAAGTCAACCCGTGGTACGGGCCGGGGCGAAGTTCCCCCGCCCAGCGCGTCTGCTGAAACATTCGGACTTCGACCGCGTATATAAGCAGGGACGGCGTCACTTTTCTCCTCACATGACCGTGTTCTATCTGCGGCGGGCGGAGGGTGGAGCGCGCATCGGATTTACGGTCGGACGGGTCCTTGGGGGAGCGGTCGCCCGCAACCGCATCCGGCGGCGGATGCGCGAAGCGGTCCGGTTGCAGCGCTCACGGCTTGGCGGATTGGTGGATGTCGTCATCAATCCCAAGAAGTCGGTTTTGACCGCGGCGTTTCCCGTCCTCATGGAAGAAGTCAGCCGGGCGTTCGATGTCATTGCCGGAAAGATGGCAGAGAAATGAAGGCTCTCGCACTCTGGATGTTGCGGCTCTACAAGCGCTGGATTTCTCCGGCGTTTCCGCCCTCCTGTCGCTACGTGCCGACTTGTTCGGAGTATGCGATGGAGGCGGTGGAGCGTTTCGGCGTGCTTCGGGGCGTATGGATGGCGGCGGCACGGCTCTTGCGCTGTCATCCGTTTGTGAAGGGCGGATACGATCCGGTGGTCAGGAATGCAAAAATCAGAAGTCAAACTGTAGAAGTTGGGCCGCATCAGGGCGAAGTTGGGTTCACTTCTTCAATTTGACTTCTGATTTTTGACTTAGGTTAAAGAACCGACGACGAGTTACCTTGGCCGAATATCACAATCCTCAGCAGGAACCGGGAACGGAGCGCAAGCTGCTCCTCGTCTTTGCGCTGACCTTCCTGGTCATCATGCTGTTCCAGACCGTCTTCAAGAAGTACCTGCCGCAGCCGCCAGCGCCAAAGCCGGCCGAGACCCAGACCCAGAGCCAGCCCGCGCCGCAGAGCCAGGCGGGAATGCAGAGCCAGGCAGCCGCGTCCGTCGCGAAACCAGGGCCGCAGAATGCGCCCGTTCCGGCGGCGAAGCAGGCTGCGAACCAATCTGAGACCGTCATCGAGAATGATCTTTACCGCATCGTTTTCACCAACCGCGGCGGTCAGGTGAAATCGTGGATTCTCAAGCAGTACACCGATGACAAGGACAAGCCCCTGGAGCTGGTGAATGCGACGGCGGCACAGAAGTTCGGCTATCCACTGTCGCTCTGGAGCTACGACGAGACGCTGCGCAACAAGTTGAACTCGGCGCTGTATGTGGTGAACAGCACCGGTTCTCGAGCACCGGCCGAGATCAGCTTCGAATACGCCGACTCCGACATCGCCGTCAAGAAGACGTACAAGTTCGATCACAGCTACGTCGTCGATATTCAGACTCTCGTGCAGGTGAAGGGCGCGCAAGTTACGGCATTCCCGATGTGGCCGGAAGGTTTCGGCGACCAGACGACTCCCGCGACTTTTGCGTCCAGCCAGATTGCATTCCAGAACGACAGCAAAGTGGAGCGGCTGGCCAACGGCTGGACCGTGTTCCCCGCGATCAAAGTCGTTGGCGGCAACACCATTCAGGGTCCGTTCCAATGGGCCTCGGTTTCCGACCAGTACTTTGCCGCCGTCTTCCTGCCGCAGGATCCGCAGAACGCCGCTCTGGTGACGCTGCGCAACCAGATCGAGATTCCGCGCAACCCGTCCGATCCTAACGACAAGCAGCACGACAAGGTGGACGTGTATGGCGCGGCGGTGGGCAACCTGAAGGGCCCCTCCGCGGCCCGTCTCTTCGTCGGTCCCAAGGCGCTGCCGGTTCTGGAGTCGGTTCCGGTTCCGGCGATCACCGGTGCTGAGCCCGATTTACGCTCCATCGTTGACTTCGGCTGGCTGGGCTTGATTGCCCGTCCCCTCTTCTTGTGGCTGAAGTGGACCTACAACCACATCATCGCCAACTGGGGCTGGGCGATCGTGATCCAGACGCTGATCATCAACCTGGCGCTGCTGCCATTGCGACTGTCGCAGATGAAATCCATGCTGAAGATGCAGCGCGTCGCGCCGCAGATCAAGGCGATCCAGGAGAAATACAAGAAGTACAGCCTGCGCGACCCGCGCAAAGCTGAGATGAATCAGGAAGTTTCGGCACTGTACAAGAAGGAAGGCGTGAATCCGGCGGGGGGATGTTTGCCGCTGCTGATCCAGATGCCGTTTCTGTTCGCGTACTACCGGATGCTCGGCGTCGCGATCGATCTGCGCCATGCGCCATGGGGATGGGTGCGCGACCTCTCGGCGCCGGATCCGTGGCATCTGCTGCCCATCGCTATTATCGTCACCATGCTCTTCATGCAGCGCATGACTCCGCAGGCTGGCATGGACCCGGCGCAGCAGAAGATGATGAACATCATGATGCCGGGCATGCTGGGAATCATCAGCTGGAACCTGGCCGCGGGCCTTTGCCTCTACTGGTCGGTGGGCAACCTGATCGGGATCGTGCAGCAGTCGGTGATGAACCGCACCAAGCTGGGACGCGAAATGCGCGAGATGATGGAGAAGCGGGCGAGAAAGAAATGAGCTACGAGCTTCGAGCTGCGAGCTGCTGGCAACCTGGGATTGCTGAGAGCTGAGAGTTGGGAGCGGAAAGCTAAAACGACATGCCAATCACCGACAAAGTCGCCGCTGCGAAAAAGCTTGGAGAATTCCTCCAGGTCGTGATCACCAACGGCGGGTTCAGGCTGAAGTACCGGATCACCGTCGATCCTCCCATCGCCGAACAACGGGACTGGGAACACCCCGAAATCCTGGTAGAGTTCGCGGGACCCGATTCGGCTCTTCTGCTCGAACGCGGCGGGGAACTGCTGCGTTCCTTCGAATTACTGGGGACGGAAATCCTGCGCCTGCAAGGCAACGAACACGAGAAAGTCTGGTTCGACTGCAAGAATTTTCGCTCGCTTCGAATTGAGGAATTACAGCTGGCGTCTCGCGCCGCCGCCGACAAAGTGCGGCGCACCGGCGAACCGTATCGCTTCGCGCCGATGTCCTCACGCGAGCGGCGCATCGTACATCTCGCTCTGCGCGACGAAAGAGATTTGCGCACCGAGAGCGACGGCGAGGGGGGGCGGCGTTCGGTCGTCGTCTATCCCGGCGATTACCGCGGAACTGCGCGCCCAGAGCGGCATCCGCGGCGCTAGCTTCCCCAGCAGCCATGAACTTCCGCAATTTGACTTCTGCCTTCTGCAATTGAATTGCACTCTTTTTCGGCAGTTAGTTTCTCGACACTTGACAGAGAGAACAAATCGCGGTTCGATGAGACACCGCGCAGAAAATTTTTTCGGATCGGCACCGACGCGGCGAAATTTTTTGTGCTAGTATGCCGTTCGTCTCCGTTGTGAATTTCACCAAGGCAACCAGTACAGCAAACACTGTAGCTGCTCTGCGGTAAGAAAGAATTCATAGCCAGATCGGTCTTTATCCCGGGTGCGCCTTCACCGGTGGCCCGCTATTTTTGAAAAACATGTCCGTCTCCAGTTCCGCCATCATTCCGAATCCTTGGGTGCGCATCCTCGATGCGCTGGAAAAGAAAATCAATCGCCATTCCTACGACACCTGGCTGAAGCCCACCCGCTACAGCCACGCCAGCAACGGCATTCTCTTTGTCCGGATCCCCACTGCAGAGTTTCGCCACGTCGGCGACAAGTATGCCGATCTCATCCAGGAAGCCATCGACAACCTGGGGCTCGAATTTCAGGACGTGAAGTTCGTCACTTCTGAGGACGATCCTTCGAACACGCCGATCCGCCACAACGGCGGGCTCTCCATGACTGCGTCCAGCGCACCTTCAGGGGCGGCGTCGTTTCAGACTCAGGCCCGCTTCGACTGGGACAGTGCCGCGCAACTGAATCCCCGCTACACCTTCGACGCGTTCGTCATCGGCAGCGGCAACCAGTTCGCGCACGCGGCTTGCCAGGCGGTTGCGGAGCGCCCGTCGAAGGCCTACAACCCGCTCTTCCTGTACGGCGGCGTCGGCATGGGCAAAACGCATCTCATGCAGGCGATCGGCCACGAGATCAAGCTGCGCTCGCCGCAGTCGGCCATCTGCTATGTCTCCAGCGAGAAGTTCACCAACGAGATGATCAACTCGCTGCGCTACGACAAGATGACCAGCTTCCGCGACAAGTTCCGCAATGTCGACGTGCTGCTGATCGACGACATCCAGTTTCTGGCCCAGAAGGAGCGGACGCAGGAAGAGTTCTTCCATACGTTCAACGCGCTGCACGAGTCTCTGAAGCAGATCGTGATTGCCAGCGACCGTCCGCCGAAGGAACTGGCGGAGATCGAGGATCGCTTGCGCAGCCGTTTCGAGTGGGGCTTGATCGCTGACATCCAGCCGCCGGACCTGGAAACAAAGGTTGCAATTCTTCAGAAGAAGGCCGAACAGGAAAAGGTCACGCTGCCGACCGATGTGGCGCTTTTCATCGCTTCCAACATCCGGTCGAACGTGCGCGAACTCGAGGGCGCCCTGATCCGGCTGGTGGCACACTCCTCGCTGATCGGCGCGGAGATCACGCTGCCGTACACGCAGCAGGTGCTCAAGAACTTCATCGACTCCCAGGCCCGGCGGGTGACGATCGAGTCCATTCAGAAGGCAGTGGCGGAGCAATTCGGATTGCGGCTGGTAGAGATCAAAGCCAAGAACAACTCGCGGTCGATCGTGTATCCACGGCAGATCGCAATGTATCTAGCCAAGCATCTGACGGAAGCTTCGCTGCCGGAGATTGGACGGCAGTTCGGTGGCAAACACCACACCACGGTGCTGCACTCCGTGGAGAAGATCGAAGAGGTCCGTAAGGCCGACAAGGATTTGAACAGGCTGCTCAATAAATTGACCGAGCAGCTGGGCGCATAGATACAGGTTTGCGCCGCTTTTTCCACTCCACCGGCCAGTCTTCCAGCCCACCGGTTGTGGAGTGCTTGTGGAACCTGTGGGGGACAGGAACCGCGGAATAGATTCAGTACTCGAACTGCTTCTGCTTCCACTGCAACTGGGACCTGTCCTTCACATGAACACGGCCCTCGGAACCGATTGAGCGGATGGGACCTGGACAGGTTTTCCACTTCTCCGCAGCCCCTACGGTTACTGCTGGTTTTATGGTTTAAGCTTTTGATATAAGGAAGAAATAGAAGTAGAGTCGGGAGAGCCTCATATGCCGGTGGAAGTTGCTCCTGCCGTGGCGACGGGAACCATGGAACTCACGATCAGCAAATTCGAACTGCTCCGTGAACTGACTGCAACCCAGGGCGTGGTCGAGCGCAAGACCACGATTCCTATCCTCTCGAACTATCTGTTCGAAGCTGCAGGCGATCAACTCACACTGACAGCCACCGATCTCGATCTCAGTCTGCGGACAGCCTGTACTGCCAAGGTCAAGAAGGAAGGCGCTTGCACAGTTCCCGCTCGCAAGCTCTACGACTACGTAAAGCTGCTGCCGGACGCTGACATCACAGTCCGTCTGATGGAGAACCACTGGGTCAGTATCCGTTGCGGACGGTCGAATACCAAGATGGTTGGCATGGCACGGTCAAATTTCCCCACGCTACCGGTCTTCCCGTCTGCAGGGGTTGTAAAGATACCCTCAGGCGTGCTGCGGTCGATGATCGCCAAGACTGGCTTTGCGATCGCCACAGAAGAATCCCGCTACACGCTCAACGGCGCGTTGATGGTGCTTAAGCCTGAGTCAATCACCATGGTCGCAACAGATGGTCACCGCCTAGCGCATATCGAGCGCCCCGGTGAGAAGTTTGACGGCGTGTCGGGTGAGTTGAAAACACTCGTCCCAAAGAAGGCCATGGACGAACTCAAGACTCTGCTCGACTCGACAGATGCTGAGACGATTGAGTTTGCCAAGGATGAATCCACCCTCTACTTCCGCATCGGCCCGCGCCTGCTGACGTCACGCCAGCTTACCGGGCAGTTCCCGAACTACGAAGCCGTGCTGCCGAAGGACATCAACAAGTCAATCTCCGTGCACGGAGATGAACTCGGCGCCGCCATTTCGCGCGTCGCGCAGTTTGCCGACGAGCGCTCCCACGCCGTGCGCATGCGCCTGGAGAAAGGCGAGCTGAAGCTCTCCGCCACCACCGACTCGGGCGAGTCTGAGGATTCGCTGGAAGTCGCTTATAACGGCGAGCCGATGACCATCGGCTTCAACGCCCAGTACCTGACCGACTTCATCAAGGCAACCGGTGCGGGCGAGGTGAAGCTGGAGCTTAAAGATGCGCAGTCCGCCGGCCAGTTCCGCCCGGCCGAAGGCGAAGAGTACAAGTACCGCTACATCGTGATGCCGATGCGGATCTGAGGCGCACGCGACGTCCGCCGTAACACTGTCCAAGCAGTGTGATATGTGAGCTTGACCTATCCGACGGTCACCATATAGATTTGCGCCCATTCCATCCTGAGGAGGCCCTATGCTTTCCGGCTTCAAGCAATTCATTCTGCGCGGCAACGTTGTGGACATGGCGGTCGGTATCGTGATCGGTGCGGCCTTTGGCGGCGTTGTCACCTCGCTGGTCAAGTCGCTGATTGAGCCACTCATCGCGCTGCTCGTCGGCAAGCCAGATTTCACCGCGGTAGCGTTCACCATCGGGTCCACAGCCTTTCCGATCGGCGCGTTCATCACTGCAGTCGTGAACTTCCTGCTGATCGCCGCGGCCATCTATTTCTTCGTGGTCACGCCCATCAATGCCCTGGTCGCGCGCATGCGCAAGGCGCCGGCGCCGGCCGATCCGACGACGAAGAAGTGCCCCGAATGCCTGAGCGAGATCCCGATCGACGCCAAGCGCTGCGCTCACTGCTCGCAACCAATTCCCGCACGGGCAGCGGCGTAGCTAGCAGTGATGGTGTGGCGCGGGCACTCCTTGCCCGCGAGAAACTAGCCTCATGGGCGGACAGGAATGTCCGCCCCAGACTCTGACGGCTAGAATGCTCCTGTGAATCTCGACGACACGATTGTTGCCATCGCCACTCCTCCAGGACGCGGAGGCATTGGAGTCGTCAGGCTGGCCGGGCCGCAGGCACGGGCGATTGCCGAGCCGATGCTGCGGCTGAAGCATCCGCTCGAACCCGGTCGGGCGGTATTTGGGGAACTGATCGATGCGCAAGCGGTGAAGATCGACGAGGTGGTCGTCACCTACTTCGCCAAGCCGCATTCCTACACGACCGACGACATCGTCGAAATCTCCGCACACGGCTCGCCGGTCGTGCTTCGGCGTATCGCAGAACTTTCGCTGGCGGCCAACGCACGCCTGGCTGAACCGGGCGAGTTCACCATGCGCGCGTTTCTGAATGGCCGCCTGGATCTCACGCAAGCCGAGGCGGTCCGCGACCTTATCGACTCGCAAACTCTCTTCCAGGCGAAAGTGGCCGCGCAGCAGCTCGAAGGCTCGCTGTCAAAACGCCTCAAGCCGATCAAGGCGCGGCTGGTCGAACTGATCGCGCTGCTCGAAGCCGGCATTGACTTTGCCGAAGATGACGTTTCCGTGGCCCCCGATGCCACGATTCTTGAACTCATCGCGGAGGTCCGGCAGCCGCTTGAACAACTGGCCGCAAGCTTCGCCTACGGCAAGATCGTGCATGAGGGCCTGACGCTGGCGATTGTAGGTCGCCCCAATGTGGGCAAATCGAGCCTGTTCAACCGCTTGGTGGAGCGCGAACGCGCCATCGTCACCGCGCAACCCGGCACCACGCGCGACCTGGTTAGCGAAACGGTGGCCATCGGTGGAATTCCTGTGCAACTGGTGGATACGGCGGGCCTCCGCCGCGCACTCGATGAAGCCGAGAGCATTGGCATCCGTAAATCGATGGAAGCTCTCGCTGACGCGGACCTGGTCCTGGTGGTGCTCGATGCCACGCAACCGGCCTCTGACGAAGATCGCGAGCTGCTGGCGCAGATCCAGGGACGCGCAGCGATTATGGTGGAGAACAAAAGCGATCTGGGCAGCTCCCAGCTCTCAGGCCTCAGCTCTCAGGTACCGCAGGTCCGTACTTCGGCCCTTACCGGCGAGGGAATTTCAGAACTGCGCGCGGCGATCCTCAAGCACGTCGGTGGAGAAGCCGGCCCGCAGATCGAGAGCGGCTTCCTGACCAACGTTCGTCATCAAAAGCTGGTTGCCGATTCGCTGGCGGCCCTCACAGCCGCCGCCAATGCAGTCGCAGCTCACGTCCCGCACGAAATGCTGCTGCTCGACCTGTATAGCGCCCTGCGCCCGCTCGATGAAATCACCGGAGCGACCACTACGGACGACATCCTCAACCTGATCTTCGGAACGTTCTGTATCGGAAAGTAGGTGAACGTGGCATACACACGACGGAAGATGCTTGCCGACCTCGGCCGGGCCGGACTCGGGATAGGGATGCTTTCGGCCATCGGCAAGGGCGACGCCCTTTCGCTCGCGGCGGGTAAGTCCGAATGCCCGTTTCGGCTCTCCGTGATCAACGACGAGATCACACAGGACTTCGAGAAGGCTTGCAGGATTGTGTCGGTCGACTTCGGTCTGCAATGGATCGAATTGCGCTCGATGTGGGATAAGAACGTGACCGCGTTTAATGCGAAGGAAGTGAAAGAGGCAAAGAAGATCCTGAAAGAACACAAGTTGCGTGTGACGGATATTGCCAGCCCACTGTTCAAGACCGATTGGCCCGGGGCACCACTGTCGAAGCAAAGCGAACGGCGGGACCAGTTCCACGCCGATTTCGACGCTGCCGCCCAGGACAAGCTCCTGGAACACTGCATTGGCCTGGCGCAGAGCTTTGAGACCGACCGGATCCGTTGCTTCGACTACTGGCGGCTTGATGACCAGAAACCGTATCGCGCCGCGATCAACGCCAAGCTGCGGCAGGCGGCTGAACGGTGCGCCAAGGACCATCTCACACTCGTGCTCGAAAACGAGATGTCCTGCAATACAGCAACAGGCGAGGAATCAGCCGCGATGCTGAAAGCAGTGCCTAACCAGAATTTCATGCTGAACTGGGATCCCGGAAACGCGGCCGCGGCAGGTAGTGTTCCCTATCCCGACGGCTACCGCCTGCTGCCGAAGGATCGCATCGGGCATTGCCACTGCAAGGATGTTGTGCGCCAACCCGACGGCAAATACGATTGGGCTCCGGTTGGGGGAGGCATTGTGGACTGGGTCGGCCAGTTCCAGGCTCTCGAACGTGACGGCTTCCATTCTGGTGTCAGTCTGGAAACTCACTGGCGCGGAGCCGGCACGCCGGAAGCCTCGACGCGAATCAGCATGGAGGGATTGAAGAAGACTCTGGCCAAAGCCGGGCTCTCCTGCTGACTACGACGGCCTTCTTTTCGGCTCGGCGACTCTCGATTGCGCAACGCGAGGAACGACGATGATCACAAGACGCGAATTTCTCGATGCCCTGGCCGTGAGCGCGGCCGGCATGGCTGTGGAAACGACCGCACGGAGCTATGCACAGATCGCCGGATCGAACGAGCGCCTGACGTTTGCCATTGCCGGATTGAATGGGCGAGGCTATGCCCACCTGTCATCTCTCAAGGCGAACAAGAATGCAGCTCGTATTTCCCATGTCTGTGATGTGGATCGTGCGATTCTCGAAAAGTTTGCCACCCAGACGCGGAAGGAGATGGGCGAACCGGTGGAGGCAGTTACGGATTTCCGCAAGATCCTGGAGCGCAAGGACGTGGACGCCATCGCGATTGCCACTCCCGACCATTGGCATGCGCCCATGGCGATCGCCGCCCTTCAGGCGGGCAAGCATGTTTATCTGGAGAAGCCGTGCAGCCACAATCCGGCCGAAGGCGAGATGCTGCTCGCGGCGCAGAAGAAATACGGGAAGCTCGTGCAGATGGGAACGCAGCAGCGCTCCTCCGAGCACACGATTGAGGTCGTCGACAAAATCCATTCCGGCTTGATCGGCACTCCTTATTTCGCGAAGGCCTGGTACAGCAATGTGAGAAAGTCGATCGGCACGGGAAAGGTAGCGCCCGTTCCGGCAACACTCGATTGGGACCTGTGGCAGGGACCGGCGCCGCGCCAACCCTACCGCGACAACCTGCACCCCTACAACTGGCACTGGTTCAGGATCTACGGTACCGGCGAAACGCTGAACAACGGTACCCACGAGGTCGACGTTTGCCGTTGGGCGCTCGGGGTGGATTATCCAAAACGCGTGACTTCATCCGGCGGCAGATTTCATTTCCACGACGACTGGCAGTTCTTCGACACCCTTGTGACCAGTTTCGACTACGACGGCAAAATGCTTACCTGGGAGGGAAAGAGCTGCCAGGGGATGAAGTACTACGGGCGCGATCGCGGCTGCGCCATCATGGGCACGACCGGCACGGTCGTCGTCGATCGCGACGGCTACGAAATCTACGATCTCGATGGTGCGCGAACGAGCCAGCACAAGACCGGAGGCACGACCTCATCCGCTGACCTCGTTGGCCGCGATTCCATGACCGATGCCCACTTTGCCAACTTCATCGGCGCCATCCGCAAGGGCGACAGGCTCAACGCGCCGATTTCCACCGGCAATGTCGCGGTGACGATGCTGCAGCTTTCGAACATCGCGTGGGAAGTGAAGCGAGAACTGGAAATCGATCCGGCCAGCGGACACATTCAGAATGATCCCGATGCGATGAAGATGTGGAGCCGGGAATACGAAAAGGGCTGGGAGCCGCGCATCTGAGGGATTTTCAGGCCTTCAAGCTGCTTTCTTTCGATTCAGCGGGCGCGCTTCTCGGTCAATCTTGGGTTACTTCCGCTACTTCGGCAGCCCGGGTCTTCCGGACCTGCTCCACTTCTTCAGCCATCGCGTACTTGAGTTTGTCGATGCCCTCGCCCGTCACGGCGGAAATCGGAAAGAGCTTGAGCTTCTTGCGCGTACACCACTGCTTCAGCTTCTTGAGTTTGTCGGGATTGGCAACGTCGATCTTCGACGCCACCATCAGCATGGGCTTCTTCTCGAGATCGGCGCCGAAGCTGGACAACTCGCCGAGGATGACTTCCACATCTTTGATTACGTCGTCCCGGCCGCTCGCGTCAGAAACATCCACCAGGTGCACCAGCAAACGCGTACGCTCAATGTGACGCAGGAATTGCGTACCCAGGCCGGCTCCGGTGTGCGCGCCTTCGATCAGGCCAGGGATGTCAGCGACAACGAAGCTGATTTCTTCACCGGACGCTTTGCCACGTCCACCGCGCTGTTGTCTCCCGCGCGGAGCATCATCGCCCACTACAACCACGCCGAGGTTCGGCTCGAGCGTAGTAAAGGGATAGTCGGCGATCTTGGGCCGTGCCGCCGAGATGCGCGAGATCAGCGTCGACTTCCCGACGTTGGGATATCCGACGAGCCCGACATCGGCGAGCAGCTTGAGCTCCAGCCTGAAATTGCGGTCTTCGCCCGGCCGCCCTTCTTCGAATTCACGCGGCGCCTGATGCGTCGAGGTCGCGAACTGCGCATTGCCGCGCCCGCCGCGTCCGCCGCGACAGATCACGATGCGGTCGTCGGCGTGAGAGAAATCGTGCACCACCTCGCCCGTGTCTTCGTCATAGACGATCGTGCCCACCGGCACTTTGAGCACGATGCCTTCGCCATCGCGTCCGGTCTTCTTGGCGCCTTCGCCGTGGCGTCCGCGCTCGGCTTTGTATTCAGGATTGAAGCGGAAATGCACGAGCGTGTTGTGGCGCTCGCTCGATTCCATCGTGACGTCGCCGCCGCGTCCGCCGTCGCCGCCGGAAGGCCCGCCGCGCGGGACGAATTTCTCCCGCCGAAAGGCCATGCAGCCGTTCCCGCCGTCGCCGGCCTTCACGCGAATTTTGGCTTCATCGATGAACAAGGCAGGTATCAGGTGTCAGGTCACAGGATCTGTGACGATGGCCTCTCTTTTGAGTATATCGGTTCAACGCCGTGATGGTGTTCAGGGGCGGCTAGTGCTGGAGCGCTCCGCGGAGTCCCTTGGCCCATCCGGCCTGGAATTCCGGCTGGACCGTTTCGGCCGAGGCTAGCGCTTTTTCGAGCGCTGCGCGGCCTTCTTCCAGACGATTCATGCGCATGAGCAGAAAGCCGAGGTTCGCCTGCGCTTCCACAGAACGCGGCGCGAGTTGAACAGCGGTCTCTGCTTCCTGCTGCGCCTCGTCGAGGCGGCCTGCCTCCGTCGCCAACTGAGAGCGGGTCACATGATTTCGCGCCGCCGCCAGCGGGATCTCGAAGTGCCCGTCGAAAACGAAGACGGCATTTTCAATCACCGCAGTTGGATGAATGTGGCGGAACTGTTCGTAGGGATTCAGTTCCCCAGGCCCGAATTCGTATCCGGAAAGCACGCCCGCGCTGATCAGAACCGGGCCATCGATGGCGGCAGGCACTTCACGCTCGGGCCGCAACCACACCGAGGCGATCGTGGTCAGCGGCTTGCACGGCACGCCGTAATAGCTGGGCTCTACAACGACGTCGGCGAAATACGCGAACCAGCAATTCTTTACGCCGCGCGCATCAAGATATTGGCGCACCGAGTGGAGTTGTTGGCCCCAGTCGGCGTTCGAGTCGCTGAGATAGCGGTAGGTCTGCGGTGGTCCGCCCCACAGCTCGTTGGAATACGAGATGTACACGGGGGCCGCGCGCAGCGATGAAACTGCATTCCATGCAAGCAGCAGCGCGACGACGTACACCCACGCGCGGCGGTGCTCGATCAGCGTCGCCGCAGCCCATCCGGCGAGCAGCATAAGAAGCGGATACACCGGGAGCAGATGGCGAATGCCAATATTCATGAGCGACAGCATGGCGACCGCGAGGTAGATGCCCGCCGGGATAAGAACGAACATCAACTCGCGCCCGCGCCTGACCCGCGACCACAACACCGCCACCGGCACGAGCGCAAGCAGGATCATCAGGCCCAGCGTCGTCTTGATCGCGAATGCAACCGGGAAGTAGTACCAGACGCCATGCGGATGAATCGTGCCCAGCAGGTAGCTGTGACTGAACTCGGCGGTGAAGCCGACATCGGTCAGTCCGTAGAGGTACGACTGCGGCAGCAGGTGCCAGCGGGCGAAGGTGACGATCATTTTCGCCTGGAACGGATGCTTCAGCCGCGCGGCCGAATCCATGATGCGCTGCGTGGCGTCGACACCGGGGCGCGGCTGGAGATGGAATCCGTAGGTCGACCACAGGACCATGCCGGCGATCGCGCCAATCGCGATCAAAGCCACCGCGAGGCGCACAGCTTGACGCCGGCGAGTTTCATGCGGGACTGATGACTCTACCGAGCTCCGGCGAATGAGTTCGCCTGCCGCAAGCAGAATCAGCATCGGCGGCAGCAGGATCGACGAATGTTTCGTCGCCATCGCGAGTCCAGCGGCGAGTCCGGCCAATACCAGGCGCACGGCCGTTGGCTTCTTCGCATAGCGATAGAAGGCATAGACCGTCGCCAGCAGGAAGCACGACATCGCCATGTCGGTGGTGATGACGGCTCCGTGGGCCAGCATGTTCGGCTCAAAAACAAAGAGCGCGAGCGCGACAAAGGCAGCCGTGACGCCGAACATCTCGCGTGCGGCCAGGAACAGTAGGATGGCCGTGAGCAGGGTGATCAGCGCGGCCACCATGCGCGTGCGACGCAGAATCTCCTCTGCATTGTTGTCGAACACAAAGCGCGCGGAGATGGTGAAATCCTGCTCCTTGTTGAAGACTTTATCGTGCGGCGGCGCGTCAAGCGGCATCGAGAGCAGCGGCAGCGTAGTCAGCAACTTCACCAGCGGCGGATGCTCGGGGTTCATCCCGAAGTCGCCGCGCGACCAGTAGCTGTAGCCGGCGAAGATGTGGCAGCCTTCATCCCAGGTCTGGGTCTCGCGGTGAATGAACAGGCCAAGCTCAAGGGCCAAAATGATGAGCAGGAAGATGACGCCGGCGATGTGATGGCGCTTGAGAGGGCTGTCCGAAGGAGTCATGCCAAATCTGCGGCTGCTCAGATAAAGACGATAACGCCGAACAGATGTTAGCGCGCCAAGGCCAGGCAGCTGAAGACGAAGAGGCCGCAGGCGGTATGAGACGCCGCCTGCGGCCAGGAAGTTGATCGCCAGAAGCTAGTAGCTAGTAGCCAGAAGCTAGGAGCTGACTTCTACCGGCTCGATCATGACGAACTTGCCCATCGACCCTTTGTCGAGGAACTTGATCCGTCCGGTGATCTTGGCGAAAAGAGTGTCGTCTTTGCCGCGGCCCACGTTGAGGCCGGGCTTTACGCGCGTGCCGCGCTGCCGAACAATAATGGTGCCGCCGGGGACAACCTGTCCACCGAATGCCTTGAATCCCAGCCGCTGCGCGTTCGAGTCGCGCCCGTTTCGTGATGTGCCCTGCCCTTTTTTATGTGCCATGACTTAGCTCTCAGCTCTCAGCTCTCAGTTCTCGGCTCTCAGCAGAATCGTATCCGCGAGGGCCTTGAAATTTATGCGGTGTCATCCTGGGCGAAGTTGAGGCGTTTGCGCGGCGTCCGAGCCGCGCGCCGAAATCCCGAGTGTAACGAGGGATCCCTACGCCAGA
>DATIWL010000052.1:0-3213 GCA_035519435.1 Terriglobales bacterium
GCTGCCAGCGGATTTCGGCCATGTGATTCTCTCCTTCCGAATTCGATGGAATCAGTGTGGCGGATTGCCAAAACAGGATGATGAGGGTTTGGTTTCAAAACAAGAACGGCCCTGATTGTCTCGTGCTGAATGTCTCAACCAAACGCGGCGGCAGCCATGAGCCACGTTAGCTAAGTCCAGCCTCATCGATTCGCGACCTTCCAAAGGGGCGGCCTATGTCAGTTCCAGGATCACTATCTGATTACCTAAGGCAGTTCGGCGCCGAACTTGGCGAGCGTATCCTGCAGACGTATCCTGCCTTGTACAAGCCAGGCGATCCAGTCTCTCCAGGAATGCGGACGTTATTGCGAAAGCCGTACCCCGCCCAGGAAGTTGCCGCGATGTCGGTCGTCCGGCGCTGGCAGGAAGCTCGTGCGGCGGCCGTGATCGCGGAATGCGGGACGGGAAAGACTCTTGTGGCCCTTGCAGCAGTCCACTGCCATGCTGATGGCAGACCGTATACGGCGTTGGCACTCGTTCCCGGGCATCTCACCGCGAAGATGGCCCGTGAGGCCTTTCTGACGCTGCCCGGGGTGAGAGTCTTCTTCATCGATGCTTTGCGTGATCGCCCGCGGGACGGATCGCCCTGCGGAGTGAATGAGGTCAAACTGCGCCATAGCAAGATCGTGCGCGAAGGCCTGCATACGACTCTGACCGATCTGCGCTTGCGGAAGAAGTACAAGACAGCACGCGAGCGTTGGCAGAAGGAAATGTGCGCCGGCCCGGCGCTCATGATAGTCGGACGCGACCGCTCGAAGCTCGGATGGTTCTGGCGTCACGCACACACCATGGCGCGATCTGGACCTTGCCTTGGCAGCACTGTCAATCCTGATACAGGAAGGCCCGTGTATGTGGGGGAGAACCGGCTGGTTGCTTCCGACTTTGGGAAGGCTCGGATCAGCGAGATCGTCAGCATGACGGGAGAGGAAGGATCACCGGATGCAAAGCCCCGGCGGTGCCTATACAGCCCGCTTTGGGAAGCGGATCGAAATAGGATTCGTCGTGTCGCCCCGTTGGAGTTCATCGGACGTTATTTGCCGGACTGGTTCGACTACGGCATCGGCGACGAAGTACACCAGTTGGCCGGGGATACTGCTCAGGGCAATGCACTCGGAACGCTTGCCAACTGCGTCGACCGGATTGTGGTGCTGACTGGGACGCTCTCGGGCGGTTATGCTGACGACCTCCATAAGGTCCTGTTCCGTCTCAATCCGGGGAAAATGGCTGGGCGCGGCTATGATTGGGGTGAATCCGGCAGACGAGCATTCGCCGAAACATACGGCGTGTTGGAAAAGATCACGACGATCGAGCCGGCGGACAACGTGTGCTCGAAGGCGCGCATCACCAACCAGGTGAAGCGCAGACCGGGTGCATCGCCGCTGCTGTTCGGGGACTTCCTGATGGAGATGGCGGCATTCATCTCGCTGGAGGACATCGCTTGCGACTTGCCGTCCTACACAGAAGAGGTGATGGGCATTGAGATGGATCCCCCTTTGCGCGCTGCCTACAGCAAGCTCGAGGACGAGGTCAAGAACGCGCTCAAAGAGCACCGAGGCAATCATTCCGTACTGAGCGCCGGCTTGAACGCACTCCTGATGTACCCGGACAGGCCGTACGACGTCGGCGATCTGTACGGGTGGGATTACAACCCGGAGAACGAACGGCGGGAGCGGTTTCTGATCGCTCGGACCGAGGACCTGGACCGGGAATGTTTCCAGGCCAAGGAGCGCCGCCTCATCGAGATCGTCAAAGCCGAACTAAAGACCAATCGTCGCTGTCACGTGTATGCGGTCTATACCCAGAAGCGCGATGTCACTCGCCGCTTGGAGGCCATCCTTGCACGGGAGGGCGTCCGCGTTGCGGTGCTCACTGCCGACGTGCCCACTGACAGAAGAGAAGCGTGGTTCGAAAGGAAACTGCACGAGGGTGTTCAGGTAACGATTTGCCACCCGAAAATTATCGAGACTGGCCTTGATTTGCTGAGCCATTCCTCGCTGATCTTTTATCAGTCAGGTTATTCACTGCACACGCTTCGCCAGGCGAGCAGACGGTCCTGGCGGATCGGACAACGCCAGCCTGTTCGCGTGTACTACCTCCACTATAAGGAGACGATGCAGTCCAGTTGTCTCCGGCTGATGGCCAAGAAGATGCTGGTCTCACTCGCAATGGAAGGGAAGTTTTCCGTAGGTGAGGGGCTACATTCCCTTGAGGAGGACGATGATATCCTCACCGCAATGGCTCGGGAACTCGTGACCAAACAAGGAATCGGCGAATCAGCCGAGGCCGCTTGGCGCCAGTTGCAGGCGGAGCACAGCAGAGGCGTGCCTCCGCCGGCAATCGAGCCTACGGTTCCGGACGTTGATATCGCGCTCCCGCCGCCCGCGGTGTTGCCATTGCCGGTTGGCGTGAGCGCTCTGAAGTTCGGCGTACGGCCACCGCAGAGTCCGAGCCGAAAGCAGGAGTCAACTCCTCCCACCGAGCGTGAACAGTTCTCGCTGTTCTGAAGGATGAGGCCGCTCGCTCCCCATCTCGAAATCAGAGCAGCAAGCGCGGTCACTTACCAGAGCCGGCGACCAGTTTGGACTTCCGCTCCTCCAATGCAGCTATCTGGCCTTTCAGCCGCTTCAGCTCCCGGTTGATGCGTGCGAGTTCCGTCTTCGCCTGCCGGTCCTTCAGGTAGCTGGTGCCATGCCTTTCGCTGACCAGCGCTTCCACCTCCCGCCGGAGAAGCCGGAGCCAGGGGTTGCCGTGCATGGATTGTTGCTGGCAATGCAGCTTTCCCACGCGGATCGCTCGGACGATTTCCTCCCATGTCAGTCCGAACTCCTTCTGTGCCGTTTTGTGGCTGAGAGTGGCTCCCTTGCGGCTCCACTCGGACTCCACGTTCTCCATAGTGCGGGCTCGGTCAGTTAACTTGCCTTATGAAGGCGGGGGCCTTCCAGCCATTCGCCTCGGATATCTCGGAATGGGGACGGCTCTCGGGAATATCGGGAAGACCGGCGAGAAAGATCGCGTCAGACTGGTGGTTCACGTAGCCTTCGAAAACGTAATCGTTCCAGTATTCTCTGGTTGGCCCGTATTTCATGTGGCGCTCGTAGTCGTCGAAGCCCGCCGTTGCGGGGAACGTACGCCGGAAATAAGCCAACCAATCGGCGAAGTCCGGATGGACCACGA
>DATIWL010000053.1:0-2959 GCA_035519435.1 Terriglobales bacterium
AGTTCAGGCCGAGCACCCCGAGCCCCGTGGACAGGTAGTCGCCGAGCACGCTCGAGAGTTCGCCGTTCGACGGGAAGTAACCGAAGAAGCTCGGGTGCTGCCAGTGCGAGAGCCCGGGCACGACGATGCGCTCGAAGTCGGCGAGGATGGCGTCGAAGGACTCGGGCGTTACGGGCGGTTCGGCGGGCAGCGCGGCTTTGATCGCTCCGGGCGCGGTGTGTGACATCACCGGGTACTGCGCGACGCCGGCGCGGTAGTCGGCGATGCGGTCGACAATCTGATGGCCGATCTTGCGGAACTCTTCGGGTGTCATGATTGAACACTTACGATAGCGCGTGGGCACGGGGACGCCGCGGTCCTGGTCAGTTCGGGGCGGCTTTCCGAGGGCGGAGCGCAAATGGGGGTGGAGGCTGGCGCGAATGGGCGTACCCGGGTTCGTTCCTTCATTTTTGATTGCATTTTTCGGCCAGCTTGCCGCGCTCTGCGAGTCGACAAAAATCCTCCCACGTTCGAGAGTAGCAAGGAGGGTGGCGCGCCGGAGCTGGAATGCGCGGTAAATGGTTGAGAGGATTGAGGGGAAAATGTTGGAGTGGGTGAAATGACAAGAGCCGCCCGGTGAATAGAACCGCAACGGGAGGGTGAATAGGACGCGCCGGCCCGACGGTGTTGTTGCGGCGCAAAGCGCGCGGGTGAATATGGCCAGGACGCGAGTGATCGCTCGCTGCGAACCGACTGCCGGGGCGAAGACGAGTGGCGCCTGCGGTTTAGTTCCAATACTCTTCACTTAAGGATTCTGATTCGCGAGTCGACTTTGAGACGATGGGTTCGTAGGCGCTTGCGTGGCCGTAGGCGGTAGTTGCTCATTTTGCGTTTGACGCCGCGGGGGACAACCCGATTCCGGCTGGAACTGACTCGCTCTTCGAGGATCTCGTTTAGAACCGCCTCATGCCCGATTTTCCTCTGCCGAGGGGGGAATAGTGACGTGGGTCGCCATGCGCCGTTGGACAACCCGTACCGCATGAAGGAAGGAGAGCCGGTCGGGGTCTTCGTCGGCCTTTAGTGCGGCTTCGTGCATCAGTCCACGGATGGCATAATGTGCCATCAGCAGACCGTAGAATTCCTGATGCACGAGTTCCGGTGTCTTGCTGCGTAGAACAATCTGAGCGCCGCGCAGATGCGTTTTGAGTTCGTCCAGGGTGATTTCGATTTCCCAGCGTTCATGATAGAGTGCTGCTAACTCTTGGGCGGGCGCTTGCTCCGGGTCGAGGATGGTGGTGATCAACCGATAGATGGTTTCCGCGTTGGGGATGCCCTTCAAGCGGTATTCAATTACGCGCACCTGAATGGCTTTCCGCCGCTTTCGCCGATCCGCGGTGTTGAGATAGATGCGACTCAGGTAAGAGCCATCGGCGAGACGCTTTTCCATGTCCAGGCGCGCCGTCCGTTTGGTACGCCAAAGCAAATCCGCTCCCGTCTTGGCTGCCATCTGCCAAAGTTGATAGCCAGGGAACAGACGGTCTGCTAAGCACAGCATGCCTTTACGCAACGACCCTACGACACCTTTAGCGAGCGTCAATTCGGTAGTGGCAAACTTGCTCATTTGCGCGGCCCACAACACGTGTGTCCCACTTTCCAGCAACCCTACAAACCGGATCTTGGGGAAGGCGCCGGAACCGCGGGGGCCGTTTGGCCGACCAAAAGCCTTGGCGTTTTCCCTCGTATCGGCGACGTCCAAGCTACTGCCGTCCAGGCTTACCAAACGCCATTGCCGATACCATGCCCCCTTGGTATTCTTCTCGGCGATCGGGGCCACGATCGTTTGATACAGTCGCTTCAGCGGTTCGGCTCCTAACCGGCTGCGCGCCTGAGAGATGCCGGAATCGCCAGTGACCTTAACGTCGGCCGCGGGGCCGATGAGCCACTTGACGCCCTCCAGGAGGCAGCGCAGCACCTCCCGATAGGACGAGCGCATGTACAGGGCCAGTGCGATCACGTAATAGACCACTACATGGGCCGGAAGATCGCGCTCCCGTATGCTGGTACGGCTGGTCTGCGCCAAGATCTCCCGGACCTTCGCCAGGGGAACGAACTTGGCAATTACGCCGAGGCTGATATAGTCCGTAATCCGGCTGCCGGCCGGTAACTCCGCCAGTGTGCGCGCCATCGGGTCTCCTCAACGATCGCACCTGGCAGCTGTTTCCGTACACCTCGGAGCCTTACCGCCATCCGAGATCAAACTGTAGGGAAAACGTCCCCGAATCGCCCGATTGAAATAGCGCCCCTTGGAGGAAGCATCCAGCAGCGCTTGATGCACCACCGCGGGCACATGGAAATACTGGTAGACCGCCCGGCTACAGAACTCCAGTTGCAACAGTTCTCGGGTGTCGTCGTAGGAAACCGTCACAAGCGTGGTTGATTCCACGGCGGCAACGCGCATGGGACAACCTCCTTCTGGAGGCATCAGCCCCAAAACAGAATATCATGGAAATGTTCTTAAGTGAAGAGTATTGGGTCTATAACATCGAAGTAATGCTGGCTCTGTGTGCCCGTATCGCGGCCCGGGATTTGCACGTCGATCGTGAGCAGCCCTTCGGCCTTCAGGCCGGATCAACTTGGTGCAGCCGCATCATGCTGCGCAGGAGCAGACCCGTGACGACCAGCAGGACCAGAGAGAGCGCCACTTGGACCGTGACCAGCAACCGGCGCGAACTCAGGTGCCTTCGGCCTTCGGTGGCGCGCGCGCTCTCCCGCAGGTTAGAGAGCAAATCGAGGCGCGTGCTTTGGAGGGCGGGCGCCACGCCGGAGAGCAGGGCGGTCCACACCGTGGCGGCAACGGCGACCCAGAGCACGTGACCGTCCAAGCCGATCGAAGCCAGACGGGGAAGGTCGCCCGGCTCCAGGGCCTTCACCGCGCCAATCCCGAAACTCGCCAGCCCGACTCCGACGGCTGCACCGGCGG
>DATIWL010000054.1:0-2295 GCA_035519435.1 Terriglobales bacterium
GCGACGGCGAAGATTCTCCGCCACGTGGGAGAGAACTTCGGAATCCTGGGCGCGGCGGAAAAGGACAGCGGTCATGAAGTGCGGCGGTTCGGGGAGGAGACCCTGTTCATGGCGTTGCGCGACCAGAACATAGAGGCGATCAAAGCCGCTGGTGTCCGCCGCATCGTCACTGCCGACCCGCATGCCTACAACGCACTGAAGCACGATTACAAGGATGTCCCGCCGGTGGAGCACATCAGCCAGGTGATCGCGCGCGAAGTGAAGGCCGGCAAGATCAAGTTCAATCCCATCGAGAACGGAAATAAGACCTACACCTACCATGACCCGTGCTACCTGGGGCGGCACAACCAGGTCTATGACGATCCACGCAAAGTGCTGGATGCCATTCCCGGCCTGAAGAGAGTCGAAATGACGAGGTCGCGGGACCGCTCGTTCTGCTGCGGCGGTGGTGGGCTGATGCTGTTCTACGAACCAAAAGAAGATCAGAGGATGGGCGTCAAGCGGGTCCAGATGGCGGCCGAGGCGGGAGCCAATGTGATTGTGACGGCGTGCCCCTTCTGCATGACGAATATAGAAGATGCGATCAAGGTCGCAAACATGGAAGGAAAGATGACCGCCATCGACCTGACGGAGTTGGTGGATCAACAGCTGGTACGCGGAGCGGACACCGGAGTTAGCAGTCTGCTGACGAACTCTGTCTGTTGTCATCCCGAGCGGAGCGAGGGATCTGCAGTTCTGAGGGAATCCCAGAACACTGCAGATTCCTCGTCGCTGCGCTCCTCGGAATGACAAGAATGTGAGATTAGGAAGCTGCCAGGACAGTTCTTTGAGGAGGTTCAACGTGGAAATTCTGGTTTGCGCAAGAAGGGTACCCGACACTTCAGAGAACGAGATCGAACTCAACAGCGCGGGCAACGACATCGAACGCGACGAACTGGTGTATTCGATCAACGAACCCGACAACTACGCGGTCGAAGAGGCCCTGCAGATCGTCGCCCGGGTCGGTGGCAGCGTAACGGTTGTCACCGTCGGGTGCGATGAGGACGAGGAAATCCTGCGCCGGGAGATGGCCATGGGCGCAAGCCATGGCGTTCTGATCTCAGACGACACTTTTAGCGGATCGGACGGCAGGGGCATCGCAACCATTCTCAAAGCCTTCGTGCAGAAGGGTAAGTACGACCTCATCCTGACCGGGGTCCAGGCCGAGGACGGGGGCGCGCAGGTGGGCGGGATGCTGGCGGCCATGCTCGACTATCCCTTCGCCTCGCTGGTGAATTCCATCGAGGTCCTGGACGGCGGGAAGCTGAAGATCAGCCGGGAAATCGCAGGCGGCAACAAGGAGATGAACGAGATCGATCTTCCTTGTGTGCTCTCGATCCAGACCGGGATTAACGAACCGCGTTATGTCGGCATGCGCGGCATCCGGCAAGTGGCGTCCGTGCCCATCCCGACCTTTGGCGCCGCGGACCTTGGAGTTGACCCTGGCGCAGTCGGGCGAACTGCGGCGAAGGTGAAACGCGTGGATTACTTTGTGCCCGCGCTCGGCAAGGGAGCTGAGATGCTGCAAGGCAGTCGGGAAGAGAACGCCGAGAAGGTGGCCGAATTAGTGACGGCCAAGGGAGGGTTGAAATAATGGCTCGCATATTCACGTATGTCCCGCACAAGAGTGGCGTCCCCGATGATTCCGCAGCCGAGTTGGCAGCCGCAGCCAGAAAGATTGATGCCGCCGCGTCGCCGACTGCCATTGTCGCTGGTTACGGCGCCGACGTTGATGCCGTCTGCGTGAGCCTTCAGTCCTCCTACGGCGAGACCTGGAAGATCGCTGACGAAGCCCTCGCCTATCCCAACGCCGAACTGGTTCGCAAAGCAATCGTAAAGATCCTGCCGCCGGGCAGCATCCTGCTGGTGGCCCATGAGCATTTCGGAATCGATCTGGCCCCGGGCCTGTCCATCAAGATGAACGCGGCCTTCGTTTCCGACGTGTTGGGGATCGAAGGGGTCGAAGGTTCGGCTCTCAAGCTGATCCGCCAGGAATTTGGCGGACAGGTGAGCGCCCATGTGCAATGCGACATCTCCACGGGCGCTGTCATCACGCTTCGTCCGGGCGCATTTAAGCCATTGGACCAGACTTCCGCAAACGGCACGGTGGTCGACAAGTCGTCTGAAGTCGGCCCTTTGACCGCCGGCCGGCGTTATCTGGAGACGGTCGTCGCTGAGGCTGGAGACGTTGACATCACCAAGCACAACGTTCTGGTTTCGATCGGCCGTGGCATTCAGGAGAAAGACAACGTAGGG
>DATIWL010000055.1:0-4163 GCA_035519435.1 Terriglobales bacterium
GAGGTGTTTCGTATTCCTTTACGCTGAGTTGGGTAATCTGGATCTCGCATTCGAATGGCTCGAACGCGCGTACGAGTCGCATGACACCGGGCTTCTCGCGCTGCGTGTCATGCCTTTGTATGAAGGGTTGCGCTCCGATCCCCGATATCAGCAAATGTTGCGCCGGCTCGGCATTCCTCGCACAATCGGGTCATCCGTTGAATGCGTTCGCGGCGCACAGTGAGGGCCGGGGCTGTACCGTCAACAGCGAGGGTTTGTCGTGCCACCGAGATCCCCTGCGCGGAACTCCCCTGATCCGGTAGTGTCGGGTCAAGTCCGCGATTGAAGTCGGCAAGTACGGCATTACCGTCAACATTGTGGCACCGGGTCCGACACAGACAGGTTGGCTGATGCAAGACCAGGAGACGTCGATCTCTGCGGGTACTCCGCTTGGCGTTGCGGCGTTCCTGATGGTGTCGCGGAGGTGGTCGTGTTCCTGGCCTCGAACCAGGCGCGGTGGTTGACAGGACAGCTGTTATATGTTGGCGGAGGCTGGAGGATGCACCAGTAAATCGCGCCGTGAGTCAGGGTGAATTGACTCCCCTTCAGAATCGATCGGGACGAAGTGCCGTAATTTCAATACTGGGCGATCGGTCGACAATGCACTCCGAAATCAACTTCCCCGTCACGGGCGCCAGAGTGAGACCAGCCATCGCGTGACCCGTCGCAACCAGCAGACCAGGGTACGCGGGAACCGGACCAACGGCCGGCAAGCCATCGGGCAAACAGGGCCTCAGTCCGCACCATTCCGAACGGATGATCGGGTTGTGCATGGTCCTCAAGTAGCGTCTGGTTGCATTGGTGAGCTGCTCCAGACGTGGACGCCTGATCTCGTGATTCACACCAGAAAACTCGAGCGTTCCCGCGAAGCGCACGAAGCCGTTCATCGGTGTGCAAAACACCATGTTCTCCGCAAGCACGCACGCGCGGCCCAATAGCGAAGGCTTCCCCTCCGGAGCTTCGCAATCGCGGTGGTAGCCCTTCGCGGGCTGGAGTGGCAACCTGATGCCGAGCCGCCGCACGAGCGGTCTTATGCATGCACCTCCCGCCAAGACAACCGATTCGGCCTCGAGGATCTCACCGCTTTGGGTCTGGACTCCGCGAAGCTTGCCATCTTTGACACGAAGCGCCGCCACCTCTGAACCAGCACGGAATTTCACGCCGTAACCCTCCGCGCGCTTCGCTATTTCCAGCACGAATGCATACGGATTCACTGTGGCTGCTTCCGGGTGAAATACACCTCCGACCACCTGCTCGTTAATCGCCGGCTCACATTCGCGCAAGGCCGGTCCCGTCAATACCTGGGGATGGAAGCCGAAACTGGACATGACCGCGGCCTCCTGTTTTCCTGAAGCCAGAGCACTGTGGGTGAGGTAGACTTCGTAATAGCCGTCAGCTCGAAAGCAGCATTCCAGTTTCTCCGTCTGGACCAGGTCGTCGAACAATCGGCGGGTGGCGTGGCCGAGCGCCGCCAGAGTGCGCATAGAGACTTGTAGATGACGGTCGGTGCAGGTTCGGCTGAACGCCCATAGCCACTTCACGAGCGCGGGATCTGGCCGCGGAGCTACATACAACGGACTGAGCGGATCAAACAGCGACTTGAGCGCCTGCCGGACCCGACCCGGTTTGTTGATGGGCGCATGCCCAGGCGCGATACATCCCGCGTTCCCGTAGGATGCCGCCTTGCCAATTTCGTCCCGTTCCAGAACGGTAACACGCGCCCCACGCTTGGCGATGTAATAGGCACAGCAGACCCCAATCACGCCACCACCAACAATGATCGTAGGCCGATCCAATGACCGTGTTGACGAAGAAGCTGAGGCGTTCACATGCGACTCACTGGATTTCCCTTTTCAGAGTGCGGTAGCAATCCTGTCGGCAGCTCTCCAGGTCGCGTTTTACCAGATTGAGGCCGTATACGCATCTCTCGAACTCGTCGGATAGCCGCCGGAAAAGTGGCGCTTCGGCTTTGTATTCAAATTGGTCGAAAAAAGAGACGATACGATAGGACTCCTTGCCGGCCTTCAAATAGTCAATAAACGAGTCCAGTCGGAGCCCGCGTCGCGGGAGAGATGCTACGTACTCCGGAAACAAGCCCGTAAAAAAGAGGGTGAAATCTCCGACATGTTTCCGAATCTCGCGTTCCCTATCAAACGATCGGGCTACCAGCATCGGGTTGGATTCGATCAGCATTTCACCCACGTCTTCCAAGCGTCTGCCGCGAGCGTCGCGGAATCTATAGAGGTTGTTGACATCCGCAAACGTGGTCAATACCGTGGAAATGTATTCAGCAATGGAAGGGTCACAGATACCAGCATCACCGCGGAGCCTTCGAGTGACGAGGTCGGTGAAAAGTCTGCGTAAAGGATGCTGCCGATCAATCATCCGCTATTTACGCTTTCCTCTTCAATTTTACTGCCACCAACAATCGTCGGCTCTGCCATTCGCCGCTGGGCCCTCGAGGCTTTCCGCGCAATGCGTCGGGACGTGACGCGTTTAGAGGGGTTGGATACCCGAATATGCTTTACCGGCACAATGAAACGCTGTATACCTGAATTGTCCGGGTTTGGAATGGCGCTCTCTACGCAGGTTCAGCCGGTTGCCGGGACGCGAGACGTCCTCGAGAAGTGCCGTGACTACGGTCGGGTCGTTGCCGGTAGGTTCATGCGTCCCGCAGACGTACAGGAAGCTGGGCTCTACGTCTATTTTGGAGTTTTCGAAGATCGGGAGGGCTGTGCGCCAGGCGAAGTCCGCATCCAGGGCCGCAAAGTCCTGATGTTCGGATCGAACGATTACCTCGACCTCACGACACACCCAAAGGTCAAAGAAGCATCGGCCGAGGCCGTTCGCCGATACGGCACGAGTTGCAGTGGCGCTCGAATCTTGAACGGAACTCTTGACCTGCATATCCGGCTCGAAAGCGAACTCGCCGCGCTCACGCGCAAAGAGGCTGCGCTCATTTTCGGCACGGGCTTCCAGACGAACTACGCAGTTTTGTCGGCGTTGGCCGGGAAGGGTGATGTACTGGTGTGCGATCACAATTTGCACGCCAGCCTTGTCGAGGGAACGCTGCAGTCAGCCGCGCGCACCATTCGATTCCGTCACAACGATATGAGGCATCTGGAGCGGTGCCTGCGGCATTGCTCTCCCGACGAAAGAATCCTGCTCGTTTCAGAAGGTGTCTTCAGCATGGAAGGCGATCTCGCAAACCTGCGGGAGACCGTAGCCCTTGCGAAACGCCATGGAACGCGGGTGTACGTGGACGAGGCCCATGGAATCGGGGTACTTGGGCCGACGGGCGCCGGTGCCGCCGAGCACCTCGGTGTCCTCGATGAAATCGACATGGTAATGGGGACCTTCAGCAAGTCGCTCGCGTCTATTGGTGGATTCGTCGCCTCTAGCAGAGATGTGATCGAATACCTGAAGCATAACGCACCCCCCTTCATTTTCTCCGCGAGCGCCGCGCCCTCAGCTGTTGCGGCCGCTGGCGCCGCTCTTGAGATCATCCGGCAGGAGCCGGAGAGAAGACAGCAACTGCAGCATATCGCGGATCTGCTCCGCCAAGAGCTCCGCTCACGCGGCTTCCCGGTGCTGGACGGCCACACTCCGATCGTGCCGGTTGTAGTGGAAGACGAATTGGAATTGTTCCGGGTCTGTAAGCGGCTTCTCGACGACGGGATCTACGTCAATCCAGTGTTGCGGCCCGCTTCGGCCCACAACATATTACGGATCTCCTGCACCGCGGCTCACACGCAAGCGCAGGTCTGCCGTTTAGTCGAGGGTCTCCGCAAAGCGCTATATCAGCCGTTGCCGACTTTCTGAGAGCGGGATTATCTCTCAAACACCAGATCGCTCACACCTCGTCAGACGCGGCGCCGGCTACTTTGACGGGCTGAGTGGGCTGTTTACGCGTCAAAACGAGATGTATACTGAAGCTGGCAGTTCCGGAATAGCAAACTCCGAAACTATCGGGGGTGTGCTCTCATGACGGAGACTCGCCGAACATACTGCGGGCTTTGCCATCCGCGTTGCGGCGCCCTCCTCCGCGTCGAAAACGGCCGGGCAGTTCAGATCGAAGGAGACCCAGATCATCCGATTTCGCGTGGTCGACTCTGCGCCCGCGG
>DATIWL010000056.1:0-3939 GCA_035519435.1 Terriglobales bacterium
TACTGTGCGCTCTTTCGGCCGAAATGTGGATTCCTGTTAGCGCCGGAGTGAAAACCACCGCCTTGAAGGCGGTGGCTCTGGTAACGGGCTGTAAGCCCTGTTCCGGCCAAAGGCCGGCAGAATGGTTCCCGCACCAAGCGGGCTTCAAGAAGTAGACGGACTCAACCGTCTACTTTGAAGTCCTCGTCTTGCCCTTCGGTCATGTTCTGATTGGCGATGTATTCCGCCACCATCTCGTCCGTCACATTGCCCGAGCTACAGCAAAAATATCCCCGTGCCCACAAGTGCCGTCCCCAGAACTGTTTCTTCAAATGCGGAAACTCCGCCATCAGGTGATGTGCCGTCTTCCCTTTCAGCCACTGCAGCAACCGACTGATCGTTACTTGCGGTGCGATCGACACGAACAGATGCACGTGGTCCTTGGACACGTGCCCCTTTAATATCCGCACCTCATGCTGTGCGCAGATATCCCGGATCAGATCCCGCGCTCTCGTCGCTACCTCCCCTTTCATCGCCGGACGACGGTACTTCGTTATCCACACCAGGTGCAAATGAATCTCGAATACGGTGTGCGCGCCGCGTCGGTATTCTGCCATCCCTCCAGATTATCCTGCGGCGCGTCCGCTAAAGCCGTCGCCTGCAAGGCGAGGGTTTTGACCCTCCCAGACTGAGACAATAAGCCGCGCGTGATCAATCACTTATTGCCCTTATGACGGGAGAATTGAGACGGGAGGAATTAAGATGGGACGAATTGAGAGGGAAGGCGGAATGAGTTGCTGATGATGAAGAGGTGTGGAGCGGGCAGGCGCCGGTTGTGGCATTCACCGTTCACGATAAGAATGGAAATCCAGTGGCGTTGTCCGCCCTTGGCGCGATCCAGTTCACGATGGCGGGTCCCACTACGGACTACGGTTACACCAGTTTCGGGACCGACACTTCGAGCACTCCGGGCTATGTGACCGAGAATGCGGCGAAAGCCACTTGCGATGGCGCCGGCAACTGCACCTACCAATTCGCTCACTCCGTTCCCGCAAAGGCCACCGGCACGTACGCAATTGGCGTGGAGGCGCGGCGGACCGAGAATCTGCTGGCGGGCACGACAAAACAGCAAAGCGTCACCTACGGCGCGCCGAACAAAGTCGCTTACTTTTCCGTGGACGGCTCGGTCGTGACGCCCCGCCGCACGGTAGTCGCAGTGAGTAATTGCAATCAGTGCCATGTGAACCTCTCGGTCCATGGATCGTTGCGGAATAACACCGAATACTGTGTCATGTGCCACAACCCGTCAAACACGGATGCTTCGGTTCGTGCCATCGCACAGGTAGCATCCGACAAGAACGCCCCGCCGCAAGGCATCGACTTCCCCTTGCTGGTCCATCGCGTCCATGACGGGGTAAACATGCTCGCCGATGGCGGCTCCTACACCCTGGTCGGCTTCGGCGGTAGTCACAACGATTTCTCCGGCACGCTCTTTCCTGCGACGTCGCCGAACGGCAAGGCGACTGACCTCGCCAACTGCTCGCTGTGTCACGTGAATGGCTCACAGGCTGACCTGCCAATCGGTTTGAACAACGTGGTGAACCCCCAGGGTTGGATCAACCCCGAAGGCGCTACAGCAATCGCCTGCTCCGGTTGTCACGTCGCTCGGGATGCGGCCGCCCACTTCGCCGCAAACACATCGCCAGTCGGCGAAAGCTGCACGGTATGTCACCAGCCGGGCGCTGCCTTCGACGTCGGCAAGGTGCATGCGCAGTATTGATTTCGGCACGTCTGGAGTAGCAGATGCCGAAATCTCCTGCCGCTCTCGGCACCGGCGGACGATCAAAGGGGCTGCTTCGAGTCGCCGAGTCGCTCTTTCCCCGTCCGTACCCCGTCTCGGATCGCAAGTACGTGTGGCGCCCCGCCGGAATCAGAAGGCGTTCGGGAATGAGAGGTTTGCAGGCGAGGAAGCACCCGGAATGACCTTTCTGATCGATTCAGGGGCCGTCCGGAACCTGCGCCACGCTGAAGATAGTGCGGCAGTTTTTGTCGTGCCGAACTGATGGCACGTGGTTTGCCTTTCAAGGAACTCGAACTGACCAGGGCTGGGACTCTCATGCTGCAAATCGCGCGTAACAGTGATGTGCCAGAGATGACTATGATGACGTCGGAAGCTCTCTGCGCGCGCCTTGAGGCGTTGCTTGAGATTTCCGACGCGATTGCGTCGCACCAGAGCCTACCCATCCTGTTCCCGATATTGGCGGCCAAGCTGGCCAAAGTGATCTCGTTCGCCGGGCTCGGTTTAACACTGTACGACCCGGAGCGGCGTGTTGAAAAAGTGTACGTATTAGAGTCACCGACCGTAACAGCCATTGCGGTCGGGCAGGAGTTCCATGTCGATGACACTCCTTCATCCGTCGTACTCGAGACCGGACGCCCATTCTATGTGCCTGAGGTACAGTCGGAAACGCGTTTCCCTGCGGTGATGCGCCTCCTGCTGGAGAGCGGTCTCCGAAGCTATTGCGCCCTGCCGCTGATTACCGAACGGCGCCGGCTTGGAACTCTGCTGTTCGGCGCAGCCGAAACAGACGCTTATGGCGAACAGGAAATCGAGTTCATGGCCAGAATTGCCCGGCAGGTCGCCGTCTCCGTGGAGAACACGCTCAACTATGAGAAGGCGGCAACTTTACAACAGGAACTGGCCGGCGAGCGAGACCGTGCGCGGCTGGTACTTGAAGTGAACAATGCCGTTGTAGCCCATCTCGATACCGGATCCCTCTTTCATGCAATCTCCGGATGCCTGAGGCAGACCTTGGGAGTGGAGATGGCAACTTTGACGTTGTGGGATGAGGAGAGCCAACAACTCCGGCGGCAGGCCCTCGATTTTGAGGGCTCACATCGCATCAGCAAAGAACACTCCCTCGTGTCATTACAAGGCACCCTTCCGGGCCTAGCGTTTTCCTCTAAAAAACCATGTGCAATAACGAGGAAGGATACGGCCCTTGTATCGTATCCATTCGCACGCGAGCTCTACGATCAGGGATACTCCTTCGCCTATTCCGTGCCTCTCAAATCAGGGGACCGCATATTGGGAACACTGAACGTCGCCAGCCACCGGGAAAACATCGCCAGCGAGGAATTGGAACTCCTGAACCAAGTGGCTGGCCAGATCGCCATCGCGTTAGCTAATGCCCAGGCATACGACCGGATCGAGGAACTCAACGCCAGGCTGACGGAAGAGAAGTTGTACTTGCAGGACGAAATCCGCAGCAACTATTTCTTCGAGGAGATCGTAGGTAGCAGCCCGGCGATTCTGGCTGTGCTTCGACAGGTGGAGACGGTGGCGCCATCTGACTCCACCGTGCTGATCTGCGGCGAAACGGGGACCGGAAAGGAACTGGTCTCGCGGGCGATCCACAATCTCAGTTCGCGCCGCCAGAATTCTTTTGTGAAGGCAAACTGTGCAGCCATTCCGACGGGACTGCTGGAAAGCGAGCTGTTCGGACACGAGAAGGGAGCGTTCACCGGCGCGGTCGCCCAGCGCATCGGGCGCTTCGAACTATCTCACCGGGGGACCATCTTTCTTGATGAGATCGGCGATATTCCGCTGGAGCTTCAGCCCAAGTTATTGCGCGTCCTGCAGGAACGGGAATTCGAGCGTCTGGGCAGCAGTAGGACGATCCGTGCCGACGTGCGCCTCGTGGCCGCAACCAACCTGGATCTGCTGCGCATGGTGGAGGAGAAGAAGTTTCGGGCCGACCTTTACTACCGCTTAAATGTCTTTCCTGTCGTCGTTCCCCCTCTGCGGGAACGGCCGGAAGACATTCCCCTGCTCGTAAGCTACTTCACTCGCCACTTTGCGGCCCGCATGGGAAAGGAGATCAGCACCATCCCCTCCCAATCGATGGAGGCGCTGAAACGCTACCCCTGGCCGGGCAACATTCGGGAGCTCCAGAACCT
>DATIWL010000057.1:0-46090 GCA_035519435.1 Terriglobales bacterium
AGAATCGTACGGCGGCTGGCATCGGTTTTGCAGGAAATGAAGTTTCATGTCTGCATCGATACATCTGCCTCGAGTTTCCGTTGCGGATGCGGATCATCCGCTGGCGCGGGCATTTGCGTCGTTCACCGAAGCTGCTGGTTCCGGTGCGCTGAGCGAGGACTGAAACGTCGCTCCGCGAAGAAAGAACGCCTGATGACCAAGCATCCTGTGCAGGCCTACACCGGCGTGCCAACCGATGCCGAGCGGGAGCGGGTATTGATGGAGCAGCTTCCTCAGGTTCGTTACATCGCGCGGCGGATCCACGAGCGGCTGCCACGGCACGTGCCGATCGAAGATCTGATTCACGCGGGGGTTCTGGGACTGATCGACGCGCTGAGCAAATTCGACGAGTCCAAGCACGTCCAGTTCAGCTCCTACGCCAAATTTCGCATTCGCGGAGCAATTCTTGACAGCCTGCGCGAGCTCGACTGGAGCCCGCGGGAGTTGCGCCGTAAGGGACGCATGGTGGAACAGGCCTATAGCCAGTTGTCCGGGAAGCTGGGCCGCGCCCCCAATGAGAGCGAACTGGCGCGAGACCTGGGGCTGGATCTGCACGACCTGCAATCGCTGCTGGCCGAACTGGACGGACTCGAACTCGGGAGCCTGCGGGTTGAGTCCCCTCACGACGGAAAAGAAGAGGACCTGACGGACCGCGTGGCCGGCGCACCGGAAGAGACGCCGTTCTTCATGTGCCTGCGGTCTGAGATGAAGGGGCTGTTGGCGCAAGCGATCGGCGAGTTGGCGGAGAAAGAGCAACGGGTGCTGGCGCTCTACTACTACGAGGAACTCACGATGAAGGAAGTCGGAGAAGTACTTGGCATCGGCGAATCCAGGGTGTCGCAGATTCACTCGCTGGCCATGGTGCGGCTCCGCGCAAGAATGAACGCTTTGCTCGCGCCGAATACTTCGAGCCGCGCGCATGCCTCAGGGTCAAGTTAGGGACATCATGGAAAAAGTGCTTAACCAGGAAGAAATTGATGCGATGGTACGTGCCGCGCGCGGAGGCGGCCTTGGAAGCAAGTCAGGGGCGCCAGTCGTGCGGCAGTGGGATATACGCCAGGCGGGCCAGATCGGCCGCGAACAGATGCGTGCCATCAGCCAGCTGCACGAGGTGTTTGCGCGCAATCTCACGCACTCGATCGGCGCTTATCTTCGCATTGTGTTCGACTGCAGCCTGGTTTCGGCCGAGCACCTCACCTACCGTGAGTTCCTGCAACGCATTCCCGAAAGCACCTACCTGGCCTCGTGCAACCTGGCTCCGGTGGAGGCTACGGCGGTGCTGCAACTGGACCAGACGGTCGTATTCCCGATCATCGATCTCCTGCTTGGCGGGGAAGGCAGGGGCGGCGACTTGGGACGTGAAATCACGGAGATCGAAGAGCAGGTGGTGGAGAACATCATTCGCATCATTTGCCGCGAAATGCAAACGACCTGGAGTGCCATTCGCCTCGAATTCAATTTCGGACAGCGGCAGCAGATTTCGCAGGCGCAACGCCTGATGGTCCCTGAGGAAAAGAACCTCTGTCTCAGCTTCGAGGTCAAGATGGCGGAAACGCGGGGTACGTTGAACTTGGCGGTGCCGGCGGTAGTTTCGAACGCCTTGCTCCGCAAGATTTCTGCCGACATGAGTTACCAGCGCCCGCGCAGTCCGGCGGAGGCCCGCCTGCGTCTGCAGAAGAGGCTGCTCGACTGTCCCTTCAACGTCGAACTTTGCACGCCCTACCTGCCGGTGGCGCTGCAGTCAGTGGCGGACCTGGCTCTCGATACCGTGCTCTCGTTTCCAAGAAGTGCTGCTGCCTCGGCCGACATGCAGGTCGAAGAGGTCCGCTTGTGCACAGCCATGCCGGTGCGGGTCGACACGCGCCGCGCCGCGCGCGTGCTCGCCGTAGATGAATTCCGGACACTTGCTGGTGACCCATGAGCGATACAAACGGGCAAGAGCTGACACCCGAAGTGCGGGTTTGGATTGAGACCTGGAAGACTTGTGTAGAACAGGTCTTGTCTCAGATTTCCGGCCAGACCATGGCGTTTGAGATTTCTCAGAAACCATGGTCGGGAGCCGAGAGCGACCTGTGGTACTCAGTCACGGCGAGCGGAGCCGCCAATGGTGAGATGCGGCTACGGCTCCCCGCTGATGCAGCCATCCGGCTGGCACAGAAATTTCTCAGCGAAACGGAGCCCGCAGCCGAGCTCTCATCAGAGCACAAAGAAGCTCTGGAAGAGTTGCTGCGCCAGATGGCCGGACAGGCGGCGACGGCGCTGGCAGCTTCCGTTGGCGGCGAAGTCCACCTGCAGCTGGCCGCCGCGACCGCGTCTTCCTGGCGGCCGGCGAACACGCTCTCTTTGCGCACGCGCGACGAGGCAGGGTCTCCGGTAGTCATTGAGATCCAGATGAGCCCCGACCTGGTGTCGACGTTGCGGCCGCGCCCTTCGGAGCAATCCCCTGCGCCTGCCGATGCCAGCGCAGCACCTGTTGACGTTTCGCCTGAAGCTGCAAGCTACCAGCGGTTGATGGATGTCGGTCTGGAAGTGAAGCTCCGGTTCGGCACGCGCCGCATGGTCCTGCGCGATGTCCTCGCCCTGAGTGCCGGCGTCGTCGTTGAACTGGACAGTAACGTCAACTCGCCGGTGAATCTCCTGCTCGACGGGCGAACTATCGCACAGGGTGAGGTCGTTGTCGTGGACGGCAAGTATGGATTCCGAGTCACCCAAGTTCTGGATCGGAGGGACTCCGCCTAGACGGTGTTGTATGCGAGAATCGCTCAATCCATTCGTGTGGTCGGGTGTGCTCGCCAGGTGGCAAAAGCGAGGACTGAATTGCGGCCTGGCATCCTGCTCCGGCAGGACGTCGTTGTGGAAGCGAATCCGGCGTCACCATTCTGGTGCGTTCCTGCAGGGCGTCTACTATTGCCAGCCGGAATGCGTTTCGGCAGCTCTCACCCGAGTCCTGACGCAACTGGAGAGACGCACGCCGGTACCACCCTCAGCCAGCCGGATCCCGCTCGGGTTGTTGATGGTCGCCCGAGGGCAATTGACATACGGAAAGGTCGCAGCCGCACTCGAGGCCCAGAAGCAGGCGCAACACGGCACGATCGGAGAGTGGCTCGAAGAGCTCGGCTTTGCCACAGAACGCGAGGTAGTTTCGGCGCTAGGGCTGCAATGGGGATGCCCGGTCGCGTCGTCGCTGGAGATCGCGGCCATTCCTCCATTCATCGAGATCCCGTTTCCTATCCTGGACACACTCCACATGTTGCCACTGCAGTACGTCGCCGCAGGCCGGACGCTCTATCTCGCCTGCGGCCGTCGAGTCGATCACGCCGCCCTGTACGCGATCGACAAGATGATCGACTGCCGGACACTACCCTGTGTCGGTGGACGCAGAAGAATTGCATTCCAACTCGAATGTCTGCGCCAGCAACCGCGCCCGCATGAGCTGGAATTCGGACCGGTGCGGGACGTCGGCGAGATGAGTCGCATCGCGATGAGCTACATCGCCCGACTGGATGCGCAGGACATTCGCGCAGGACGATGCGGCACCATGATCTGGCTCCGCCTGAGACTGCAACGCTCCCACATGAATCTGGTATTTCGCCTCCGGTCCGAGACCCAGCCCAGTGTGAGCGACCTTCCAGCCCGGTCTGAAGCACCCGACTCGAGCCGGCTACGCCCCAGGCTATCTTAGCGGCGAGGGGATAGGACACCTACAACGTCCGCTTGAATAGAGGAACGGCAAGCACGAGCGTTGCGACCGCAAAAACCGTCAGGTAAACCATGTCGGGAACGACCGCCACAAATCCGCTCTCTTTCAACAAGAACGCTTTAAAGCCGTGAACCGCATACGTGAACGGATCCACTTTCGCAATCGCGCGCAACCAGAACGGAAAAGCCTGCACGGGATAGATCGAGCCGCTGGGGAAAAACAGCAGCGTATTCAGGATGCCGAAAATGGCCCGCGGTACGAGAGGATCCTCCACCCGCACCATCAACAGGAACATCATGCCGTTGAATGCCAGGGAGACGGATGTGATCAGTAAAATCAGTCCGACCGCGGTTGGAAAACTGAAGATCGTGCCTACGCCCGCAATCAGCGACCCGATCACCGTAATCACGACGCCGGTCATCACGGCCTTGATCGCGCCCGCGCCGGTCAGGCCAAAGACAAGTTCCGCTTTCGTGATCGGCGTGACGAGGTAACCTTCGTGGATGCCACGAGCCTTGTCGTCGATATACAACATGCCGCCGCCGATCATCACCGAGACGAACATCGCCAGCGCAATCGATCCGGGCAGAAGATACTTCATGTACTCGATGTAGGGGTAGAGTTCCACGACGTCGAGCGCGGTCTGTTGCAGAAGCCGCGGCTCGATGTCCGGCTCGTTGAGTGTCGCGGTGATGCCAGTCAGCTTTTCCTCCATAGTGGAACTCATGAAATTGTCGCTGTTGTCGACAATCAGAGCGATGCGCGGGCGGTTCTTTTCGTACACGCGCGCCGAGTACTGCGGAGGAATGATGACCGCACCCTGAATCTTGCCGTTACGGACATCTTCGCGCGCTTGCACTTCGTCGGTATACGCTACGGGGAGAAACGTGCGGGCATTGGCCCGCACCGCATCGAAAGCTTCCTTGATGCGGATCGCTTGCGTGCCGTGATCTTCGTCGACAATGCCGAGTTTGGCATCACGAATCTTGCCGCCGAACGCATTCCCGAGAACAATCAACTGCACCAGCGGGAAGATCATCGACACCATCATGAGCGTGGGCGAACGGAAAAATTTGCGCATTTCGCGCTCGATAATGGCCATCATCCGGTTCATGGCTGCATCCCAGGGCGCTGCGGCATGACGAACCCGTATGCTTTGACCAGTTCATCGCGCAACTGGCGTCCCGTGTAGTGCACGAAGACGTCGTCCAGGGTCGTGTTCTGGACAGTGAGTGTCCGCACCGAAATTCCAGACTCGACCGCCGCCTCCACCAAACTGGTTGTCGTTCGCGAGCCGTTGTCGGTCAAGACACGGAACATCCCAGATCCCTCATTTTGCACAGAGGTGACGTTCGGCAGCGTGTGCAGTCTCTGCTCCCAAGCCGCGGGTGCGTGGTCGAACTGCACCTCAATCACAGTCGATCCGGGAACGCTGGCCTTGAGCGCCTCTGGCGTATCGAGAGCCACCAGCTTGCCATGATCGACGATCGCGATGCGGTTACAGAGGCGGTCGGCTTCATCCATGTAATGCGTGGTAATGAGCACCGTCAGTTTACGTTTGCCCTTGATGTTGTTGAGCATCTCCCAGACCGCAACACGCGAAACAGGATCGAGGCCGGTCGTCGGTTCATCCAGGAAGAATATCTTTGGACTGTGCACGAGGCCGCGGGCAATTTCAAGGCGCCGCCGCATGCCGCCGGACAGGGTCTTGGTCTGTGCGCCCCGCCATTTGATGAGATCGACCGTCTCGAGCAATTCGTCGATTGCCTCCTTGCGGCGTTTGGCCGGAACGTCATAGAGCTTGGCGTAGATGCTCAGATTTTCTTCCACTGTAAGGTCGAGGTCGCTGGTCATCGCCTGTGGAATCACGCCGATCGTGCGGCGGGCTTCGTCCGGCTCCTTGGCTACGTCGTGGCCGGCGACGCGCGCTAATCCGGCGGTGATCGGGATAAGCGTCGTCATCATGCGGATCAGGGTGGATTTTCCTGCGCCATTAGGGCCAAGCAGGCCGAATATTTCTCCCTCCTTCACCTGAAACGAAACATCGTCCACCGCCGTGAAGTCGCCGTACTTCTTGACGATATGCGAGACCTCGATCGCGTTCGGCGCGTCGGCGGCGATTTCACTCTTGCCGATGATTTCCGAAACCGGAAGAGCGCCACCGTTACGGTCGGGTGTGCTCATGGCTTTCCTGCCGCTTCTGCGTTCTTCGGAGCACCCGAACCTCTCACCTGCTCCGGAGATACCAGTACTTCAGCAGTCATCCCGGGAACATAGGCGCCCTTGGGATTGTCGAGTCGAACCTTCAGAACGATCGTGCGGATATCGCGTTTGCGGCGGCCCACATCGCGCTGTGTGGCGAAATCTGCTTCCGCGGCCTTGTAGAAGACCTTGCCCTGCGTCACGGTTCCACCGGGCAGTCGTACGCGCAGCGTATCGCCGAGCCCGATATGGTCTGAATCAGTCTCGGGAATGGCGGCGCGCACCCAGGTATCACTAAGGTCGACAACGGTGACAATCGCTTGTCCTGCCGCAAGGACTTCGCCTTCTCGCGCCGCGCGCACCAGCACGGTTCCTGTCACGGGAGCATATATCTTCGTATAACCAAGGCGCACCTCGGCTTCTTTCAGCTGGGCTTCCGCATTGGCCAGCTGCGCGCGCGTCGAGGCTACCGTGCTCTGTGCGGCACTGGCCTGATTCGTCCGGGCAACGGCAGAATCCAGATCCGCCTGTGCGGCACGGACTTGGTCTTTGAGCGCCTGCACGCTCGCCTGCTGGGCCTTGAGATTTGCCTCAGCCTGCACTTTCTCCATTTCAGAGGCGACTCCGGCCTGCGCGAGCCCTATGATGCGGCGGCTGTCGCTCTCGACCCGCGTCAGTGTGGCTTCGGCCTGTGCCAGTTGCGCCCGCGACGACTGCAATCGCGCCTGTGCGTTTGCAACATCGCTCGAGGTTGAGCCTTTCGTGGATTGCTGCGTGTACTGCGTTTCGCTGACCTTCGATTTCAAGCTGGCGATCGTTGCTACCGCCGCGCGCGCCTGCGCTTCCAGTTCGGAAGGATCGAGCACGGCAATCAGGTCGCCCTGCTTCACCTGTGTTCCTTCTTCGACGAGCAACCGCGCGATGCGTCCACCGATCTGCGGGCCGACTACCACTTGGTTGGAGTCCACCGTGCCGACCAGCACAAGATCATTGCCGCCCGGTGTGGAAAGGATGTAGTAGAGCGCCGCTATCAGAACGATGACGCTGAGCATGATGAAGAATCTATTGCGAACACTCATGCACGATCTCCTGTCGCCACGGGTCGTTTGAAGAGGGCGGCGGAAATGAAGTCGAGAACGAAAGCGCGCCGCTTGGCAACGCTCTCTGGAGCCAGCGGGTCCACCTGGGTCAGGGTGCGAATGACGGGTACCGCGCTGAAATAAAACACAATGATGGCCACCATCGAGGGCACAAACTGTCCCGGATCGACGTCCCGGAATTCTCCGGCTTCAACACCCGCACGCATGACCTGCGCCAGTTTCTGAAATATGGGCGCGAAGTATTCCTTCGCGATGCGTTGCATATGGGTCGCGCCTTTGCTGCCCAGACGCATCCATTCGGCCTGCACGACCCGAGGGTATTGAGGATGGGCGGCGACGTAATCGAAGTACGCCCCGACGTAATCGAGGACTTTCTGCCGCGGAGAACGGTCACTGTCGAACACCGGCGCGACATGCTCGCGCATGCCGCTGAACACGTGGTCGAGAACGGCCTGGTATAACGCGTCCTTATCCTTGAAGTAGTAATAGAGCAAAGCCTTGTTGACGTGAGCCGCTTTGGCGATGGCATCGGTTCGTGCACCAGCAATGCCGTTGGCAGCGAATTCGGTAAAGGCGGCCTTCAGGATGGCGGCCCGGCTTTCTTCTGGCCGCGCGCGAGTACCGAGACGGCTTTCAGTGGAGGCGGACATATTAATTAACCAGTTAGTTAGATGCTAATCGAAGCGCGCGAGTTGCGCAAGGGGGTTGGAATCAAAAAAGGAAGTTGTCTAACCGACGGCGCTACAATGAGTTAGTAGTGGTCAATCCGCACCCCCTGCAATCGAGGGCACGAGTAGCACTTCATCGCCCTCCCGGAAAGCATAGCTGTTCCCCCCAAGAAAGCGGATGTCTTCCTCATTGACATACACATTCAGGAAGCGACGGGTTTGTCCCTCTTCATCGTGCAGGTGGGGCTTCAGGTCTGGAAATTTCGAATCCAGAACCTCGAACAGTTCAGGAAGGTTCGTGGCGTCACACTCAACGTTGGGCGTACCTGCGGTCAAGCGCCGCAGCGGCGTGGGAATTTGGACGGTGATGCTCATCTATGCCTCCACGGTCAGGCGCGGCTCAGGGCCCACGACCGGTGACGCCGGCTTCCTGCCGGAAAGGCCGGCAGGCAGGCCTGCCGCGTTCAGCTTGGTTTCGAGAAACGTCTCGAACTCGCGCAGCTTCGGCGCGATTGGGACCTCGGCTTCGTACTTGTCCGCAAGAACATCAGTTGTCTTCAGCCCGTTCCCCGTGATGCAGAGAACGGTCGTCTCATCGGGGAGAATGCGATCCTGCCGGATGAGCTTGCGTGCCGTCCCTACAGTCACGCCACCGGCAGTCTCGGTGAAGATGCCTTCGCTCTCCGCCAGGAGACGAATCGAGTTGACAACTTCAGCATCGGAAACATCTTCTGACCAACCGCCGCTGCCGGTGATCGCCTGGATCGCGAAATGACCGTCGGCGGGATTTCCAATGGCCAGAGAACGCGCAATTGTTGCCGGACGCTGCGGTTCAATTTCAGTCGAGTACTGCTTCACGGCCGTCGAGATGGGCGAACAGCCTGTTGCCTGTGCGCCAAAGAACTTCACGTCTCTTGCTGTCACCAGGCCAAGCTGGATCAACTCGTCGAATGCCTTCTTGATCTTAGTGATCAGCGATCCGCCCGCCATGGGTACGACCACGTTGTCCGGCAATCGCCATCCGAGCTGCTCAGCGATTTCGTAGCCGACGGTCTTCGATCCCTCGGAGTAGTACGGGCGCAGGTTGACGTTCACAAATCCCCAGCGATGTTCGTCGGCGATCTGCGAGCACAGCCGGTTGACCTGGTCGTAGTTGCCGCTGATCGGCACGACCTGCGCGCCGAACACCTGCGTGCCAAGAATCTTCGCGGGTTCCAGATCAGCAGGAATGAAGATCCATGCCTTGAACCCTTCGCGAGCAGCCTGCGCGGCCACCGAGTTCGCGAGGTTTCCTGTCGACGAACATGCAACCGTGTCGAAGCCGAAGCTGCGAGCATTCGCCAGCGCCACCGCGACCACCCGATCCTTGAAGCTCAGCGTGGGCAGGCAGACGGCGTCATTTTTCAGGAAGAGCTTGCGCGAGCCGATTTGTTCGCCGAGGTGCGAAGCACTGACCAGGGGAGTGTACCCGACGGGGAGGGAGGGCTGATATCCCGCCGGGAGGGGCAGCAATTCGCGGTAGCGCCAGGCATTGGGTGCGCGCGAAGCAAACAATTCGCGCGAAATACACGGCCGAATGGAATCGTAGTCGTAAGTGACTTCGAGGGGAGAAAAGCAATCTTCGCAGATACTGCGTGGCTGATTACCCCAGGTCTTACCGCATTCGCGACATCGTAGCTCGTACGTGCTCATCCTGCGCTGCCTTCTGTAGCTTGCGGGACGAGCCGGGGAAGATTCCCCATCTACGACAAAACCCCTTTTCCGGATAGGAAAAGAGGCTCGGGATATGGCGAACGTTTCGCTTTCCCGAATCTCATGGTCCCCGTTACCGGGCGAGAGTTGGCACCTGACGGTCTGAATATATGATCCAGATCCGGTTGCCGTGGCGTCCTTGGGCTCGTCCCTCAGCCACTCTGCATGAAATTCAGGTCCCCTCCTAAGAGAGGACTTCCAGTGATATTAGGACCGACCGGGCGGTCTGTCAAGAGGCCCGGCATTACCTTCTACTTCTTCGCCACCTTCTCAAGCTGGCGAATCTTCGCCATGGTGGCTGCGGAGGAATCTTTGCGCTTTTTGTTTTTGACCCGACGCTTGGACTTCGTGCTGTAGTGATTTTGGGACATGTTTCTCCTCTTCCGTTGAGAACCGCTGTCAGATTCTAACTGAAAATTCAGACGATCTTGAGCTTAGCGCGTGTACCGGTTTCGTTTCTTGTCCTCGTGCCTCTCGATTCCGAGTTGGATGAGTCGATCGATCAGCTCCGAATACGACACGCCCGTCGCCGCCCACAGCTTGGGATACATGCTGATCGACGTGAAGCCGGGCATCGTGTTGATCTCGTTGAGGTAGATCTTGCGTGACTCGGGATCCATCAGGAAGTCAACGCGTGCCAGCCCGGAGCAATCTACAGCCTTGAACCCCGCGACCGCCAGCGCCTGCACGTGCTTCATCTCCGCTTTAGTGATTTTGGCGGGAATGACCAGTTCCGAGCCTTCGTCGAGATACTTTGCATCGTAGTCATAAAACTCTTTGCACGGAACGATCTCGCCGGCCACCGAAGCCTTGGGATCGTCGTTGCCCAGCACCGAGCACTCGATTTCCCGGGCCTTCCGTTTCTTGCCGCCAACGCCCGCCTCGATCACGATCTTGCGGTCGAACTTGGCGGCTTCGTCAATCGCGGGTCCGAGTTCCTTGCGGTTGTGCACTTTCGAGATTCCGACTGACGATCCCAGATTCGCCGGCTTCACGAACACTGGATACTTCAATTTGCTCTCAATTAGTTTCAGAACCTTGTTCGGTTCGCGCTCCCAATGAGCACGCAACACGGTGACGTGTTTCACAATCGGCAGGCCCGCCGCCCGGAACAAAGACTTCATGACATCCTTGTCCATACCGGCGGCCGACCCGAGCACACCCGCGCCCACATAGGCAATGTCGGCAAGTTCGAGCAGGCCTTGGATCGTACCGTCTTCTCCAAACGTGCCATGCAGCACAGGAAAAATCACATCCACGTTGATCGCGCGATCGGAGGACCGCCGCAGTGCGGTCGAATCCGTGCGGAATGGCGCCAGGCCAGCCGCTGGCTGGATCGGTTCCGGCGGAACGATCACGGCCTCTCCCTGCGCCAAAATTGCTGCCCCGGGTGTCGCTTCGGGATCGCCTGCGCGCAAATGCCGCGGTTCCTCTCCGCGCTTTCCCTCCAGCAACCGCTCGGCATGTTCGGCGGTCAGCCAGTGGCCTTCTTTCGTGATGCCGATCGGAATCACGTCGTATTTTGATTTGTCGATTGCGTTCAGGACCGACGCCGCCGAGAGCAAGGACACCTCATGTTCGCCGCTTCGGCCTCCAAACAGAATGCCTACCCGGAGTTTTGCCATTTCATTTCAGTGTGGCTGGGGGCCGGCTTGTCCGTCAATCTCACGGTTGGTACGACCCTCCGGGTGCTGCGAAAGTCAACGTCTTTCAAGGCGAACCATTTGTAGTGTTGACAACTGCCTAGGGCGCGGGTAGCCTCCTTCGTCAAGGGGAAGGCGCACTCCCCGAAGTGTCTTCCCTCCAAAAACCCCAGAAGGCGGATGATTATGAAAAAAGGTGTGTTCGGGACGGTTCTCGTGGGTTTGCTGGTAATTATCTGCACCAGTTTAGCGGTGGCGCAGACTCCTCCTACGCCGCGCAAGAAACGCGTGGCGGTTTTTGATTTTGACTATGCGACCGTCCACGGCGGCGTGGCCGCGATTTTCGGTCAGGATGTCGACATCGGCAAAGGCATCTCTGATCTGCTGGTGAAGTATTTGGTGAAAGACGGGACCTACTCGGTCATCGAGCGTAAAGCGCTGGACAAGATCCTGGCGGAGCAGAACTTCTCTAACAGTGATCGCGCCAATCCAAATTCGGCGGCCAAGATCGGTAAGCTGCTCGGCGTCGATGCCATCATCGTGGGCAGCATCACGCAGTTTGGCAACGACACGAAGAAGACGGGCGTGGGCGGCGGTGGCGGCGGTTTAGGCGGGTTTGGTCTGGGAGGATTCAAACACTCGAACACAAAAGCGATTGTGGGCTTGGATGCTCGTATTGTCGACATCGACACCGGCGAAATCCTGGCGGTTGCGGAGGGTAAGGGTGAGTCGCAGCGGTCCAGCACTTCCCTTCTCGGCGGCGGCGGCAATTGGCACGGTTGGGGCGGCGGCGCGGTGGATTTTGGAAGCAGCGACTTTCAGAACACCATCATCGGCGAGGCCACAAAGGCTGCTGTTGAGCAGATGAGCGCTGGCGTAATCGCGGGCAAAGACAAGCTGGTCGCGCGCACCATCGTCGTCGAAGGACTGGTCGCTGCCGTCGATAGCGGCATGATCGTCCTCAACGTGGGCGGCAAGGCCGGCTTGAAAGTTGGCGATGAACTGACCGTCGAACGGGTGACGAAAGAAATTAAGGATCCGGCCACCGGAAAGGTCCTGCGCCGGCTAAGCACTCCGGTAGGGGTGGTCAAGGCTACCGATGTAGACGATGTGTCTTCTGTGTGTTCCGTCGTGTCAGGGAGTGGCTTCAAAGTCGGCGACGCAGTGAAGACGAAAACGCAGTAAATGCGTAGTCCAACTCGATGAAATCCAGGCGGGGCGAGCGATCGCCCCGTCATTTCTTTGCTATCGGCAATTCTCTACAGAATCTTCTTTCCGAACGCCGACAGCGCCAGTTCTACGGCCAGGTCCGCCGTTTGGTTACGCTCGTCGATAACGGGATTCACTTCCACGATTTCAAAGCTCAACATGCGTCCGTGGTCTGCCATGATCTCCATCGCCAGATGGGCCTCGCGATAGGTGGCGCCGCCCCACACCGGAGTGCCGACGCCGGGAGCGTCTTCCGGGTCGATCCAGTCCATATCGAGCGAGACATGGTAGCCGGCCGTGCCCCGTCCCGCCATGCGCAGCGCCTCTTCCATCACGGCGCGCATGCCACGCTCGTCAATGTCGCGCATGGTAAACACCTCCACACCAGCTTTGCGGATGTTCTCCTTCTCAAAGTTGTCGACATCGCGAACGCCGACGAGCACGCAGTTCTCGGGCTGAACTTTCGGAGAGAAGTCGTAGATTCTGCCAAGTTCATGCGGCGGCAGGCCCATCAGCGACGCCAGGGGCATGCCGTGTACGTTCCCACTCGGCGAGGAGTCGGGCGTGTTCATATCCGTATGCGCGTCGATCCAGATGAGGCCGATCTTCTGATTCTGGCGGCGGTAGAACTCGGCGACGCCGGAGACCGTGCCCGCTGCAATGGAGTGATCGCCGCCTAGAACCACCGGAACTTTGCCTGACTCCAGCGTTTTCAGAACCAGTTCCGCACCCTTCGTGCAGGTTGCTGTGATCTCTCTCAAGTATTTGGCGTGCGCAGCGCCTTCTTTCTTCTGTTCTGGAATCGCAACCGGAATGTTGCCGGCATCTTCGACCTTGTGGCCAATCGCTTCGAGGCGCGCCTCGAGCCCGGCGACGCGCACCGCCGACGGACCCATGTCGACACCTCTTCGCGATTGGCCAAGGTCCAACGGCACGCCGATGACGCGGATCTGGCGGGGCGTGATGCTGGTGAAGGACGCTCTGGTTGTGTGTGGCATCGTCTATTTCACCGCCGTGACGCCAAGCACGCTGGACATCGCCCGATCTCCTCAGCGATGTCTGCGGTCGTCACGGATAGAGCCTGTACAACATCCTCGGAAACGGAATCGTTTCCCTCACATGCTCTAGCCCGCAGATCCACGCCACTGCGCGCTCGATGCCCATTCCAAAACCGGCATGCGGAACGCTGCCATACTTGCGCAGGTCAAGATACCACTTGAACGCCTCTTCCGGCAGATTGTGTTCGTGGATTCGCTCTAACAACAGCTCATGCGATGCCATACGCTGCGAGCCGCCGATGATTTCGCCGTAACCTTCCGGCGCAAGAACGTCGACGCACAGCGCGAGTTCCGGACGCTGTGGATCCGGCTCCATATAGAAAGCCTTCACTCCTGCCGGGTACCGATGCACCATCACGGGGCGGTCGTAAAGAGACGAAAGATAAGTCTCGTCGGGCGAACCCAGATCTCCACCGTACTCGAACTTGCTTTCGAGTTTGCCTTGGGCGTGTCCCTCCTGCAGCTTTTGCACGGCTTCGTCATAGCTGATGCGCGGGAAGGGCGTTTCGATCTTCTCGAGCCTGCTGGTGTCGCGGCCGATCGTCTGCAGATCTGCGCAGCGACGCTCCAGACAGCGCTTCACCAGATGGGTGAGCAGCCCTTCGGCGAGTTCCATGATGTCGTCGAGCGTGGCATACGCAACTTCGGGTTCGACCATCCAGAACTCGGTGAGGTGGCGCCGAGTCTTCGATCTCTCGGCGCGGAACGTCGGCCCAAACGAATACACTTTGCCGAGCGCCATTGCGGTCGCTTCGATGTAAAGCTGGCCCGACTGCGTGAGATAAGCCTGCTCTTCGAAGTAGTCGACCGGGAACAACGTAGTTGTGCCTTCGCATGCTGCCGGCGTGATGATCGGCGGATCTGTCAGCGTGAAGCCGTTGGTATCGAAGAACTCGCGAGCGGCGCGAATAATCTCAGCCCGCACGCGCAAAATGGCGGCCTGCCGCGCCGACCGCACCCAGAGATGCCGGTGCTCCATCAGAAAGTCAGTGCCGTGCTCTTTGGGCGTGATCGGATAAGGGTCCGACTCTGGCACGCGCTGCACGACCTGGACGCTTGAAACGTCGAGTTCGTATCCGCCCCGAGCGCGCTTGTCAGCCCGAACCTTGCCCTCGACGACGACGCTCGATTCCTGGGTCAAGTTCTTGATCGCCTCAAAGACTTCCGGTGCAACAGCATTCTTGGGTACAACCCCCTGAATCACTCCGGACCCGTCGCGAAACTGTGGGAATAACAGCTTTCCGCTTTCACGCAGGTTGTACAGCCAGCCGCGGATCGTGACCGCTTGGCCGTCGTGTTTGCCAATTTCTGCAATGGTGCTGATGGGTGCTGACATAGTCAAGATCGTGAAATCAAAGAATACCTGCAACGAGGTCAAAGGGCAGAGGTCAGAACGCAGAGGTTTTCAAACTCTTACCATGGATCTCTATTTCTGCAATCTGACCTCTAGCCTCTGACCTCAGGTTAACTCGCTTCCAGTTTGCTGAACGTCGCGCTCAGATCCGCCCCGGGACTCTTCTTCTCCTCACCCTCGATCTCCAGCAGCAGCGGCGGCGCTTGCGGGGCAGTGCGGAGCAGGTCCATCGTTTCTTTCCAGTTGATGGTCCCTTTCCCCGGCCACAAGTGCGAATCTTTCAACGCATCGTTATCGTGCAGGTGCGTGGAGCAAATGTGACTCTTGACGGTTTCAAAAGCCGGGGCAATTCCGCCCATCATGTGGGCGTGGCCGCAATCGAAACAGATGCCGACGTCTTCGAATCGCGACGTCTGGATGAACTCCACCAGTTTTTCCGGCGTCGAAAGTTCGTTCGGGATGTTCTCAACCAGGATTCGCACTCCCAGAGGCTTGGCAAATGCGCGCAGGTGCTCGACCGATGTCATCGCCGATTCGAATTTCTTTTCGTCGAACGCCTCGCTGGGAGTCCCAATATGCTGGACGAGAAAGCGGAAAGGAATCTGCTCGGCAACCTCCAGAGCGCGCTTGATTTCATCCATTGCCTCGATCCGACCAGCGCGGTCAGTAGAAGCGATATTCACGGGAGGCGCTCCGGTGCGTCCCCACTCGTAGTCGGCAAACAATGGGGCGTGAACGGAGTTCAGCGACACGCCGGTCGATCGGAACCAGTCGGCAATCTCACGAATGTGTTGCTTGCGGTTGGCGTAGTCGAAGTGCTGCCGCGCGGCAAAGATCTCAATCGCCTGCGCTCCCGCTTTCACCAGCTCATCAAGCAGGCCGGGATGCAACCGTTCCTTCACATAGACGTAGGTAGACACTGCCCGCAGCATCAGTAACCCACCGCCTTCCCGTTGTTGCGTCCGTCGCTCGCACCCAGGCGCTCACCGGTCGTTGGATCGACCATGATGCACTCGCCGTCGCCCCAAGAGTGCTCGACTTCCAGTTTGTGCCCTTTCGAACGCAGTAGGTTCATTGTATCGGTTGAGAGGCGGTCTTCCACACGAATTGCATCGGGGAGCCACTGATGATGGAACCTCGGCGCGTTCACCGCTTCCTGGATGTCCAGGCCAAAATCCACCACTCCCATCAGAATATTGGCTACGGTGGTAATGATCGTCGGCCCTCCCGGCGATCCCAAAACCAGAAACAGCTTGCCGTTCTTCAAGACAATGGTCGGGGTCATCGCTGAGAGGGGGCGTTTGCCGGAACCAATCGCATTCGCTGGCCCCTGAATGAGTCCGTAGGCATTTGGGACGCCCTGCTTGGCTGCAAAGTCGTCCATCTCGTCGTTGAGCAGGAAGCCGAGTCCCTCCGCGGTCACCCGGGACCCGAAAGAGTCGTTCAATGTCGTCGTGACTGCTACCGCATTGCCCTCAGAGTCAACCACAGAATAATGCGTCGTGTGTTCCGGCTCGCGGACCGCCATTCCCCGTTCCGTGGCAACTCGCTCGAGTTCATTGAAGCTCGCTGGCCGTCTCAACTCCTGGCTGAGGCTGGCGTGACTCAGATCGATCGACTCGCGCCAGGCTCGGGCATAGCGTTTGTCAATCAGTTGCGGCACCGGAATCTTCGCAAAATCTGGATCACCAAGAAATTCCGCCCGGTCATAGAAGACCCGGCGAAATGCCTCGACCGTCAGGTGAATAGCAGCCGCTGACCGGTTGCCGAGTTTCGTGAGATCGTATCCTTCGAGGATATTCAGAACCTCGACCAGTGCAATCCCACCGGATGACGGTGGAGGCGCGCTGATGACCTCGTAGCCTCGGTATGTCCCGCGGATCGGCTCCCGTTCTTTGACCTCATACTGGGCGAGGTCCTCCGGAGTGATCAGCCCTCCGCCTTTGTGTACCGCCGTGGCCAATTCTCGGGCCATCGCGCCGTGATAGAAGTCGTCGGGATTCCTCGCAATCCTCTCCAGCGTGCGCGCCAAGCTGGGCTGTCTGAGAACATCGCCGGCACGATAGTAGTCGCCGTTCCGCTGAAAGATGCGCTTCGATTCCGCAAACTTTCCAAGATCCTCGTCGCGAAGGTCCTCTGCGTCTTCCCAGGCGAGCACGAAACCTTCACGCGCCAGACGGATCGCCGGCGCCATCACCTTTTCAAGCGGCAATTTGCCATACTTGCTCAGGGCGTATGTCAGGCCCGCCACGCTGCCGGGAACTCCAATCGCGCGATACCCGATGGTGCTCGCGTCGGGGATCACCTCCCCTTTCGCATCGAGGTACATACTCTCGGTGGCTGCCGCAGGCGCTTTTTCGCGAAAGTCAATGAATCGCAACTCGCCATTCGCCTTGCGCAACAAGAGAAATCCGCCGCCTCCAAGGTTTCCCGCCTGCGGATGCACAACTGCCAGCGCGAACCCGGCCGCCACAGCCGCGTCCACGGCGTTGCCGCCTGCCTGCATCATCTCAACGCCCGCACGCGACGCTAATTCGTGCACACTCACCACCATGGCATGCTGGGTGTGCGCAGGCCGCAATGGAGCCGCGACCAGCGTGCCAGCCAACTGGATGACAACCCAGCAAATGCCCAGGAGTCGGAACTGAATGCGCATCGAGATGGACAACAAGGCGCGGGAGCAGTGAACGCCCGCCCCGAATCGTTCGCCAACGAACCTACGAGGCTAGCCCACGGTGAACGGCAGAGTCAAACACCGGCAGGATCAGGCAAGGATGTCAATGACGCTCTGCTGCACTTCATTGGCGGTTTCGAGAGTCTGCAGGTTCAGAGAGAAATGGTTCTTCGCCGACATCAATGCGACCATCTCTGCGCTGAGATCAACGGAATCGGCATCACCGTTCGCAGAATCGGCGCCAAACGAGGCGATCCGTGTAGCAGCTTTGTCCAGGTTGACTTCGGCCTGCCGCAAGCCTTGCAAAGCGATGGCAGAGAGATCCATATCTGCTTTATCGGCCAGTTCGGCCTCGAACTTAAGGGCAGGTCTAAACCCTGTCGCAAGTGGCCAGTAGCTGGAAGCTTGTAGCTATACTCACACTTGTTCTCGTGCTTCTCCCAGCACCACGCGAACGTCCATCTTTTTCTTCCCTCGATAGATCGTGACCGAAATCGTGTCTCCTGCGCGATGGTTGTTCATCGCCTGCGCCAGATCCTGCTGGTTCTCGATTCTCTCACCATCTACGGCCACGATCAGGTCACCGCCCAGCATGATAGGAATGTTCCCCAGATAGGCTCGCTCGCTGCCGCCTCGCAATCCGGCACGATCCGCCGCTCCGCCCGGCACAGCCTGCACGATCAGGAGTCCGTAGTCCGCCGCCAGACCCATCTCATTTGCCAGTTCCGGCCCGATCGGAATCGTACGTACGCCCAGGGCCGGGCGCCGCACGCGCCCCAGCGTGACCAGGTCGTTCAGTACCGCCTTCGCCGTATTGATTGGAATCGCGAATCCGATACCAGCGCTTTGCCCGACACTCGACGCGATCATCGTGTTGATTCCAATGACCTCTCCGTGCCAGTTCAGCAGTGGCCCACCCGAGTTCCCAGGATTGATAGCAGCATCGGTCTGAATCGCCTCGTCAATCCGACGCCCGTCCGGCTCTTCCACCGAGCGGATCGAACTCACAATGCCTCGCGTCATCGTTCCCGAGAGCCCGAACGGATTGCCAATTGCGTACACTTTCTGCCCTACTTTCAAGTTCTTGGAGTCGCCAAGGACAGCCGGCGTCAGGTCCGGCGCCTTGATCTGAATCACCGCCAGGTCGTGCGACGGGTCGGTTCCGACCACCGTTGCCTTATAGGTTTTTCGATTGTGCAGCGTCGCGCTGACTTGGCGCGCATCGGCGATCACGTGGTAGTTCGTGAGAATGTGTCCTTCTTTGTCAATGACGAATCCCGATCCCTGTCCTTCCTGCGGTACTAGCCCATAGAAGAAATCAAATGTCACCGCTTTTGACGTGATATTCACCACCGCCGGTATGTTCTTCTGATAGACCGACATGTTGTTCTGTTCTTCGGGATCGAGCGATTCGCCGCCGGCGGCCTCGGTGATCTCCACTTTGGGATGGCTGATCCAATTCGCTGGACGCAGCCGGCCGCTGCGGTACGTGGTGAAGTAGAAGAACGCCGCCACGAGAACGATGGCGAATAGGAGTGAGCGGAGAAATCTCATGGTTGGAACTCCAAACTCAAATTTTATCGGATCGCGGGAGAAAAACATGTTGCTACGCAGTCGATACGCGCTGGCGTGGGTTTTGTTCAATCGGACTTACGTCAGGCCTGACGAATCAAGGCTTGGCTGTTGTGTCCGGCGCACCCCAGCCGCCGCCTCCAGGAGACTCAATGCGGACTCTCTCTCCTGAACGCAAGCGAACACTGGTCTTGCCGCCGATTTCCTCTTCGGAGCCGTCTTGGCGAATTACGACTGTCCTCCCCGCCGCACCGCTGGAGCCGCCCGCCAAGCCATACGGCCCGCGTAACCGGCGGTCGGCAAGCAGTGTGACCTGAGAATCCGCAAGAACCTCAATCTCGCGCACGATTCCCTCTCCCCCGCGGTAACGTCCTGCGCCCCCACTGCCCTGGCGGAACACATAGCGTCGCAATCGCATGGGGTAGGCATACTCCAGTGCCTCGCCGGGAGTATTGAGCGAATTCGTCATGTGTGTGTGCACGCCGGAGACGCCATCCTTGCCGGGACGAGCGCCCATGCCTCCAGCGACGGTTTCGTAGTAGGCGAATGGTTCTCCGCGGGACGGATCGATTCCACCGATCGTCAGATTATTCATCGTTCCGGAGGCTGCCGCCGGGATCCGATCCGGGATCGCTTGCGCCAGCGCTTTCAGAAGCACATCCACGATGCGCTGTGACGTTTCGACATTTCCGCCTGCGACTGCTGCCGGGGGCCTGGCGTTTACCACTGTTCCAGTGGGCGCGATCACTTCAATTGGGCGCAGTAATCCCGCCGTGGCCGGAACCTCTTCGCGCACCAGACAACGAAAGACATAAAAGCAAGCGGACATCGTGATCGCGTCCACGGCGTTGATCGCTCCTGATACCTGCGCGTCGGAACCGTGAAAGTCGACCGTAATGACTGTTTCGTTCTTGTGGGCCTTGCATGACCTCTTCGCATGACTTGCGTGTACATGCACATTCACGGCAATCCGCACAGGCTTCTTCTCGATGCCGTCGTCATCCAGGAAGTCCTCAGCCTGGTAGTCGCCCTGAGGAACGGTGGCCAGAAAACTTCGCATCATCTGCTCAGAGTAGTCGAGCAGTTCATGCGCCGCACGTTTCGCACGGGCAACGCCATAGCGTCGGCAAGTCTCTTCGAGGCGACGCGCCCCGGTTTGACACGCCGCGATCTGGGCCCCAAGGTCACCCTCGCGCTCTTCGGGAGTGCGGACGTTGTTGAGCAGAAGGGCCAGCACGTCCGCAACAACTTCGCCCCCACGCACAATGGTGACCGGAGGAATCCTCAAACCTTCCTGATAAATCTCACGGCATGGGCCCATCGATCCGGGATACGTTCCGCCGACATCGGCGTGATGGGCACGCGATGCGACATAGAAGTCAGGTTTCGTGTGGCGCGGACCAGTCCCGAGACGAAGTCGAGGAAGCCTTCGCCCGCGAGAGCCCAAGACTTTCAGATACACCGGCATGACCAGCGTGATGTCGGGCAAGTGCGTCCCTCCCCGGAAGGGATCGTTGAGCATGACAATGTCGCCGGGCTCCAACCGGCAATGCTCGATCGCTGCAGCCACCGACATCGGCATCGATCCGAGATGCACCGGCATGTGATCGCCCATGGCGATGACTTGCCCTTCAGAATCGAATACCGCGCACGAATAGTCGCGCCGCTCCTTGATGTTGGGAGAAAATGAAGTCCGCCGAAGCGTCGCCCCCATCTCCTCCGCAATGGAGTGATAGAGATTCTTGAATACTTCGAGTTCGATGGGATCGCGCAAGGCAGTTAACCAGTAGCTGGTAGCTAGTATCTCAGTTTGCGCCGGCTGCCGGCTACCTACTCCAGCTACCACGGGCCGAGAAACTGCTAAACTCTCACTATGTCTGAACGTCGTTCCCGTGTCTGGCTGTGGCTCTTGATTGGCGGAGGAGCTTTTGCGCTCTTCGTTGTCGCCGTATTTGCACTCGTATATTTGAGCTTTGGCGGCAGCGATGAGGAGTCGTTCTCCGGTTTCGGGGACAAGATCGCGGTGGTGGATCTCGAAGGTGTCATTCTCTCGCCCAAGCAGATCGTTCCCCAGCTCAAGAAGTTCGCGGACGACGATTCAGTCAAGGCCATCATCATTCACGTGAACTCGCCGGGCGGAGGTGTGGCGGCATCCGAAGAGATTTGTCGCGAAGTGAAACGGATCCGCGAGGAAAACAAGAAACGGATCGTAGCTTCGATTGAGACGGTTGGCGCCAGCGGAGCCTACTATGTCGCCTCCGCCACCGACAAAATCTATGCCGACAAGGGGAGTGTCGTCGGGTCTATCGGTGTCATCGCGCAGTGGGTCAACTACGGCGAACTGCTCAAATGGGCCAAGTTGAAGGACATCACCATGAAAGCCGGGGAATTCAAGGACACCGGCAATCCGGCTCGTGAAATGACGCCCGCTGAACAGGCGTACCTGCAGAGCCTGATCGACAACATGCACACTCAGTTCATCCAGGCCGTAGCAGAAGGCCGTAAGGCAAAGGAAGGTGACATCCGCGCCATCGCGAACGGCAAAGTCTGGACCGGCGAACAAGCCTACTCGATGAAACTGGTCGACCAGATCGCCGATTTCGAGGAAGCCGTCAAAGACACGGCCAAGGCGGTAGGGATTTCCGGTGAGCCGACGCTGGTACGTCCGGCCAAACAGAAGAAAACAGGCCTTGATCTCCTGTTTGGCGACGTCTCTGACTACCTTCCAACTCGAGAGAAGCTTATGGAGCAGCAGGTCGGTTTCTACTATCTCTGGAAATAGGGTATTTCGCTTCCTACTTGCACAAAACCCCTGAAATTTGAGAAGGTTATAAGCAATTGAAAGATCAGCTCGGGGGCGGACCCTGGGCAGACAATCCCGGCCCCCAAGGGAGTGACGAGGCGTATGACAAAAGCGGACCTGATCGAGGAAGTGTCCCGGTTGGCGGAACTGACGCGGAAAGACAGTGAAGTGATTGTAGAGACGATCTTTGACAGCATCGTGCGTTCGCTGCGCGTGGGTGACAAGATCGAGATTCGCGGCTTCGGAAGCTTCCGCACCCGCCAACGCAAGCCGAGAGTGGGCCGCAACCCGAAGACGGGCGATCGCGTCGAGGTCCCCGCGAAGAAAATCCCGTTCTTCAAGCCCAGCAAGGAGTTGAAGGACCTGGTTAACACGAGTTCGCCGTCCACCGGCACGCCAGCGGCTGCTCCTGCTCCCGCACCCACGCCATAGATGGGCTCAGCGTATTTCAGCCCCCGGCTCTTCCAGTTTCTGGGACAACTGCGCCGCAACAACCGGCGTCCGTGGTTTCTCAAACGCAAGGACGAGTTCGAAGAGGCCGCACGTCAGCCGTGCCTTCGTTTCATCACGGATCTTAGGCTTCCGCTGCGCGAACTCAGTCCGTGGCTGGTGGCGGATCCCAAGCCCATCGGCGGGTCACTGTTCCGCATCTATCGTGACGTTCGCTTCTCCAGCGACAAGAGTCCGTACAAGACCCACATTGGCATGAACTTCTGGCACGCCTCTGCCAGCGAGACGGTTCACGCGCCGGGCCTGTATTTACATCTTGAGCCGAAAGAATGTTTCCTGGCCGGAGGTGTCTGGCGCCCTGACCCGCGCTCGCTGGCGCAGATTCGCGATGCCATCGCATGGAAACCCGACGAGTGGCGTGCAGCAAAACGCGGACTGGAACTCGGCGGCGACACCCTGACGCGCCCACCCCGAGGCTATCCCGCCGATCACACCCTGATCGAAGATCTCAAGCGGAAAGATTTCGTCGCCAGCATCGATCTGTCGCAAGCTCGAGTGTGCAGCGGGAGGTTTATGCAGGACTTCCTGGCATCGGCGCGAAAGATGGTCCCTCTGCTCCGATTCCTCTCCAGTGCAGTGAAGCTGGGGTTTTGAGGGGGCGCTAGAGAGTCGCACCGCGGGCACGGATACTGCGGCCGGCAAGCACTTCCACGGCGGGAATCGAACGGGCCACAGTGAACGTGCGCTCCGGAGGCTGGCTTCCCGTCTCAATGGATTTCATCATCATCTCGATTCCCGTCCCAGCGTTGGCAGGAATGAATACCGTCGCCGTCAAAATATTGCGGCGCACCCAATCCTGGCCGGTCTTGGGCAGACCGTCGCAGCCCAGGAAAGGAATGTTCTCCCATTGTTCGCGCTTGCTGCCAAGGCATTCTTCGAACGCCTTGCGCGCGCCCAGAGCCATGGAGTCGTCCTGCGCACAAACCGCAACAATTTGAGTATCGCGCGACGTCGACAAGCGAAGCCATGAAGCGACCGCCTTATGCGCGCTGGCCTCAGTCCATTGCGCCTTGAGAACACGGAGTTGTGCTGTCTCCGGTTTGGTTTCGAGCGTTCCCAGGTAGCGCTGCTTGGCGGCGGAACTTTCACTAGGCCCCTGGATGTAAAGAACGGTACCGCCGCCGGGCAAGAGCGCGACCAGTTGGCGCCCCTGGATGCGGCCGATCTCTTCGTGGTCCGACGTAATCGCAAACACGGGCACGTGGTAGGTGCGGCGCAGTTCCGGAACGTAGTCCGCGTCACGATTCAATACCACCCAGCCGATCCCGGCCGCGGCCGCTGCGCGTGCCACTTGCGGCAGGCCGGTGGAACCGGCCGGCTCAAACAGAATTGCCTCGGGACGCGGTTGCGTCGATGACTGAATCCGGTCCAGCAGTTGTTGGCTCTGCAGTATGCCGTCATTCTTGGCGTCGATGATTTCCACACTCACGCCCAGCTTTGCGGCAGCACTGCGGGCAGCCGAGGCCTGTTCGATCTGATAATCGTTGTCGTCGTTCGTCAGAGAAAGCAGGAAACTCAGCTTCTTCATTTGCGGGGACCCGTGTCTGGTTCATCATAGGGCGGACCGGAAGTTTGCGCGCATGACGCAAGTAACCGACAGCGGCCTTGTCCACAATGGGACCCACGGCCGGGGGTCGAGGACCGCTCCGGGCATTGAATCGCACTCGACAGAATCTTCGTGCGACAATAAACCTTGCAGCGCAGCCCTGCCGCGACACCGGCCGCACTCGGGGGCCCGTAGCTCAACGGTTAGAGCAGCAGACTCATAATCTGTTGGTTCCTGGTTCAAATCCAGGCGGGCCCACCAAGCCATGCAGCGAGAGTCAACCTGAGTTTCGCGGAGCGATCACCAGCAGTCCCCCGGACTTCACCCCGATCTCCACCGGCGTCTCACAGACAAACTCGCCATCCGCATAAACCGGCAGCGGACGATCCGTCTCCAGGCAAACATGCTCCGCTTGCGAGTATTCGACTTCGTGCATCGACCGGTGTCCGCCGAAATACACAGTTGGGAACATGCAAAATAGCTTGACGGGACTCAGAGCGGCGATGCGGCAGACATCGAGTTTGCCATCGGCAGGATCGGCATCCGGGGCGATGCGCATCCCGTCGCCGTAATACGGTGTGTTCGCAAAAGCCGCCAACAGCGTGAGCCTGGAGTTCTCAGTGTGCTCGGCGCCATTCACCGTTTTCACCGTCAGAAGGAAAGGGGGGAACCTGAGGAGAGTTGGCAGCAGCGCCGCAACGTAGCCGCCATGTCCGCGCAGCCAGCGGGGCATCTTATTGGCAAGTTCAGCCGTAGCGGAATCGAGCCCGCATCCGGCGACGCAGCAGAAGTAGCGCCCGCGCTCGGGTTCGCCGCGCGGCCTGATCACGCCCAGATCGATGGCCCGAGCCCGGATTTCCCCTGCTTCGAAAGTCCGCCAGACACGCACAGCATCCCGGATCGACCGCAGACCCAGCGCCCGCGCAAAGTCATTCCCGCTGCCGACGGGAACGGTCAGGATAGGAAGGCCCAACCGTTCCAGCGCGGGAAGATGCCGGTGAATCGTGCCATCGCCACCAAAGATCAACACTGCATCTGCCCCTGAGGCAGAGGCGGGAACTCCCTCGCTCCACTCGGTCGGCGACCCCTCGCGAAAGGGACGCAGCTCGGAAGGCGAAGATCCCAGGCCGAAGATGGCAGCGGCGCGCATGAGATCAGGTCCCAGGGGTCACGTCCCGGGTACCAGGAAAGGCGCCGTGTCGGCGGCGGTCACTTGATAGGCGCAAAACTTGAGATCCGACACTCGTGACCCGCCTCACTTCAGGCACTTCTCCATGAAGTCCACGAGGTCCTTCTTCATCTTGCTGTGTTCTGCGCGATCGACGTAAACCATGTGCCCGGCTCCATAGGTCGCGTACGACACGTTCTGCCGGTACCTGGCGTCGAGATTCAGGTGGTCCATGGTCCAGTCCGCGGCGGCAAACGGAGTCGCCAGATCGTAATGCCCTTCCATCACCAGAATCTTCATGTACGGGTTCTTGATCATGGCGCCGCGCAGGCCGCCTGCGGTGCTGGGAAATCCCTCGACCGCATTGCCCCACTCCCACCTCTGAAATCCCACCTCGTCGTAGGCGAACACTCTGTAAGGCATGTCAGTTTTGTAGCCCAGGTCGGTGCGGACATAGTTGTTGAACACGGACGTGTAAGGCGGCAGGATCGCCGAGCCTGTGGGATCGAAGTAAGGACTATCCTCCGGATCGGGGCTGCTGAAACGGCCGTCCAGCCGGCCGACGACCAGCTTCTGATCCCGCAGCAGTTCGTGCGTGAACGTGGGTACGTCGATGCGCAGATTGTTGCTCTCGATCACATCCGGGCGCAGCCCGGTATAGCGGGCCAGTTGGTCGACAACTTTCCTGCGCTCGTCCGGCGACATTGCATCGCCCTTGGCCAGCGCCAGCATGTAGTCGTTGGCAGCCCAGTGCACGACTTCTTCGCGAGTTTTGCCCATGTCCTGCGACAGATCGCCGGACAGCTTGTGGTGATAGCCCGCGATCATGTTGAACGTTGGCAGCAACAGCACATAGGGCAGATCGTTCGACTTGTTCCATTCCAGCGTTTGAAAGTCGATGGCCATCGAAAGCAGCGTCACGCCGTTGAAGGCAACTCCGTGATCGGCGAGATATCCGGCCAGCCCCGCGGCGCGCGTCGTGCCGTAACTCTCGCCCAGCAAAAACAGCGGCGAAGTCCAGCGATCGTACCGCGAAATATAGAGACGGATGAATTCTCCGAAAGCCTGCACATCACCTTTTACGCCAAGAAATTTCTTCGTCAGTTCGGCATTCGCGGCGCGCGAGTATCCGGTCGCCATCGCATCGACCATGACCAGGTCGCTGCGATCGAGAATCGTGTCCGGGTTGTCTTCGATTCGGTATGGCGCTGCGGGCATGAAGCCGTTTTGCTGGAGCACAACCCGTTTCGGCCCGAGCGCGCCCATGTGCAGCCAGATCGAAGCCGATCCCGGGCCGCCATTGAAAGCGAATGTCAGCGGCCGCTTGCTCGCATCCTGCCCGTCGAGTGTGTACGCGACGAAGAACATCTCGGCTTCGATCTTGCCGTCGCCCCGTTTGAGCGGAAGCCGCCCCGCCGTCGCCGTATAGCTGAGCGCCTTGCCGTTGACCGTGACCTGGTGATGCGTAACGACCGGCGCAACCTCGGTGACGTCGAAGTGCTCTTCCTTGTCGGTCGCTTCGCCATCCGATTTTGCCGGTTCGGCGGGCTTGGCGTTTTCCGTGGATTTCTCGGTCGGAGCCGGCGCCGCCTGCGCTGTCTGTGCTTTCTTGTCCTTCTTCTCCTTCGACTGCGACGGCTTGGTCTTCTCGGCGTTGTCCGCCTGCTGGCTCTGCTGGGCAATTCCCCCAACGACCAGGCATGCGCACACCATCAGCGCAAAAGCAATCCGCATGTGGCTCTCCCCAAAAGAGTGTTGTGTGATTCGACCGGACCGATTATAGCGGTTCACTGCAAGTGCCGGATCATTCGTAGCGCAGGCTCTCGATCGGGTCAAGGCGCGCCGCTCGGATCGCCGGCACCATCCCGCTGACGATCCCCACCAGACTGAGAATGACCGTCGCAACCGCGAGGCTGCTCATGTTGATGCTCAGGTGAATATCGCCCGCCTGCAGGTTGTCGCCGAATGCGCTCATCAGAGGCACTGCCCCTACCGCCCACGAAATCAGATATGCAATAGCAATTCCCGCGAGACCGCCCGCAAATGTGATGGCCATGGCCTCCGCCAGAAACTGAAACAGGATGTGTGCTTTATGGGCGCCGAGCGCCTTTTCCACGCCGATCTCACGCGTCCGCTGCTGCACCGAGACGAGCATGATATTCATCAGCCCAATACCGCCGATTCCCAGCGTCAGGGCTCCGATGAACGCCAGCAGACCTTTCAACGCAATCGTGACGACGCGGAATTCGTCGAAGTCCTGCTTGAAATCGGCGATGAACACGGCCCGCCGGTCATCGGGACGAAAATTGTGGTGTGCCGCCAGCACCGACCGCACGACGCGCGACAGTTGCTGGTGATCTTCACCTTCATAGTCCATGAACATGCCCGTGATGTACTGCGTGTCGAACAGGTCGCCCATGGAGCTGAACGGGATGACCACCATGCTGTTGTCGTTGTTGTCGCCCCCTTGCACCTTGTGTTGATATACGCCGATAACTTGAAAGCTCAGACCGTTGATCCGGATGTTCTGCCCCAACGCCGGCTGTCCCGAGAAGAGCCGCCGCTTGGCCTCGTCGCCAATGACCGCCACCCGTGCCCGCTGGAACTGGTCTTCATCGCTCAGGCCGCGGCCGGTTGCCACTTTGAATCCGCGGATGCGTTCATAGACAGGAAACACACCGGTCAGAAACAGGTTCGTGAAAGTGCGCGTGTCGTGTTGAATGGTCGTCCCCTGGCGGTCGAAGATCGGCGTCACTCCCTTGATCATCGGCACCTCATTCCGGATGTAATCCACGTCCGCCAATTTCAATCGCACTTCGCTGCCGGCCTTGGATCCGCCTGCCTGCAGGGAAGTGCGACCGGGAAATGCGCCGATGATGTCCACGCCCCAGGAACTGAAGATCAGGTTGATCGCGCGCTCAAAGCCAGATCCGAAGGCCAGCAGGATGACGACCGTCGCGATTCCCCACGCCATGCCCAGCATGGTGAGTGTGGTTCGGCGGCGGTTATGCCGCATCGCGCCGTAGGCTTCTCTCAGCAGATCGCTCGTCATCATCACTCCTGCCGCAGCGCTTCCACCGGTTCGAGGAAAGCTGCTTTGCGAGCCGGATATAGTCCCGCGATCACGCCCGCAATCGCCAGCGACAACACCGCCCCTACCGCGGATACCGGGATGATCCGCGGCGTATCGAATCCCTGCGGGAGTTGCACGCCCGACAGCAGCCGGATTACGAGCATCGCGCCTGCCACACCAACTGCGCCGCTGATCAGCGTCAGAAATGCGCCTTCCAGGAAGAACTGGAACAGGATGTTGCGGTTCGTGGCCCCCAATGCCTTTCGCAGACCGATCTCACGAGTGCGCTCTGTCACCGCCACCAGCATGATGTTCACGATGCCGATCGCTCCGAGCGCAAGCGTCACCAGTCCTACGCCGCCGAGGAACCAGTCCATCGCGGTGAAGATCTTGCCCATTGTTTTCTGGTTCTTGATTGTGTCCCATTCTTCCCAGGTATCTTTCCCGGTGGGGTCGAAGCCGCCATGGTTGCGCGCCACGATGCGGTGCAACTCATCTTTCGCCGCTTCATTCTCTTCGTAGCTGCGCGGCTGATAGTTGATGAATGAGACAGCATTCCCGTCCTGCGAGTTGCCACCTCTCAGTGGGAATAGTTCGCGCATCGTGTCGAACGGGACGAAGATCCGCACATTGGTGGCGTTCTGCTCCTCGTGGCCGATCATCGACAACGTGCCAATGACCTGGAAGCGCACGCCATTCAAGAGAATCGTGCTCCCCACTGCCGGGCGCCCAGGGAACATATTGCGCGTCATCTCTCGGCCGAGTACGCATACACGCCGCCGTTGATCGTTGTCTTCGTCATTGATCCAGCGTCCAACCTCCAGCGGAATCGTGCGCACCCGGTGATAGATGGCCGGCACGCCCGAGACCTGGCCATTCGTGCTCGTGTACTCGCTGACCGCCCGGATGTCGTCGCGGGCAATGACCGGCGAAATGTTCACTGCCAGCTTGGACTCCCTGCGGATCGCCACGTAGTCGTCATAAGTGAGGTTGAACCATCTTGCTGAGCTGAAACTGCCCTCGACCGCTGGTGCGCGACCGCCAAAAAAGAAGATGATGTTCCTACCGAAAGTTTCGAGTTGCTTGCGGTTCCCGTTGCGAAAGCCCTCGCCGACACCGACCAAGAGCAGTAAAGAACCCACGCCCCACGCGATCCCGAACATCGTCAGGAAGGAACGCAGCTTGTGTGCCCATAGCGTGCGCAGTGTCTGGCCAACCGTGTCGAGCAGCATGCGCATGGTCAGAACCTCTTAGAACGTGGATGTATGGAAGGCGCGGATTCAGCCTGACCCTCTTTGGACTGTCCTGGACGAGATCAGTTATCGAATTTCAGAAAAAGCGCGCGAGCTGCCACAAGCAATCTGACCACACACTGTGTGGTGTTATGTTATGCCTTGCCGGGTGGTAATGAGAGACTCATCTTCTTAATCAGCGTGGAAAAGCGCGGATCCGCGCGGAGGGGATCGAGCATTGGATCGGTCTTGAGCAGAATCAGAGACCCTTCGCGAGCCTGAATGGCGATGTCCAGCCAGTGAAACGCTTGATCCCGATCGCCAAGTGCCGCATATGCGATCGCCATGGCATGGGCAAGATTCTTGCCCTGCGACTCCTGCCTCTGCATTTCGACCAGCTCTCTCCTTGCTTTTTCCTTACGTCCGACCATTGCGTCCCCGGGCGCTGTGGCGGTCAAGGGGAGACCGTGCAGATCCGCCTGCATTGCACGGAATGCCTCGTCCATTTCCGGGGCCATCCGCCTGACAGCGTAAATTTGGTACAGGGAGAAGCTGGCTAGTTCGAATTGAGGGTCACGTTCCAGAACTTTGCGGCACTGCGCAATCGCTTCGTCGTAACGCCTCGCAAAGTAGAGCATATCCGCCACATCGCGCTGAATAATCAGGGATAGAGGATCGAGTTGTTCGGCGCGACGTATCTCGGCCAGGGATTCGTCCTGCCGCTCCATCGCCATCAGATAGTACGCGTACCAGTGATGCGCCGTAGCGTAGCTGGGATTGAGCTCAATCGCGCGGCGAAACTCTCTTTCCGCAGCCACCCAATTCCAGTCGTAGTGCATCTCCACAAATCCCAACGATGCGTGCGGTTCCGCCGATAGTTCGTCCAGCGATATGGCTTTGAGCGCGGCCGCTCGCGCACGCTCCATGGCTTGTGGCCGGGGGACAGGACTATCCGGCAGCGATCCCATGATCGCCAGCGCATCGGCGAGGCCGGCATAGAACTTGGGCTGGGTCGAGTCCAGCGCCACAGCTTCCTCCAGATACCGCACAGCCTTCACCAGACCTTGCCGGTCGCGCCGGTTCCAGAAGTATCGTCCCTGAAGGTAGGCATCATAGGCTTGCAAGTTGACAGATGCGGATCTTGTAAAGCGCGCGGTCGCTTCTGGAGTCAGCTTCAGCTCGATTTGCTCTGCAATGGCGCTCGCAACCTGGCCCTGGATTTCGAGTACATCGCGGCCTTCGCGATCGTAGTTCTGCGCCCATAGATGAGTCTGATCGCGAACCTGAATCAGCTGCGCGCTGATCCGAATCCTGTCCCCGGAGCGTCGTACGCTCCCCTCCACGATGTACTGCACGCCGAGTTCGCGCGCGATTGCATCCACTCCCAGCTTCGTATCGCGGTAATGCATCGCTGAGGTACGCGCAATCACCCCCATGTGAACAGGATCCAGGTGCCCGAGTTGCGTGATCATTTCTTCCGTAAAGCCATCGCTGAAGAAGTCCTGAGCTGCATCTCCGGTTAGATTCTCGAAGGGCAGCACCGCCAGCATCACCTTGCTGGGCGCTGCCTGTGCGGATGGCGAACGGGATGACAACTTCGCCTGCAAGCGCGGCCACACCGCAGCTGCGATGGCCAGTAGCAGCAAGGAGCCCGCAATCGCAAGTTGCCAGCGGGAAATTCGAAAGCCACCGGCAGACGATGAATCTCCTCGTAGCCCTTCACCTGCCGGTTCTGCCTGCGAAATCAGAGTAACTGGAGAAACGAAGCGGTACCCCTGCTTGGGAACCGTTTCGATATAGAGGGCTCCACCCTCTCCCTCCTGCAAAATCCGGCGCAGCATCGAAATGTGCTGGGCCAAGCTCGACTCTTCCACAAAACTATCCGGCCATACCTCCTTGAGTAGGTCTTCTTTCTGCATCAGCCGGCCGCCACTGCCGGCCAAGACGATCAGCAGGTCAAACGCTTTGGGTGGAAGACGAACCTCAACTCCCTCGCGCTGGAGCAACCGCTCCGCGGCGTCGAGCCGGTAGGGCCCGAATTGCCAAACCGGTCTGGTTTTGAGGGACATACCAACCTTCAACGAATCTTTAAGAAGAATTGAGCCTGCCTTCAAGACAACGGATTGCCGTCTTTGCTAACTCTTTCGGCTGCCGTAAGTGGGGGGAGTGGTACGGGGCCTGAAAGCATACAGGGGACACATCGCAGTTTCGCGGTCAATCAACCGCGCGGCGTGCGCGGAGCCCCAGATTGGCGGAGTATTTTACCCCAATCCTGACACAATCAACAGTTTGGTTTGAACGGTCGCAGCCTCCCCCCTGACACCGGGTGTTACCCAATTCAGGCACCTATCCACGGGAGGGGACCCATGAAAATCGCATTTTGGACATTCTTGACTTTCAGCCTTTTCGCAACATTTGCGCTGGCCCAGGACACGCCGAGGCCAGCCTCAACCACCTGCGCTTCCACTTATACGACGGGGTCGGGGCCAACCCTCTTCCAGTGGTGCGTTACCTCGAACGGCAACGTCGTCTCTCTTCAGAGCCCGGATGGGGAGGAGCATATTCTCTTGAGTGCCAGCGAAGGCTATCAGGTCTGCGACTTCTCCGCCTTGGTGGCCTACACCGACTATGCCGCAGCTGCCGATACCAGTAACTGGAAAGCTTCTGTAGTGACCCAGCCCCACGGGCCCAATACCTTCCCCCTGACCATCAAGCGCACCACGAGCGATGGCAAGTACACCCTGACCCAGAAATTCAGCCAGGTGCCCGCCGATTTCACCATCAAGATCGCCACCACGCTCAAGAACAACACCGCTGGCTCGCCCTTCATTTACGTTTATCGCTACGCCGATCTCGCGATTGACGGGGGTGGAAACTCCTCCATCGACTGGTTCGATCAGAGCGCCAACTCTGCTTGGGGATATCTGCCCTTCGGCGATGGCGTCATGCTCACCACCGGCACGCCGGCTCTGTTTCACTCTGCGAACGCGACACAACTGGTGCCAGCGCACTGTGACTTTCCCTCGGTGTCCACGCCGGCCCACGTTAACGGCGGAATCTACCTCTTGCACGGTTTCACCGCCGCTCCAAAGTCGTCAACCACGTTCACGGTGATTTACCGGAGGTTCTAAACGGCAGAGAGCATCGCCAGCCGATGCATCGAAGGGCGTTTAAAGAATGAAAAGGAAGGGGGGCGATGCCGCGTTCAGGCCTCAGCCCCTATAGTTTCAGCACAGCTTGCACGGTTCCATCCTCGAGGTCCGTCTCGAGCTGGAACCCAAGCTTGCGGCAGATGGCCTGCATTTCTCGGTTTTCCGCCAAGATCGTCGACAGCACCCGCGTCAACCGTTCCTCGCGTGCCACCTCGAGCAGACGACGGTAAAGCTCCGTTCCCAGCCCCTGGTGTTGAAAGCGATCATCCACAAGCACCGCCATCTCGGCCTCGCTTCGGCCACGCAACTTACTCAGGCGACCAATCGCGATGATTTCTGGATTGCCCTCCGCCGTCTTTCGCTCAGCAACCAGGGCCATCTCGCGGTCATAGTCGATGAAGCAGATCCGCGTCAACCGTTCATGTGCCGTCCGCTGGCTCAACTTGAGTGGCTGGAAATAGCGCATATAGACCGAATGATCCGACAACGCCTGGTGCAGCTTGATGAGCAGTGGCTCATCCTCGGGGCGAATCGGCCGCACCAGAATGTCTTCGCCGTTCTTCATTTTCCCCGGCCGCACGTGCTGCTTCGGATACGGCCGGATCGCCAGCCGCGGCAACTCGTCGGCCGCGATACTTTGCGGATAGACCACAACACGTGCGTCCAGCGCCATTAGCCGACCGGATGACGCGAGTAAGGGGTTAATGTCGATCTCTTTGATCCATCTTTGCTCCACGACCAGCTGACTGAAACGCACCAACAGCTCTTCCAGCGCGCCGAGATCGACAGACTCCCGGCCCCGCACGCCCTTCAACGCCTGGAAGATCCTGGTCTGCTCCATGAATCGTCGAGCTAATGTGGAGTTCAGTGGTGGCAACGATAGCGCCCGATCGCGGAAAACCTCCACGAGCTGCCCGCCGGCTCCAAACAACAGAACGGGGCCAAACTGCGCGTCGACCGTGCTGCCGAGAATCAACTCGTAACCTTCGGGCCGCACATAGGGCTGTACGGTTACGCCCAGGAAGTGCTTAGCCCCGGCCTTCTCGCGGACGGCGCTTTCAATTTCGCGCCAGGCGTTTCGTACCGACGCCACGCCACTCAAGTTCAATTTCACGCCACCGACATCCGACTTGTGCGTGATTGTGTGCGAAAGCAGTTTGACGACGACTGGATATCCCAATTCCTCTGCCCGCGCCGCGGCTTCGTCTTCGCTGTGCGCCTCAAGCGTCGCTACGGTGGGAATCCCATAGCAGGCCAGAAGCTCTTTCGATTCCGGCTCCGTCAGCAACTCTCTATCGGACTGGCGGACTTTCTCGACGATGCTGTCGGCGCGTCCGCGATCCGGGCCCGTCTCGCCGTGCGGCAAAACCGGGGTCTCGTACAAGCCCCGCAGCAGATAGGTGTAGCGCCACATGTAGTAGAAGATCCGCGCTGCCGTATCGGGGTAGGAAAACGTGGGAATGCCCGCGCGGTTCATGATCTCGATCCCGGCTGACACCTCCACTCCTCCCATCCAGCTCGCCAGTACTGGTTTGCACAATCCCGTTGCGAACGGAACCAGCTTCTCGGCCGTAACCGTCGGATGCGACATCCCCTGCGGGCAGGTCACCGCCAGCAGCCCGTCATTGTTCGGGTCGTTCGCAACGATTTCGACGACTTTGGCGTATTTGTCGGGCAGTGCATCTCCGAGGATGTCGACGGGATTGTTGTGGCTCCAGTGTGGGGGCAGCAACTGGTTGAGCTGCTCCATCGTCGCCGGCGTCAGTTCCGCCAGTTCTCCACCCGCTGCGATGATCGAATCTGCCGCCAGTACTCCCGGGCCGCCCGCATTCGTCACGATCGCCAGCCGAGGTCCTCGCGGACGCGGCTGCTTGGAAAGCGCCTCTGCCATATAGAACAGATCAGCGATCGTGTTCACCCGCAGCACGCCGCAACGCCGGAAGGCCGCTTCGAGCACGTCGTCGCTGCCGGCCAAGGTTCCCGTGTGTGAGGCTGCCGCATGCGCCGCTGCATCCGTTCGCCCCGCCTTGATCACGATGATCGGCTTGTTGAGCGAGACTTCTCGCGCCGCCGACAGGAACGGCCGCGCCTCGCCCACCGATTCCATGTACATCACGATCGAATGCGTCCGCGGATCGCTCCCGAAATAGTCGACCAGGTCTCCCCATCCAACGTCCAGCATCGACCCGATCGAGACAAATGCGCTGAAGCCCACCAGTTCCTGTTTCGCCCAGTCCAGGATCGCCGTGCACAATGCTCCGCTCTGGCTGATGAACGCCACGTTCCCCGCTCGCGCCATGCTGTTTGAAGCGAACGTCGCATTCAGGCCGCTGATCGGATTCATGACTCCCAGGCAATTCGGGCCAATCACCCGCAGGCCGCTGCCGTGGAGCTGTTCCAGGATTTGCCGCTCCAGTTCCTTGCCGTGTTCGCCATGCTCCTTGAAGCCGGCAGAGATGACGATCGCCCCTCGTACACCGGCTGCGATGCACTCGGCAACAACCCCCGGCACGCTGTCTGCAGGCGTCGCGACCACCGCCAGGTCAATCGCTTCCGGCACGTCTTCGATCCTGCGATATGCTTTGATTCCCAACACACTGGCGCGCTTCTCGCTGACGGGGTACACCGTCCCGCCGAAAGGGCTGCTCACCAGGCTCCAGAGCACCGCTCGTCCGATGCTTCCTTCCCGTTCGCTCGCGCCGACTACGGCTACCGTCTTCGGGCTGAAGATGGCGTCCAAGGGATGCCCCTCGGTGCGCAGCATGCCCGCTTTGTCAGGGGTGCTGCGCGGCTTTGAGTCCTTACCTGTGCGCGTCGTGCCCATGGCAGCAAAGTCTATCTAAGCTCTACACAGGGGTCTGTGACCCTTCTCACCACCCCCGTAAGTGCGCATTCCGTCGCCCTGCTTATTTATACGCTCTCGGCCCTCCGGCCAATCCCTCGTGCGCCGCAAGCCCGATGCGCGAATGCACTGATGGTACCGCGTCCTGCTTGGAAGAAGGTTGACCTCCGTTCTACAATTCTCGCCTCACCCTGTGACACTGGCGCTTCTGGAAGTCACGGGGGGCTGTGTGTCCGCAGGGAATTCCAAGGAGCGTTGTATATGAAGAAGCTGCTCACATTGTTGTTCGCGATCGCCCTCTCGATCTCGCTGTCGTCTTTCGCAGCGGCTCAGGACACCAGCACCGACAAGCCTGCCGACAAGAAGGCGGATAAGAAAGAGCACAAGAAGAAGAAAAAAGAAAAGAAAGAAGACAAGAAGAATGATTCTGCGGGAGGCGAGCAGAAGTAGTCTTGCGATGGCGCTTCTTGTTGCTCACGCCCCGGCCAGTTGGCCGGGGCTTTCCTTGCGCGGCATACGCGCGGGGCATCCGGAGACGGATGCGGGACGTGCTAAAATTTCGTTGCGCCAGAAGTGGTTCCTCCGGCTCGCCGGCGTACGATCTCTCCATCCGGTATTAACGGACTGAAAACGTGGCCCAGAATCCCAATCCACAGAGCGTTCCGATTACTTACGCCGACGCTGGCGTCAACATCGATCGTTCCAACCGCACGAAACAGCGCATCAAGTACCTTGCTCACAAGACTTTCACCAAGGGGGTCCTCAGTGAGATCGGCGGTTTCGGCGGCCTGTTCTCTGTCGACAAGAAGTATCTCGATCCGGTACTCGTTTCGAGCGTCGACGGCGTCGGCACTAAGCTGAAAGTCGCCTTCGAAATGAAAATGCACCACACGGTCGGTGGCGACCTGGTCAATCACTGTGTGAACGACATTGCCGTGCAAGGCGCGGCGCCGTTGTTCTTCATGGACTATCTGGCTACGGGGAAGCTGGAGCCTGAGGTGGCCGAAAAGATCGTGGAGGGACTGGCGGACGCTTGCAAGCACAACGGCTGCGCGCTCATCGGCGGCGAGACAGCCGAGATGCCGGGCTTCTACCCCGAAGGCGAATACGATCTCGCCGGATTCATCGTGGGTGTCGTCGAGCGCGAAAAAGTGATTACCGGAAAGGATGTCCAGGTCGGCGATATCGTACTCGGCCTGCCTTCGAACGGCTTGCACACCAATGGCTATTCGCTCGCCCGCAAGCTGCTCTTTGAGATTGCCGGCTACTCCACCGACACTTTCGTCAGCGAGATTAAAAACAAGGTCGGCAACGAACTGATGCGCACGCACCGCAGCTACTGGGGAATTGTGCGAAAACTGATCGCGGGAGAATGCGTCGCTGCGCTGGCGCACATTACCGGAGGCGGTATCACCGAGAATCTGCCCCGCGTGCTGCCTCGCGGCACCGCTGCCGTCATTGAGCGCGGCACATGGCCGGTTTTGCCGATTTTCGAGCATCTGCAGAAACTCGGGAATGTTCCTGACGACGAGATGCTCCGCACTTTCAATATGGGAATCGGCATGCTGGTTGTCGTGCCTGCCAAGAAATTCAAGAAAGCCGAAACCCTGCTCGACCGAGCTGGAGAGAAGTTCTACAGCGTAGGCCGGATCGTCAAGGGCGAACGGAAAGTGATGTACAGCTGATTGCAATCACAGTTCCCGAGATTTTCTCCGTGCCTCAATGCCTCCGTGGTGAATAATGTTGCTGTGAAGAACCTCGGCATCCTCCTCTCCGGTCGCGGCTCCAATTTTGTCGCTATCGCTGACAGCATCGACGCAGGACGAATTCCCGACGCCCGCATTGCCATTGTGATTTCGAATCGTGCCGATGCTCCCGGCATCGAGACAGCACGGAAACGCGGGCTCCATGCATTCCTCATTCCGTCCAAAGGCAAAGAGCGGGAAACGCATGACCGCGAAGTTGTAGCGGCGCTGAAAGAAGCGAAGGTGGATTTGATCTGCCTGGCCGGCTACATGCGGCTCCTGTCACCATGGTTCGTGCAACAGTTCCCGCAGCGGATTCTCAACATTCATCCATCGCTGCTGCCCGCGTTTCCGGGCTTGGAGGCACAGGAGCAGGCATTTGCCTATGGAGTCAAGGTGTCAGGATGCACGGTGCACTTTGTCGATGAGGAACTCGACCATGGCGCGATCGTCGTGCAGAAAGCAGTGCCTGTCCTCGACTCCGACGACGAGCACGCACTTGCCGGAAGAATCCTCGAACAGGAGCACATCGCGTACACGGAAGCGATTCGGGTTGTATTGGAAGGCAAGTTCGAAGTTGCCGGGAGACGTCTGGTGCGGACTGCCTCAGTATGAGCTGACCCGGCGGATCTGCGGTCGTTACTTTCCAATCTCCAGCAATACCAGCGCATTCGGCGTCAGTTGCATTTTCAGCTTCCCATTCTCAAGCGCAGCCATCTTGCTGGAAACAACTGCCGCACGATTCAGTTCATCGATCTGTCTTCTTGTGGGATAGCGCGGCTTTCCCATCTTTTCGTACGCGGCCAGCGTGTTGCCGTTCTCGGAATCGACCCGTGTGACACGCACGTTGGCGCTTGCCGGAATCCCACGAAAATCGAACCGCACCGTCCGTGTGGTTCCGCTCTGATCCGGATCGATCAGATTCCAGGCAGCCACAACCAGGGCCCCGTCTTTCCGACGCGTGACGAGGACTCCCGGCGCGGCATTGGCGAGCCTTTCGTGGCCAAGTTTATGCAGGAGCGCATATGCGTGATATGCCGGCTTCTTGATACCTCCCGCGGCAATCAGGCCAAAGCCACCATAGAACGGTTCCCGGACCGGGCCGTTCTCCTCGAAGACGTCATCGAAGGTCCAGTAGGACATCATGTCGACCAAGCCATCGCACTGGGCGATGTCGTCGGCAAGCGCCGCCCCAACGTAGATCGTGTCGCGGGCTTTCAGGTCGCCGAATGATGGCACATTCCACTCCGTCCACATCAGCGGTAGCTTGGGATACGGCGAGTCTAGAATTTGCTTGTGCACTTTTCCGATTGCGCGGCAGACGCGCTGATCCATCGGAATTTCTTCCTTTGTGCCGAACAGGTCTTCGACGGTGTCGTCGGCATATCCGTGCGAAGAGACGAAATCCACCGGCACTTTGTTCTCCGCGACATGCGCGAGAAAATCGTCGACCCAGTGTGCGGAAGAGGTTGCCGGACCTCCGACCCGCAGCCGCAAGTTCACGGCCTTTAGCGTTCGCGCCGTGTGATCGTAAAGTTCGAAGTAAGTGGGTTGCTTTGGCTCGCCTGCCCAGAAATCAATGTTGGGCTCGTTCCAGACTTCAAAGTACCACTGCACCACTTCGTCGATGCCGTAACGCTCGATCAGATGTTGACCAAAATTGCGAATGAGATCGTCCCACTTGGCATAATCCTTCGGAGGCGCAACGTTCTGCTTGTACCAGAACGGGTGAATCGCCTCTTGCGCAGCCAGCTTGCGCGGCATGAAGCTGATTTCGACAAACGGTCGAATGCCGTTGGCCAGTAAACCGTCGTAGATCTGGTCCACATAGGAGAAGTTGTAAACGGGGTTGCCCTGCTCGTCTTCATCGTACACGCCATTCTCATCGTGGAGGATGGCGTGACAACGTACGTAGCGGAATTCCGTCACCCTGCGCACCTCGCGGAGGTCGTTGCGGTAGCTCTCGCGGAGCGCCAAGACCGCGCGCCCGGAACCAAACGTCTGTTCCCAGAAGTGAGGGAAAGGATGCGCAGCCGCAGAGGCGTCGATCACAATCGCCTCCCCCGAGCGAGTCTGGGCGGCGTTCGGGCCGACGGTCGACAAGGTTAGAACCACCGAAAGGAAGACGGTAGCAAGAGAGCGCATGTGTGACTCCTGCTAAATCGGTTTAGTCACGATCACATTATCAACGAAAATGCCGGTTTGAGGAAATCTGCGTTGCTAGCTGGATGGCGAACCCTTCCTCGGCTTCATCACTTGCCATTCTTCTTCGGTGAGCCGCCGTCCGAGGGCGGTGAACTCCCCGGCACCTTCGAGCCACTCACCCCCGTCCATAGTGACCACTTCCCCGTTGATGTAGCCGGACCCGTCGCTGATGAGAAACGCCGCCAGATTGGCGAATTCTTCGACGGTCCCGAACCGGCCCAGCGGATTCTTCTGTTTGGCCAGCTGCTCCAGTTCAGCACGCGGCAGCAGCCGCGAGAAAGCGCCTTCGGTGGGAATCGGTCCCGGCGCGATGGCATTCATGCGGATTCCGCGCGGACCCCACTCGACCGCAAGGCTGCGGGTTAATGCTTGGACCCCTGCTTTGGAAACAGCAGAAGGCACCACGAACGCCGATCCTGTCTCTGTGTAGGTAGTGGTCACATTCAGCACAACGGCATGGTGACCGGAGGCGAGCCAGCGGCGGCCACAAGCCATGGTTGTGTGCAGTGTGCCCATCAGCACGATGCCGATTACAGCCTGGAATGCGCCCAGTGACAACTCTTCGGTCCGGGCGAGGAAGTTTCCCGCGGCGTTGTTCATGAGCACGTCAAGCGGGCCATCCGCCCATATGGCGTCGAGCATGGCTTCCACCGCCTCGGCGTCGCGAACGTCACAGCGATGCGCGTGGATCCTGCCGTTGGTGCGCTCTCTCAATTCCGCCTCGGTCGCTTCGAGGACATCCTGACGGCGCCCGCAAATGTGGACTTCCGCCCCCAGGTCGAGAAATCTTTCCGCCGAAGCTCTTCCCAGGCCGGTACCGCCGCCGGTGATCAGAATCCGTTTATTGAGGAGAAGGTTAGTAGCGAACATGGGGAAGATTGTAGCTGTTCATCGCTCGCTATTCGTTCGTGGCAGCGCCGGTCGCATTCGGCCGCAGATGCTTCAGGGCCCACCGTGCATGCTCGGCTACGACCGCGTCAGGATCGTCTGCCAGCCGCCTCAGAGTCGCCGCGAATTTCGTGTCACCGCTGTTGCCCATGGCGATCACGGCATTACGGCGGAGGCCGGAGAGCTTCGCGCGCCTGATGGGAGACCCACGAAACGCTTTGCTGAACTCTTCCTGCTGCATCTCCGCAAGCCAGTCCAGAGCCGGATTTACGAGGCCTTCGCGCGGCTGAAACTCGGCTGCCGTTGTCGCGGGCGCCTTGCGGTTCCAGGGGCAAACGTCCTGGCAGATATCGCAGCCGAAAACATGACGCCCCATTTCGGAACGCAACCCTTCCGGAACCGCTCCGCGCTTTTCAATTGTCAGATACGAAATGCAGAGCCGCGCGTCGAGCTTTCCAGGTTTGATCAACGCACGCGTGGGACAGGCATCGATGCATCGTGTGCAGGTTCCGCAACGGTCCGGCGCGGGCAAGTCGGCTTCGAGTTCCAGCGAAGTCAGGATCACGCCTAGAAACAGCCACGAACCCAGCTTCTGATTGATGAAACAGGTGTTCTTGGCAATCCAGCCGATGCCGGCGTGCTTGGCGTACACGCGTTCGATCAGCGGGCCCGTGTCAACGTAGGAACGAAAGCCGTGGCCAGTGGTTCGTGGATTGTGGTTGGTTATTTCCTGCTGAATTAGGGATTCGAGTTGGCGCAGGCGTCGCAAAACAACTTCGTGATAGTCCTCGCGACTCCAGGCGTAGCGCGAAATCCAGCCGTGAGTGGAGTCCGGCGTTTGCGTTGAGTACGACTGCGCGGTGTTGTAGTTTACCGCGCACACGATCACACTGCGCGCCCAGGGCGCAACCCGCGCCAGCGAGGCGCGCTTCAGTTCGCCGGCATCGTCCCGCGATTCCATGTAGCGCATCTCGCCGTGGTTGCCGTCGGCAATCCACTCAGGAAACGTGTGCAGTTCTCGAAATTCGCGAACGGGCGCGATGCCGCACAGGTCAAACCCGGCCCGGCGGGCCAGCTCCTTGATCCGAGATTCCACGGGAGGGGCCATTCCTGATGGAAAGTGTCTCAGATTCCCGAGCCGGGCGGTCGTTTTCAAGAGTCAGGAACGCGTAAGTTCATGACTTTCCGACCTATTGCGGGTGATGACCGTCACAGCCCCTCATCACACCACCACGTGACAATCAAGGTGGAGTGCGAAGGTGCCCACGTGTTCAAAATCGTCCATGCTCAATTCATCGCTCCAGGAATCAAGCGCTTCGTCATCGAAGCGCCCCGGATCGCGCGCAAGCAGCGCCCGGGGCAGTTCGTAATTGTCCGGATCGTCGAGAACGGCGAGCGTATTCCGCTCACCATTGAGAAGTCAGATCCGCAAGAAGGCACGGTCAACATCGTCGTGCAATCCATTGGCAAGACCACCCACCTGCTGAACTCCCTCGAATCCGGTGACAGCATCCTCGATATCGTTGGTCCGCTTGGCAAACCGTCAGAGATTGAGAACTTTGGCACCGTCGTCGCGATCGGCGGGGGGGTGGGGACCGCCATGGCGTATCCGACGGCCTCGGCGATGAAGCACGCCGGCAACCGTGTGATCTCCATTATCGGCGGGCGTACCAAGGACCTGGTGATCCTCGAAAACGAAATGAGGGAAGTGAGCGACAATGTCTTCGTCACCACCGACGACGGCAGTTACGCCGACAAAGGCCTGGTCACCGACAAACTGCGCCAACTGATCGAAGACGGAACGACCATTAACCTTGTGCTCGCGGTCGGCCCCATCCCGATGATGCGCGCGGTGGCGGACGTGACGCGTAAGGCAAACATCCGCACCATCGTCAGCCTGAACCCGATCATGATCGACGGCACCGGGATGTGCGGTGGCTGCCGCGTTCTCATCGATGGCAAGAGCGAGTTCGCGTGCGTGGATGGGCCCGAGTTCGAAGCGCATCGTGTCGATTTCGATGTGCTGGTGCAGCGGAATGCGATGTATCGCGAAGCCGAGAAGCGTTCAATGGAGCAGTACCGAAATGAACTCGAAGCGAAGAAGGCAGCGAAATCTGAAGAGTCCGTTGCTTGCGCGCTGGAGGTGAAGTGATGCCGACCACTCCAACGAAATCAACGAACCCACTGCCCAATCGCGACCGTATGAAGATTCCGCGGCAGCACATGCCGGAACGTCCGGCTGCGGAACGCGCCCACCAGTTCACCGAAGTGAACCTGGGATATTCAGCAGAACTGGCGCGACAGGAAGCGCTTCGTTGCATCGAGTGCGCCAAGCCGACCTGCACGGAGGGATGTCCGGTTGGCGTGAACGTAAGGGAATTCATCCAGTTGATCGTCGACGGCGACTATCTGGGCGCCGCCGCCAAGATTCGCGAAGACAACGTGCTGCCGGCAATTACAGGACGAGTCTGCCCGCAGGAAGATCACTGCGAAGGCGACTGCCTGCTCAAGAAGAAGGGCGAGTCCATGGGTATCGGCTACCTGGAACGCTTTGTCGCTGACTACGAGCAGAAACACTTCGACGTAAAGAACATCGCAAAAGCTCCGCCGACAGGGAAGAAAGTCGCGATTGTCGGCAGCGGCCCTTCGGGACTGACGGCAGCAGGCGATCTCGTTCAGAAGGGCCACCAGGTCCATGTCTTCGAGGCGCTGCATGAAATTGGTGGCGTGCTTGTCTATGGCATTCCTGAATTCCGCCTTCCCAAGCAGATCATCCGTCAGCAGGTCGACTACATGCGTGCCATGGGCGTGGAGTTCGAAACAGACGTCGTTGTTGGCCGGACCGTGACCATTGACGAACTGATGGACGAAGAAGGATTCGACGCAGTCTTCATCGGAACCGGCGCCGGCCTGCCGCAATTCATGGGAATCCCCGGCGAGCATCTGAACGGCGTCTACTCAGCGAATGAATTCCTGACCCGCATCAACCTGATGCACGCGTACGAGTTTCCGAAGTATGACGAGCCGATGGTGGATTTTCGCGGCAAGGATGTAGCTGTGATCGGCGGCGGCAACACAGCCCTCGACGCAATCCGCTCGGCGTTGCGTCTGGGCGCTCGCAAAGCGTACGTGCTCTATCGCCGCAGCGAAGCTGAGATGCCGGCGCGAATCGAGGAAGTAAAGCACGCCAAAGAAGAAGGAATCGAATTCCACGTGTTGACGGCGCCGGTGGAATTCCTCTCCGACGGCAAAGGCTGGCTGGCAGCGGCGCGCTGTCAGAAGATGGAGCTCGGCGAGCCTGACGCTTCGGGGCGCCGTCGTCCGGTACCAATGCAGGGTTCTGAGTATGACGTGCCGTTATCTGTCGCAGTTATCGCTATCGGCACCAGTGCGAACCCCATCGTCCAAAGCACCACACCGGGGTTGAAGACGAACAAGAGGGGATACATTGAAGCCGACACGACCACGCAGAAGACCTCGCGCCAGGGAGTGTTCGCCGGAGGTGACATTGTGACGGGAAGCGCAACGGTCATTCTTGCGATGGGCGCTGGCCGTCGCGCAGCAAAAGCGATCCATGAGTATCTGACGACGGGAACGTGGTAGAAACGGCAGCTGCTTAGGCCACCCACACCGTCTTGATATTCACAAATTCCCGGATCCCGTGGACACCAAGCTCGCGGCCGTGTCCCGATTGTTTCACCCCGCCGAACGGAACACGCGGGTCCGACGCCACCATCTTGTTGATGAACACCATGCCCGCTTCCAGTCCGTTGATGAAGAGCTCGGCTTCGACGGGGTCATTGGTCCAGGCACTGGCGCCTAGTCCGAAACGGCTGTCGTTGGCGATTGCGATAGCTTCCGTCGCATTCTTCACCCGGAAAATCGAGGCGACCGGGCCGAAGAACTCTTCGCGATAGGCGGGAGAGTTCTGGGGTATGTTCGTCAGTACCGTCGGAGCATAGAAATTCCCGGGAGGAGTGAGCGGGTGTCCTCCCGTCAACAATTTGGCCCCGGCAGCAATCGTTTTTTTCACATCGGCGTCCAGAGAGGCGATGGCCTCCGCATTGGCCAGCGGTCCTAGTTGTGTGTGCTCGTCGAACGGATCGCCCACGTGCAGAGCTTCCATGCGACGGACAAACTGGCGTTCGAATTCATCGGCGATCGGCTCCGCCACGATAAACCGCTTGGCAGCGATGCAGGATTGCCCGTTGTTCTGAATGCGCGCTTCGACCGCGGTTGCGACTGCGGCTTCGAGATTTGCGCTCGGCATCACGATAAAGGGATCGCTGCCGCCCAGTTCCAGTACAACTTTCTTGATTCTCTTCGCGGCTGAAATTCCAACCTGGATGCCCGCCTGTTCACTTCCAGTCAGCGTGGCGGCCGCGATGCGCGGGTCGTTCAGAATGCCATCCACCGGACCCGACCCGATCAGCAGAGTCTGAAACACACCTTCTGCGAAGCCTGCGCGCCGGAAGATGTCTTCGATCTTCAGCGCGCACTGTGGCACGTTGGAAGCATGCTTAAGCAACGCAACGTTGCCCGCCATCAGTGCAGGCGCCGCAAAACGAAACACCTGCCAGAAGGGAAAATTCCACGGCATGACGGCCAGAATCGGCCCCAGAGGAAGGTAGCGAATGAAACTCTTCTTTGCTCCCGTCTCGACGACTTCATCATCCAGGAAGCGCTCCGCATTCTCGGCATAGTAGCGGCATCCGCTGGCGCACTTGGCAGCCTCCGCCACTGCAGCTTTGAGCGGCTTGCCCATTTCCAGCGTCATGAGGTGACCGCACTCGTCCTTCTCCTGCTCGAGAATTTCGGCGGCGTGGTTCACCATCCGGGCGCGCTCGGAAAATGAAGTGTGGCGGTAATCAAGGAAAGTTACGGCTGCTCCTTGGATCTTCCTCTCGATTTGCTCCGCGGAGAGCGGTTCGAAGGTCTTTACCACTTCTCCGGTTGCCGGATTGACGGTGGCTATCGCCATGTTCGGTTCCTTTGTTTCTATCTTCGGCTGATTGAGTCAGGTCGATGACCTGCCGGCAGAACATACTTCCGAGCCAGACAACACTACCACTTCAGACATGGCATCTTCCAAAGCACGGGTGCACGGGAAGATGCCCTTGGAAACGGAGCACAGGAAATGAGACTAGGTGAACCAACGAGGATTGTGCTGGTGCCGGGAGGGGGAGTCGAACCCCCAAGGTACCAAGTACCGGCGGATTTTGAGTCCGCTGCGTCTGCCAGTTCCGCCATCCCGGCTTGCTTGTAACTGGTTGATTTCCAGTCTAGTTGATCGGCTCACCTTTGTCATCAGCATCGGTTTGGTCGCTTACTATGGCTGTTCTATGGCTATTCTGGGACTTCAGCGCACGCTGGTGTTCCTCAATTTTTGCCGTCGCCTCTTTAATCACTTCCATGTCGATGATGTTGTAGCGACGGTAGACACTGTCGGTTCGATGACCGCTTATCAGCATCCCGACCTTCTCTGGTATGCCTTTTCTGGACATGTTGCGAATCCCTGTTCGACGCAGATCGTGAAAATGCAGCCCGATGTACTTTGCTTTCTTTTTCGAAGTACACGCCAAACATTTGCGCCCTTCCGAAACGTTTCCCTCACACTCTCGGCACTGGAAGCGACCGAGGCCCGCTCGAATACACGCATTCCACCATGCGCCTCGGAAATCTTTGACCTGACTCCCGTCATCGTGTGTGAACACAAACTCGTCGGCCTTCTTTCCTGCAACACAGCGCACCAGATGTTGGAAAACATTTTCAGTCATCACGATCATGCGGGGATCGCCATTTTTGGTTTTACCAAGGTCGATAATCTTCGCCAATAGATCAAGTTGCCCAACCCGCAGAGCAAGCAATTCATCTTCACGCCAGCCATACGCATAGGCCGTTTCGAACAACCCAGCAAGCCAAACGCCTTCAATGGCGCATTCACCGGACAGTCGA
>DATIWL010000058.1:0-48074 GCA_035519435.1 Terriglobales bacterium
TCCGGCTGGATGATCACGATCCCGGGGATCATTCCGCCTGGAATGAAGGTGTAGTCGGCGCGGTTGTTGCCGTAGGCGATCAGTTTCGACTGGGCTCCGACTGCCGAAACATACGACACGTTCGAGGCCGGGTGCCTGCCCAACACGTAGTCGAGACCATGCAAGGTGTGCTCGGGTCCAATGCTCTCCGGAAAGGCCTTATGCAGCAGATACATTTCGGACGCGAATCGGGTCGCCCAGCCAGCACCACCCCATCCTCCTCGTGAGATCGGTACACCGTAGGGATTCTCAGCGAGCATCGCCTGCAACTTCAGCTTGTAGGCGGCCAGGGCCGCGGCGATTCCGTCTTTGAATTCCTGGTCCATGAAGGGAAGAGCGCGGGCCGCCGTTCCTCCAACAAATGCGAATTCTTCGTTGATCATCGGCAGCAGGTCTTTCAGGCGCTTGCGATAGACTCCCCCGCCTCGCGTGGCCAACAGCAACTCGACTCCTGCTTCAATTTCCGCGTGTTTCAAGTTGCCGCCGGTTGTATTGAAGTACTCGAAGATCGCCGGCGGCCCTTTGTGTTCTTCCTCCCATACTCGGATGGCCGTCTGCAGACACTCCTCCGCCATCTTGTCGTCATAGCCACGCAGTACGCGGCTGGCGGCCGCCAGCGCTCCAACGGCGTCATAGCTGAGGGCCGTCGTATGCGTGGTGAATGCCCAACGATCGTCCGGGATGCCCGAGTGGATGCCGTCGCTTTCAAGCGGGCCCATGTGTTCGTCGTAGATGCGACCGTCCGTCTTCGAGGCTGCGTCGCCCAGGTGCGTGTACTGCTCGAGCGTAGGTTCGATAACTCCAGGAATTGCGTGTCCGAACACGTGGTACTGCGCCAGCAGGAAAATTACGCCGTGCTGAATCTGCTGGATCACATCAGGCACGCCGTCAGGCGCGCGCAGCCTGACAGAGCGTGCGGCCTCGTCAACCGAAGTGTCATCGGAATTCACCCCGAACATCTCTCTTGCCAGTACAAGGTCCTCGATGACGCGAGTCTGCGTCTGGGTGCGCAGGTCGAAGTCGCCGGCATCGAACCATCCTCCAACGTTCAAGCCCGGAATGTGCTGGCCCGGTGCGAAGGGCGAATCCGTCGTCGGCCCCTGCTTGTAGCCATCGAAGTGCGTGTAGTTCACGGGAGCCTGGCGGGCGTCGTCGAGGTGTGAAACACCGTGCCAGATGCGGTATCCCTCGCGGACTTTCACGTGGTCCATCTGCTCAGCCAAGTAGGTGTCGAGGGAGAGACGCCAGATGCCGTCATACGCGTTGTCGGCAATGCGAAACGGACCAGTTCGTTGCCCTGCGTATTCGATCGCATAGATTCCCGGTTCGCGAACAGCAGAGAAATCGAAATGCGCATACTGATACCGCATCCACTTGCCCCAAGGTCTGACATCGCCGTGATACGCCTCACGATATTCACCTTCAGGAGTGAGCCTCAACACGCGCGCCATCTTCGGCGCACTGAATAACGGATCGAGTTCGATCACCGCTACTTTTTCTCTCGCTGGTGCGTAACCGACCTGGTTGTAGCCAATCACCGGAGGACGGGTCCATCCCGCGATCACATTCGGCTGGATGTGCCAGACCACCACATCTCCGGTCTTGCCTGCCGGGATCAGCGTGCGGACCACGAACCATCCGTTCTGCGCCTTGTTGCGGCCGTCATACAGCAGGATCGGACCGCTGTCCGAAGTGATCGTCACACGTGTCGTCGGTTCTTCGGGCGATAAGAAGATGTGCCTTGTCGTCGACAAAGGCAGTGGTTCGATCGTGCCATCAGCAGCTTTCTCCATCGGCCCGTCGTCCTGCCGTGGGAAAATTCCCGGACCGCCGTCCGTAAGATACGATTTCCCGAAATACAGGGAGGGAAGAAATTCCAGGTTGAAGCCAGCCTTACCCGCCAGCGCCGCCGGAACTGGCTGGTCCAGTTGGACTGCGACTCGAAAGCCTCCGGCTTCCGGCCGAAGGTCGATGCGATACGCGAGCCCGTGATCCGTGTACGAGCAGAGCGCCGCGACTTCATCCGTTGCCGGTCCCCGTTTGCGCTCTTTGAAATCAGGAATCGGGTCCCACTGCTCCGGCGTTGGCGATAGCCTGACATCGCCGCTGGTCGCGATCCGTTGACCATGCAGGATGATCTCCATCCCGTTCATCTTTTGGTCGCCGAAAACCTTGTGGTACGGATCGTGGAACAACAACACACTCAGTCCTTGGGTCTCGAGAACATCTTGGGGAGTCAGGTGTAGATCGGCACCGGGCAGCGGAATGGCAAATGTGAAGAGAAAAATAGCCAGGCAGATGCTGAGAACGGATACTCGGTCTTCCATCATTCTCCTCAGAGCGGTTCCGCCCTTAACTATACCGTCCGAAAACCTTGCCCCCCGCGAAAAAGAAAAACGGCCGGGAAGAAGTCCCCCAGCCGTTTTTCCGGGAAGTGCTTACGAACCAACTACTTCTTCAGCGAGCGGATGAACTTCACCAATTCGCCGATCTGTTCCTTGGTCAGTTTGCCGTCGTAAGCAGGCATCTTTCCTTTGCCCTTGGTAATGATGGTGGTGAGCTCTTCATCGGACTGTTTCTGCACGTCAGCCGAGCCCATATCGCGCAGTTTCAGGTTCTTGCCCATGGTGGTATCGCCCGCGCCAGTGGCACCGTGGCAGGCGGCACATTTTGCTTTGAACGTGTCAGCGCCTCCGTCCGCAAAGGAAAAGACAGAAAAGACCAGCGCTAGCGCAACAACCATGATCGACGCTCTAAGAATGTTCTTCATTCGCACGATTCTCCTGATGATGCTGTCGTTTTAGCGCTCCTTGCCGCGAGCGCGCTCATCCCCGCAACCGCTCAAACTGGACAAGTCACCCAGTTAGACGCAATTTCCCCAGGGCTGAGATTTACGGCGCGTAAGATAACACAAAAGCAGGGAGTTAGGCAGTCCCCCGAAGGCTGTTCAATGGCAAGACTGTGCGTTGGAGAGGTCGTCCGTGCCAAAAGCCACGTGCACAGTGTGATATGCCGCAAAAATCGTTTGGTTTTTCGTTGTGGTGAAACACAACATCAAGCCTAACCTCTCCTCTCCCAATATCTTGCAGTGCTACCACTGTGTGTGTCGTTTGGCATCGCTAGTGCCTAGCAAGGATTGGAGATATCTATCTTCGGGGGCGCTTTGTGGAACCCGCACTGGTGGTGATTGGACTCAACCATCGCACGGCGCCCATCGACGTTCGCGAACACTTCTGGATGAACGAGCGCCGTCAGCAGGAAGCTCTCCAGGTGTTGACTCGCAGTGAAGGCATCGAAGAAGCTTTCGCTTTCTCAACCTGCAATCGCACTGAGTTCGTCGTCTGGGGAGATCCCACTCTGGCGGAGAATTCCGTTCTCCGCTTTCTTGGCTCCCACTACCAGTTGAAATTATGCGAGTGGAAGAATTTTTACCGCCTCCTGGACGAGCAGGCCCTAGCCCATGCCTTCCGCGTCAGCTGTGGCCTGGACTCGATGCACATCGGCGAGGGCCAGATAGGCCGGCAGGTGAATGCTGCCTGGCAGCAGGCCCGAGAGGCCGGCTGTACCGGGCCTTATCTGGACGCGATGTTGAGGAGGGCGCTTGCAGTTCGCCGCCGTGTGCGCAAAGAGACTCTTGCTGGTTTCAATCTGGAATCGGCGCCGCAGGCGGCAGTCGAACTAGCTGCCACGATTTTCGGCTCGTTAGCCAAGCGAAACGTCGTCTTGCTGGGTGCAGGAGCAATGGGAAGGGTGGTGGCGCAGGCCCTAGTCGACCGGGGCGTGGAGTCGATCGTCGTCCTCAGCCGAACCGACGCAAGATCTTCCGACTTGTCGCGCCGCCTGGAGCTTCAAACGGCCCCATTTTCCGAGCGTTACGCTTGCCTGGAGAGTGCTGACCTGGTGATCAGCGCGGCCGCCGCAGACTCAATCATACTCAACGCTGACGAGTGGATCCGCATTAGGCCAAGTCGCAGCGTCCGGAAGCAGATCATCATGGATTTGGCGCTGCCTCGGAATGTCGATCCTGCGGTTCGCCAACTCGCGGGTGTCGTGCTCTACGATCTCGACGACCTCGACCGCTCCGTCAAACCGCGAGCTGTTCCGCAGGACGCGGAGGCTGAAGCAGAGAGAATTGTCCTCGCCGAAGTCCAGGCATTTCGCAAGCAGCTCGCTGCCGAGGACACGGGTTCAGAACTCGTGGCGCTGCATCATCGTTTGGATGAAATCTGCTGCCAGGAACTGGAGTCGTTCCGGCTCGAACAAGGCCCGTTCCCGACGGAGCAGGATCGCCTGCTCACGGCGGCAATCAGCCGGATCAGTCACAAGATTGCCGGCTCTTTGATGCGTTCGCGGAACCCGGTGACTCGATCGTAAACCCCGGTTCGTGTCTACCTTCCAGCCCGATTCGTTCTGCGAACCTGTATCCTGCGCGCACGTTTCCCCAGGGCCTTCCTTTTCGTCGCCGGTTTGCGAGGAATCTCCACCGCCGAGTTTCCTTTCCCAACCACTGCCAACCGTGCCAAGCCGATGAATAAACCGTGCTCGACCACGCCGGGCATTTCCTTCAGAGCGCGCGCGACGGCTGGTGGGTTCGCGATTTTCCCGAAGCTGCAATCCAGGATGTGATGGCCTTCGTCGGTCACGAACGGCTGCCCGTCAGCTCGTACGCGCAGCTTGCACGTCGCCCCGAGCGCCGCAATCTTCTTCTCAAGAACAGCCTGCGCGAACGGAATGATTTCGACCGGCAAGGGGAACTTGCCCAGTACGGGCACCATCTTCGTCGAGTCGGCTACTACGACCATCTTCTTCGAGGCGGTGGCAATGATCTTTTCTCGCAACAGCGCTCCGCCGCCCCCCTTGATAAGGTTCATATGCGGATCCACTTCATCCGCGCCGTCTATGGTGATATCGATCGTCTGATGTTCGTCGAGCGTGGAGAGCGGGATTCCCAGCTTGCGGGCCAGTTCAGCGGTTGCATCCGAGGTTGGAATGCCCAGGATTCTCAAGCCTGCCTTTACGCGCTCGCCGATCGCAACAACCGCGAAGTACGCTGTCGAGCCCGTCCCCAGACCGACGATGTCGCCATCGCATACCAGCTTGGCAGCGGCGCGGCCGGCAAGTTCCTTCTCCCGTTCATTGGCCATGGATCACCTGGAATCGCGCCCGGGGTCGGAGCGATCAAAGTCCCGCTCGCGAAGCGAAGGCGTATTATTCCACAGCCCGCTGAACAAGCGCACCCACCACCGCGATGTTCTTCACGAGTTCCGCCGGGATCGCGTGCCGGTCGCGAAGATACTCAGGCGCATTGTAGGAGAGCCAGACCTTGCCCCGTTCGTCTTCCCAGGCCAAAGCCTTGAGTGGAAGATCGATCGCCGCGCTGGGCGCGGCAACCATGACTGGAGTGCCGGCTTTGGGACTACCAAAGATCAGCAGTTGGGTCGGGCGCATCGCGAGTCCCACCTTCGCCGCCTCTCCGCCGTGATCGACACGGGCGAAGATGGTGATGCCCTTCTCCTCCAGGATCGATTCAAGGCGGGCGAGAGTTTCCACCGCCGAATACCGGCTGGGAACACTGATGATTCCTGCATCCATCGGGGGCCTCCGTGCGCGTGATTCGCTAGACGGATAGACGGCGGCCGAAGGCGTTCCGTCGCAGAAACTACGGTGTGAAAGTTGCCTGTTGGGCAACACTTCAGCCCACGATCATCTTCCCCAGGATTTCCTTCAAGACCTTTGCAGCGACCGCCGCCGTGATCTGGGTGTGATCCTGTGCGGGATTGAATTCGACAATATCCGCTCCGGCGATCTTACCCGTGATGGCGTGAATGTGTGCCAGCGCCTCGCGCACCGACATACCTCCCGGTTCCCGATGCGAAATGCCTGGCGCAAACGCCGGATCCAGTGCGTCCATGTCGAACGAAACGTAGATCGGCCCGTCGACGTGCATTCGATCAAGCGCCGGCAAGTGCCTCATCTCGATGACCTCGACACCAAAGCGCTCCGCCTGCTCCCGCTGGTGGCCGGTCATCGTGCGGATCCCGATTTGGATCAGTCGCTTGGCCGCGCCTTCTTCCATGATTCGGGCGAACGGGCAGGCATGCGAGTGCCGGTTCCCCTCCAGTTCATCGTAGAGGTCAGGGTGCGCGTCGAAGTGCAAGACGGTCAGTCCGGGCACACGCTTCCCGAACGCCCGGACAATCGGCAGCGTAATCGAGTGGTCGCCTCCGAGCGAGACCACGCGCAACCCTTTATCGAGCAGTTCCCCGACTTTGTTCTCGATCGCAGCAAAGGGTTCTGCAAAGGTGAACTTCAGGTCCCCCGCGTCGCAGTATGCGCCTTCCGCGCTCAGGTCAATGCCGGTCTCCGTCCATGAATTCGACGCATCCGAGCGAAACGCCACGCGGATGATCGGCGGCGCACCGGCAGCTCCACGCAGCCACGAAGAATTGGCATCGAACGGAATGCCAAGGATAACTGGGGTTCCGGGTTTGGGGGTCGGCGTTGAAGACGGCATAAATCCCTCCCGAGATTACTCTTAACTCCCTCGCTGTCAACGCCGCTGTGACCGGCGGCACACTCTCTCGCCCGCGGGGCGGGGTTGAATCGGGCGCGTGCCCCGAGTCATCCGTTATCCTATAGAAGTCTTCTATGGCTACTTCAACTCAGAACACGGCATCACACGGCGCAATCGGGGGAACCTTCGACAATCGGGAGCGCGATCGCACTTTCGACCTCTTCCGCCAATGGGGATACCTGGAAGCGGAACTGAACCCCCTTGGACTCCTTCCGCCGCAACCTCACCCCGACCTACAGATTGAAAATGAATGGGTTGCGGAAGCGCGCCGCGTTTACTGCGGCAGCGTGGGCGCTGAATTCGTGCATATCGCCGATCCAGAACGCCGGCGCTGGATCCAGGAAAAGCTCGAAGGCGAACCGGAGCACGTCGAACACGAATTGGCTCTCGATCTCTTGATCCAGGCCGACATGTTCGAGCAGACACTCCAGTCGCGCTATCTCGGCAATAAGCGTTTCTCGCTCGAAGGCAACACTTCACTCCTCCCGCTCCTTGACGAAGTACTCGACGTTGCCGGCGAACGCGGCGCGGTCGAACTCGTCATGGGGATGAGCCACCGGGGCAGGCTGAACGTCATCATTCACATCGCCAAGCGCGATCCGGCCGAGATATTTGCCGAGTTTGAAGATGTCGATCCGCGCAGCGTTCTTGGCTCCGGGGATGTGAAGTATCACATCGGTGCCACCGGGGAGTACACGACCAAGAGCGGGAAAAAGATTCACATCCACCTGGCTTCCAATCCAAGCCACCTCGAGGCAGTCGATCCAGTCACCATCGGTCGTACCCGCGCCAAGCAGGATCGCGCCGGCGAGGGAGGCAAAGCGAAATATCTCCCTCTGCTCGTACACGGCGACGCTGCTTTTGCCGGACAGGGAATCACTGCGGAAACGCTGAATCTGGCGGATCTTGAAGGCTACACCGTCGGCGGCACGGTCCACGTCATCGTCAACAACCTGATCGGATTCACCACGAACGCGCGGGAAGAACACTCGTCACGTTTCTCGGCGCAACTTGCACGGCGTCAGGCGATTCCGATCTTTCACGTCAATTCGGAAGATGTTGATGCCGTCCTGCGCATTGCCCGCATCGGTACCGAATATCGCTACAAGTTCGGCTCAGACGTGGTCATTGACCTGATCGGGTATCGTCGCCACGGCCACAGCGAAGTTGACGACCCTACGGTGACGCAGCCGCTCATGTACAAGGCGATCAAGGAGCATCCGCCGTTGTGGGAGATCTACGCCAAGCGCATCGCTGTCGACAACGTCGCGGCGCGCGTGCAGACCATCAAGGCCGAATTCGAAGCGGCACAGAAACGCGCCGGACAGATGACCAAGAAACCGTTGCTGCGCCAGCTCCCCGCATATTGGGACGACTACTTCGGCGGCCGCTACGACTCCGAATATGAAGTGCCCACCGGCATCTCAAGAGAGGAGTTGGTCGTGCTGACAACGCGTCTGACCACCTATCTCGACGGCTTCCACATTCATCCGAAAGTGAAGAAGCTGCTCGAGCAGCGGGTGGAAATGGGCACCGGCAAGAAGCCTCTGGACTACGGCATGGCCGAGGCTCTCGCTTTCGCTAGCCTGGTGAAGCAGGGAGTCCCGATCCGACTGACGGGACAGGATGCCCGCCGCGCCACGTTCAACCAGCGACACTCCGTGCTGATCGATACCGAAAACGAATCGGAGTACGTGCCCCTGCGCAATATCGCTCCGGGACAGGCCCGTTGCGACATTTACAATTCGACGCTTTCCGAAGCCGGCGTCATGGGCTTCGAATACGGCTACAGCCGCGACTATCCCGAAGCGCTCGTGCTCTGGGAGGCGCAGTTCGGCGATTTCGCCAATGTCGCACAGGCGGTGATCGACCAGTTCGTCGTCGCTGGAGAGGACAAGTGGGGTCTGCTATCAGGACTCGTGCTGCTTCTGCCCCACGGCATGGAAGGACAGGGGCCCGAGCACTCCAGTGCGCGCGTTGAGCGCTATCTCCAACTCGCAGCACGCGATAATATCCAGGTTTGCCAACCGTCGAATGCCGGACAATATTTCCACCTGCTCCGGCGCCAGGCGTTGCGCAAGTGGCGCAAGCCCCTGATTGTGTTCACGCCGAAGAGCATGCTGCGTCATCCCGATGCCATGTCGCCGCTCGAAGACCTGACGCACCAGAAATTCTTGCCCGTCTTTCCGGACACCGAGGCCCATGACACCAAGCGCATCCTGATCTCAACCGGGAAGATTGGTCACGAACTGCGCGTCGAGCGCAAGAAGCGCAACGATTTCGACACGGCGATCATTTTCCTCGAACAACTCTACCCGTTCCCGGAAGCGGAGTTGTCCGTCGAACTCGAACGGCACGGGTCGGCGCGGGATGTCGTCTGGGTCCAGGAGGAGCCTGCGAATATGGGAGCCCTGTTCTACATGCTTCCCCGCCTGCGTCGAATCGCCAACGGACGTCCGGTGCTGTCGGTGAAACGATCCGCAAGCGCCAGCCCGGCAACCGGTTCCGCCAAAGCCCATGAAGTCGAGCAGAAGACGCTGCTGACGTTGGCGTTCACGACGCAGGGATGAAAACTCATTGCAGGGGTGACCAGCCCTGCTTGGTAATTGATGTTTTCTCTGACAACACCCACAGTTCCGGGTCGAGCTCGACCTTTTCTGGCAACCGCGGCAACTTCAGGGTAATTGGAGTGTGTGCGCCCTGGACGGCAATCGTGGCGCGGGCGACGGTGCCACCGTGGAAGTGAATCAGCAGCGGCAAGGGCATAAACCACGTCTCACCCTCAGGAAGCCCCTTTTGATACAAGTCGCCCTTTAAGACGGTTCCCGCGGCTGCGGTATCTTCGATGTGGTAAACGAGCTCGTACGAAGGCAAGTAAGTTTGCGTAACCCACTGCCGGTAGAACCAATTCAAATCATTGTATCCATACTTTTTGGCGAGCGATGTGTCCTTGACACGTTCGTTCGCCAGGGTAAAGAACTGCTCGGTGGACGCCGTACCACCCTGATGGCGTTGGACAAAATCGCGCATCAGGTCGAAGAAGGCGCGGCCGTCGCCGGTTTGGGGATCGGTGAAGAGGAAGTGCAACATCCGCAGCACCAGCGCTCCTTTGTCGTAAACTAACGCGGAATAGGCTCCAAAGGTCTCCCGGGTCTCAAGGCGATGCCCCATGACCAAGGGGCCGACATCCGTCAATCGGCCCGCCCCAATCCCGTGGAGCGTCACTGGCGGATCCTTGAGCGCCTGACGGTCAAACTGGATCAGGTTTCTTTGTGCCCCGATGTCTTCACGGGTCAGAACGTACAGCATGCCGGAGTATTCTGCAAAGCCTTCGCTCAGCCATTGATCGCGGTAGGAGCGCCATAGCACCTGATCACCCCACCACTGGTGTGAGGTTTCATGTGCGATGAAGGAATAAGTGCGGTTGGTAGCCCGGTCGGTTCCTGGGATCATGATTGTCGTCGCGAAACCCTGACCGTAGTTGAAGGGGTGGAAGGCGCCTCGAAACAGAGGATAGGGATACTCACCGAACATCTGGCTGAAGTAACGAACGCAATTGTTCAGCTCCGCCACGATGAAATCCTCCTTGATGGCGAGCCGACTCCCCGGCATGGAGTAGAACTCGATCGGAAGTTCTTTACCACTGATCTGCTTGGCGATGTCTTTATGGATCTCGTACGGACCGACTGCGAAAGTCGCCAGAGGGACTGGCTGGTCCATGCGAAACTCCGTGAGAATAGCATCTTTGGTATCGGGTGCTGGCTCCTCCCGGATGAGACTTCCGATGCTCACCACTTTGTCCCTCTTACGGTGAATCATGGAGACGTCAAAACTCGCGCGCGGAAGGTAACCATGACGCGGGTACCACCTGTCCGAACTGCGTGGGAAATACGTGTCGGTCACCCCCGACGACTCCATCATGAACTCGCCCTTCAAATCGATCTTCAGGGTCAGACGTTCGCCTGCGGCGAGTGCTCGAGGAAGAACAATCGTGAAACCCGCTTCCCACGGTTCCTGAAAGAACGTGAGTGGTGAACCGTCGGCGAGTTCGGCTTCTAAAACGCGCAGCTGCTTCTTCCGGCGTTCATCTTCATCAATGCGAAGCGACTCACCCACTGCGAATGGGATAACGCGAAGGCCGTCCACGCGGGATACCATTTCTAACTGTGCGCTCTCGCCGAGGATCTTCTTGGGCTCCATGAGATCCAGGGTAAGAGCGTAGCTCTTCGTGTCCGCCAGGTTGTACACATCCGAATAGGTGGCGATTCCTCTGGCGTAGTCATCGAGGGTATGGAACGCGAGCCATATGTCATATCCCGTGTATTGGTCGTAGGCGAAGATGATCCCCTTTTCACCAGCATTGATATCGAAGGCCGAAACCGGAATGTGCGTTTGTGGATCAAAGACGTAAGTAAATCGCCCCCGCTTCCCGCCGTCCATCTGTATCAGAAATATGCCAGGACCTTCCTGGTTGAGGATCGATTCCAACTGGCGGGAGGAAATATTCGCACCGGTCTCTTTCAGGAGCCGAGGTGCCAATTCGGCGGCAAGCTGTATGACCGCCTGTGGCCCCGCAGTATTCTGAAGGGATCCATTCGCAGCAATTTCGGCAGCAGTGTCATCGGTAAATCTCAGCACCGCAGTTCTGAAATCAGAAGAAACGTCGTCGGCTTTCAACAGGCGGCGCACATTCTCCTGCTCGAAGAGGACGGGTGGCGGAGACGCCTGGAATTCGCCGGCCCCGATAAATACCGCCGCGCGAACTTTCCCGGCAATCGGCGGGGATAAATATACGGTTCCGTTTACGAACTTGATAGTCACACGATCTCGATGGAGAGCAACATTCTCCAGATGCACGCCGGTTTCGATGGCCGTCGAGTTCTGCAGTTGTTGATAGAGCGATGCCGCTTCGTTCGAAGAAGGTATTGATGTCGCGGCGGTGAGCAGCGACGTCAGAAAGGAGATCAAGCTGACAAGAATAAGACCTCTGATTAAGACTGAGGACATGGACGATGTCTCCGCAAGATGACAAAATCCCGAAGATCGAAAAGCTGCGCCCTTCTAGGAACTACTAAGCATAGTTATCAACTGGCAGGCAAGCAACTGGACTGTAGCTTAGTCGATTGCCGCCCCGACCGATTTCGTGCGAGGTTTCAGTTACTATGATTCATCGCGGAGCCTGTGCGGAGTGACGCCGCTGCCGCGATCGACGAGCCCAACTGCTGTAAGTGACGTTGCTCTGGTAGTTCCCAGATTGAATTGCTGCCGGCGGGGCGGACGGAATGTCGGGAAGCTTTGGGTGCGCGGTCAGGCGGTGGGGGAAACCGATAAACTTGGGTAGGTAATTGTTCCGACCCCGAGAGGGCTATCCGCATAAAACAAAAGCCCACGGTTTCATCCCGGGGCTTTAAGAAGCTTGTAGGGAATCCTGAACTATGGCCAGCGCTTGGCCGCATCTTCCCAACCCGCGGCGCGGGCAGGAGGACCGATCGCCGCCGCCGTTACCGCAGGCGCGGGCATGCGCACCGGCTGCTGTGCGGGGGGTGTAAGCGTCGGTTTGGCTTCCGGTACGGCTTCCTTGATCTCGTCGGAAAGCAGCGGAGCGGCAATGCGCAGTGCCTCCACTTCTTTCTCCAGTCTTGCGAGCTCCAGCTCTTTTTGCCTCAATACTTCATACACATTCTTCATGCTGAGCACCTGTGAGTGAAACAACTAGCAATTAAGGGCACTGTAGGGCTAAGTTCTTGTTTTGTCAAGGGAAAGGGACCTTCTGAGTCAGCGAAAAGACAGGCCAGGCGACGGGTGGTTCGTGACTTACCGGAAAACCACCACCGCCACAATGATCGACAGAACCAGCACCAGCACCGCCAGCAAATTGACGTGGTTTGCCAGCCAGGACTCATCTGGAGGGGGCGAATCTGCCAGAAAGGCGGGTACGAATTCGGCGGGAACAGACTCGCCCGTGTCCGGTTGCCGGTCGCGCTTGTTCTCGCAATCCAGGCACAGAGTCCGTCCTTCGGAAACAGGAAATCCGCATGAGGCGCACTTCTGTACGCGCCGCATTGCCTCGGGAACGGCACCCGGAGTGGCGCCAGCTGGCGGCTCTTCCTGCAGCGCCGAGTGCACCAGAGCAGGGCCAAGCGGCCCGACGGAAGGCGCTTCAGTTGGCAGGGGCTGCAACTCCGCAGGCTGCGGGGCAGGTTTCCCTTCAATCGCCGCCGCTTTCTCGACTGGGTTGGTGACTGAGGGATTTGCTTCGGCTGGAGCAGGCGCTTGCGGCGATGAGATTGGAGCCGCGACTCCGGCCGGCATGCGCCGTTTCTCCGCCAGTTCCAGCGCCGTGAGTGTGAGTCCAGCCATGCGCTCAAGAGCCGTCAAGTCACGTTCTTCAAAGGCATAGGCATGGTCCGAGAAGAGCTCGAACAGGCCCCGTACTTCTCCGTCGCGCGCCAGGAGCGGTGCCACGACAATCGAAGCAATCCCCAGCTGGCGGCAAGTTTCCAGGTTCACCCGCCCATCGGCCTCGGCGTTATCACAACGCAGCAACTGCCGCCGGGCGATGCTTTCGCCCGTCAGTCCGGACCGGACCTGCAAGCGAGCGCCAATGGCGGGGCCTGAGCCAACGCTGGCTTTGCAGACCATTTCTTCACCCTGGGACAGGGCGAGTGCCGCCCCTGTAGCCCCCGTGATGTACTGCGCCCGTTCCACCAGAAGTTGCAGAGCCGCTTCCAACTCGTGCCCGTCGAGTACATGGTCGCCATTCCCGGGTGTCACTGCAGCGCCGGACGGTACCTGCAGAGCGGCGTCTGAGCTGGGATCTTTGCGCGGCGGCAGAGACGTATCGGGTTGCGCGGATCCAAACATGGGGGCTTTTTGAGTCTCACCCCCGTTCACTACCAGTGTCAAGCAACGGTCGGGCAGATGGCGCCGCAGGTCGGCGGCTCGGTGAAGGAACTCGGTCTGGTATTCGAAAATTACAACCAGGAAAATCGGGTCGTCGCTCGTTCCTACTTGTCCTCTTTATGACGCAGCCAGTCGATGAACATCTGCTCGAACGGCTTGTCGTAGGCCATAAGCAGGTGGCGGACACTGTGTCCGCTAACGAAGTGGCAGACCTCTTCCGCGAGATTCTTGGCGTGGTCGCCGGCGCGTTCCAGCGACTGCGTCATGAAAATAACCTGCAAGCTCGCCTGGCGCGCGACATTCTCGGGATTCTCAATATGGCGCAGAAAGATCAGGTTGCGCAAACGATCGATTTCAGCGTCAGCTCGCAGCACGTCGATCGCCCTCTTCACGTCCCTTTCGGAAAATGACTTGCCCACGTCGGACAACATCTTCTCCAGCAGGGTCGCCATCTGGGTGAGGTGGCGCGTATCGTCGGAATCAAGGCGGCCGGCCGCCGCCTGAGCGCTGCTGGCAAAGCTGAGCAGCAGGTCGCCGATACGTTCCAGTCCGATCATCAGCTTCATGCAGGCCAGCAGTTGACGGGCATCTTCCTCGGTGACCTTGGCGATCGTCGACGTCACTCCCGAATCGATCTCCGCGTCGATGGCGTCAAGCTCTTTCTCGCAATCGCGAATGCCGTTCAGTCGCGACATCGATCCGGTGGCGATACCCTCTGCGGCAATGGATGCCGCCTCCCGGGCTAGTTCACACGCTTCTACCGTCCGCCGGATCAGGCCGGTAAAGGGAGGTTCAGGCGCGCTGACTTTTAAGGCGGTACTCATGGCGGCGACACACAGTTTGATGCCTGAATCGGCTCCCGCGAACTGCGGCGGCCAGTTGTGCCGTGCAGGGACACAACCACACATACAGCATAAGGCGTTTTGCCCGGACAACGGTTAAGAAACAGTGAATTTGTGCGAGCCGCGAGAACTAGCCGCCCGCGGGCTCAGCGGGCGACGTGACCGGCAATGTGAACAGAAACGTTGACCCATGATTCAGTTCACTTTCCGCCCGGATCGTTCCCCCGTGGGCGAGTACGATATGTTTGGCGATCGCCAGTCCCAGTCCCGTGCCACCCGACTCGCGGGAACGCGCCTTATCCACGCGGTAAAAACGCTCGAACAGGCGCGGCAGGTGCTCCGAGGCAATGCCGGGGCCAAAATCCTGCACGTAGAATTCGACCCGGTTGGAGGCGGCGCCACGCGCCCCAAGCACTACACGCTTCCCCGCCGCCGCGTACTTCAGCGCATTTTCGATGAGATTGGAAAATACCTGATGGATCGCCTCACGATCGGCGTTTACGGTCTTTGTACCCGCCGCGCTCTCCTCCACCAACTCAATTCCGGAGATCCGGGCGACTTCGCGGAAACTCTCGAGCGCGTCCTGCAACAATTCCTCAGCGCGGACCCGTTCAATCTCGAAACGCTGTTCTCCGCTTTCGACACGTGCCAAGGTCAGCAGGTCTTCCGTCAACCGCGACATGCGAGCCGCGTTCTTGCGGATAATCTCAAGGAACTCGCGAATGTGATTGCCTTCATGCCCGCCGTCGAGAATCGTCTCGGTGTAACCCTGAATCGACGTCAGCGGCGTCCGCAATTCGTGCGAGACATTAGCGATGAAATCGCGACGCGTCTTCTCGACGCGCTCGGTTTCGGTAAGATCGCGCAGCACCGCGACCGCTCCGCCTCCGGGCATCGGCGCAGCCGTGACGTCGAAGGTGCGGCCGGGAGCGATGGTGTTGGAACGCGTCGAATGCACGGCCTGATCGCGCGCCGCAGCCTGAATGGCCGAGAGGAAATCCGGGTCGCGTACGCTGTCCACAACCGGCGTATCCAGGCGAGGGGCATGCTCCAGAAGACGGTCCATGCTCCGGTTGGCCCAAAGGACTCGGGAGTCGCTATCGACCGCGATGACTGCGTCTTGCATGCTGTTGAGCAGCGTCTCCAATTCGCGTTGGCTGGTTTGCACCCGTACAAAGCCTTCTTCGACGCGCCGTGCCGTCTTGTCGAGCGCTGTCGCAACCTGGCCAATTTCGTCTCCTGACGTGGAGGCGATTCGGGCCGTCAGGTCGCCGGCACTGATGCGCTCGGCAAACTCCACAATTCGCTGCAGACGCCGGCCGACGTAGAGCGCAGACACTGCCGCGATGAGCATGACAATCACGCTGGCGATCAGCGATCCCAGCAGCAGAGCCCGCTCGAGCTGATAGGAAGTCGTCTCGATCTCGGCGAGCGGATACGCTAGGCGCACTGCGCCCCCGGAAACCGGAGCCGCCACATAGAGAAACGGAATTCCAAGCGTGTGGCTGTTCCGTTGATCCACTCCCATGTGTCCGCCCAGCGCCGCGATGAACTCAGGCCGCTTGGCGTGGTTCTCCATGGACCGGGAATCGGCCTCGGAGTCGGCCAGAACTTTGCCGGCGGAATCGATCACCGTGGCGCGGGCGCCGGCGGCTTGCGCCGCCTGTGCGGTGATGTCGCTCAGTTCGTGCTGCCGGTCGCTTTCAACCCGTTGCGCGAACACCAGTGTCTTTTGTTTGAGATTGCGCTCGATCTGCTCGCGCAAGGTCCGTTCCCAAACCTTGCGAACAGTAATTTGGAGAGTGACGGCCGTGACGCCGATCACCAGGAGGAAGACCAGCATCAGTTTGAAGAAAATGCGCCGTTTCAACGCGGGACCTCAAACCGGTAACCGGCGCCGCGCACGGTGCGCAGGTAGCGTGGATTCTCCGGATCCGGCTCGATCTTCTCGCGAATCCGACGCACATAGACGTCCACCGACCGCGGCGTAACGTACGCCGTATCGCGCCAGACTGCATCGAGGAGCTGATCGCGCGTGAACACCCGTCCGGCGTGCCGCATGAAGTGATCGAGCAGGCGGAACTCGGTCGCTGTGGTCGGAACCAGTTTTCCGCCTACGTTCAACGTCATCGCGGCAGGATCGATCTGGATCTCGTCGATCTTCGTCGGCAGCGGCGGCAGCGGCCGTTCAAATCGACGCAGGACGGCTTTCACCCGGGCTACCAGTTCGCGCGGGCTGAAGGGTTTGGGAATATAGTCGTCCGCTCCCAGCTCCAGCCCCAGCACCCGGTCAGCCTCACCACTTTTGGCCGTCAAGAAGATGACTGGCACGGGCGCCAGCGACACCGACTGCCGAATCTGGCGGCAGAGTTCCAAACCGTCTTTCCCCGGCACCATGATGTCCAGCAGAAATAACGCTGGGCGCTGGCGTTCCGCGTCGAGCACGACCAGATTTCCCGTGGAATAGAGCCGCACGGTGAAGCCGGCTCCTTCCAGGTGGTGGCGGACCAGGCGCGAAATATCCGGATCGTCCTCGACGACAAAAATAGTCGGTTTCACGGCGTCCATTGTAGCTGGTGGGAGAAGGGAATCGAAGTGACAGCCAACTCTTATCTCAGGGCCATGCCAGCCTCTGCCGAGAAGTCCATCGCTTCAAATTCTCCGGCGAGAAACTTCGGGAACGCAGCCGCCGCAATCATGGCCGCATTGTCGGTCGAAAGCGAACGCGACGGAAAGAAAACGGGGATCCCTTGCATCTCAGCTTCGCGCTGAAATGTCATGCGCAATTCCCGATTGGCCGCCACGCCTCCGCTCACGAAAAGTGTCTGCACATCGTATTCGGCAGCGGCAGCCAGCGTCTTTTCGACGAGATCTTCAACCATGGCGCGCTGGAAGGACGCGACAAGGTCGAGAGTCTGTTTGTCGCTGAGACGAAGGTAGTCTTCCAGCGTTGGCTTAACGATGCCTTTCAGCGCCTGCCTTCGCGCTTCGATTGCCGTTTGCAGAGTGTGCGTCTCCACGTAGCGCAGCACGGCGGTCTTGATTCCGCTGTAGGAGAAATCGAAGCGGGGGTGATCGCCCGCACTCGCAGCCCGTCCGCGATCCCGCCGGTCCCGATGTTTGATCTGTGAACTCTGAAACTTGACTGCTCCGGGATCGCCATGCGCCGCCAGCCGGTCAATAATCGGACCGCCCGGATAACCGAGCCCCAGCAACTTCGCGACCTTGTCGAAGGCTTCTCCGGCGGCGTCGTCACGTGTGTGACCGATGTTCTCGTAGGTCCAGAGTGTTCCTTGCGTGCGTGCCAGATAGAGATGCGTGTGTCCGCCGGAGACAACGAGAGCCAGAACGGGGAATTGCAGCCCGGCGTCCGCCGACAGCTGCCGCTCGAGCAGCACGGCGTGAATGTGGCCCTCCAGGTGATTTACGGCAATCAGCGGCTTCTCCAACCCGAATGCCAGCGCCTTGGCGAAGCTGATGCCGACGAGCAAGGATCCCGCCAGTCCGGGCCCTTGCGTGACGGCAATCGCATCGATCGACTCGTAGGTTTGCTCAGCTTCGGCTAGAGCCTGCCGCACCACCGGAACGATCGCTCGCAAATGCTCCCGCGATGCCAGTTCCGGCACGACGCCACCATAAGGGCGGTGCGTCGGAATCTGTGACGCGACGACATTCGACAGGATCTCCTGCCCGGAACGAACGACCGCGGCTCCCGTTTCGTCACACGAGCTTTCGATGCCGAGGATGAGCGCGTCAGGCATAATTTAGTCGTTGGTCGTTCGTCGTCGGTCTCTGGCAACCTTCTTGGCTACTGGTTTCTAGTCTAGACGATGAGACCTTTAAGATCCGGCCAATGCAGTGTGGCTGAATACTGAATGCTGACTGCTGATTCCAAACAACACGCGACAAACATCGTCCGCATCCTGCGGGATCGCGGGCATCAGGCCTATTTTGCGGGCGGCTGTGTTCGCGACCTCCTTCTTGGGCGTGAGCCCGCGGACTATGACGTCGCCACCGACGCCACTCCCCAGCAGGTGATGGAGATTCTTCCGCAGACCTTCGCCGTGGGTGCGCAGTTCGGAGTCGTGCTCGTTCCTCTGCCGAAAAACGATTCCGGCGAATCAGCCGTACCTCCAGGGGAGAAGGTACCCGTCGTCGAAGTCGCTACTTTCCGCTCCGATGTCAGCTACACCGACGGCCGCCATCCCGATGAAGTCCGCTTCAGTCGCAACCCGGAAGAGGATGTGCGGCGGCGTGATTTCACGATCAATGGGTTGATGCTCGACCCAACGACGAATGAAGTCCTCGACTTTATCGGCGGTCGCGATGATCTCAAAGCCGGCTTGATTCGCACCGTTGGCGAGCCTGAGCGTCGCTTTGCCGAAGACAAGTTGCGCATGCTGCGTGCCGTGCGTTTCGCCGCGCGTTTCGGGTATCAGATCGACCCCGCAACCATGGCCGCCGTTCAGCACCTCGCACCGCAGATCCATCAGGTGTCGCGGGAAAGAGTGCGCGAAGAACTCACGAAGATGCTGACGGAGGGACGAGCGAGGCGGGCATTCGAGTTGCTGGATGAAACCGGACTCCTCCAACAAGTGCTGCCCGAGATTTCAAGAATGAAAGGGGTTGAGCAGCCACCGGAATTTCATCCCGAAGGGGATGTCTTCGTCCACACACTGCTGCTGCTCGACAAACTCCCCGGAGGAAGCTCGAAGACACTCGCATGGGGCGCGCTGTTACACGACGTTGGTAAGCCACCGACGTTTCGTGTAGCGTCAGATCGTATTCGTTTCGATGGCCACGTCGAGGTCGGAGTAAAGATGGCGGCCGAAATCTGCCGCCGACTGCGCTTTTCCAACGAAGAGACCGATCAGATTCTCGCGCTCGTCGACAACCATATGCGCTTCGCCGACGTGCAGCGGATGAAAGAATCCACGCTCAAGAAATTTCTCCGCATGCCGGGATTCGACGAACATCTGGAACTGCATCGGATTGACTGCCTCTCCAGCAACGGCATCACGGAGTCATATGAGTACGCTCGCGAAAAGCTGCGCTCCCTGCCGCCGGAAGAGATTCGTCCCACGCCACTGATTACGGGACGCGACTTGATCGAGGCTGGCTACGAGCCGGGGCCGAGGTTCAAAGAAATTCTGGGAGCCGTGGAGGACGCACAGTTGGAAGGCAGGCTCGTGTCGGCGGAGTCAGCGATGGTGCTTGTGAGGAGTGAGTTCCCTAAATAACCCCCTCTATTCTCAGCGTACAGAAGAGGGAGCGACCCAAACACCATCCCGAAAGTTCACATTGTTGCTCCCGCTATTCCACATCCCGGTCGCGGTCCTGCGACGAGATTTGCACCGACACGGTGCCTTCTGCCGCCAGTTTCGCGAGATCGAGGATGGGGAGTCCTGCCTGCTTGAGGCGTGCATTGAGTTCCGCGACATCCTTCGATTTGATTTGCTCCCATGCCGCCAGTTGCTCGGTGAGAGCCTTGTCCAGTTCGGCGGCCATCGCGGATTGTTGCGTGGTTGGCGCGGCGTCGGCGCTATCGAGGGCACCAAGCAAGGCGCTGTACGCGGTATTTAGGCGAGCTAGGCTGCGCCCTTCTGGCGTGCTCAGGAAACGCGATCCGTAACCGCCTTCATCGCCTTCAAGAGCCAATGCTTTCGATTCGAGGTCATTGATCGTCTTTGCAATCTCGACGGCGAGCTTTTTTTCTGCTAGGGATGCCAACTGCTTGTGCAGGCCCCGCACCTGCTGGAGTGCCTCGAAGTCGCGATGGAGCGCGTCAGCAATCTTGCGGTCGAGATCGAATTGGTGCTTCAGGTCCTCGGGTGAGGTTTTGACGCGCGGGTCCATGCGGATCTCGAGAGGCTCGGTCAATTGGAGTGTTCCGGGCGAACCAAGCCCAGTTCCTCCAGGCCACGAGACCGTGATCTTCACGACGTAGTTGCCCGGGAGCACCGTTGCTCCGAGCGGATAGAGCGGGGTATCACGATAGATCGCGGAAATCGGGTAATCGCGAGTCAAGACATCGGGCCGCGGATATGTCAGATCCCAGACAAAACGATGCATGCCTCGAGCTGCCGAAAGCGTTCGTGGTGGTTGGATCCAATACATCGGGACATTGAAGTCCTTTTCGTTGACAACCTCCGGCTTGTCAGCACTGGAAAAGTGACGAACAACGTTTCCGGAAGCATCTACGATTTCGAGTGTAAGGGATTCAACGTTCGGAGAATTCACCCAATAGTCGACAATCGCGCCATCGGGAGGATTCTGGCCGGCGGGCTCCTCTGGCGGCAACGGAGTATCCGTGTTGTTGTTTCGTCGCACTCTGTATGTCAACTGCGGGCTCGCCAATGCGCCAGCCGCACTGCTCGCGGCTGCCGCGAGCATCTGCCGCAGCGGGGTGATGTTGTCGAGAATCCAGAATGACCGCCCGTGCGTCCCCACCACGATGTCATCGCCATGAATGACTAAATCGCGGATCGACGTGACCGGTAGGTTCTGTTTGAGTGATTGCCAGTTATCGCCGTCGTCGAAGGAGACGTAGACTGAACCCTCGGTGCCGGCGAAGAGAAGGCCTTTACGTTCGGGATCTTCGCGAACTGTATTCACCGGCTCGTTGTCCGGCAGGCCGGCGACGATCTTCTGCCATGTCTCACCACTATTGCGTGTGCGGTAGATGTACGGATGCAGGTCGTCGAGCCGGAAGCGATTTACGGCAGCATACGCGGTTGCGAGATCGAAGCGTGACGCGTCCATCTGCGCGACTTTGCTCCACGGGGTCAGGTCGGGCGGAGTTACGTTTTGCCACGTCTTGCCACCGTTGTGCGTGACATGAATGAGGCCGTCATCGGTGCCGACCCAGATCAGGGTCGCATCTCTGGGCGAGGGCGCAATCGAATAGATCACGCCACGATGTTTGCCTTTTGCGGGATCGGCTTCCACAAATTGTCCTAGCGTCGCGGGCACGCCCGGGTCTTCGCGGGTTAAATCCGGACTTACGATCTGCCAACTGTTGCCACCGTCGCGGGTCACGAAAAGGACGTTCGATCCGAGGTAGAGGGCGTGCGGATCGGCAGGCGAGAAGTGCGGGTCAGCTTGCGAGAAGACGAGTGGCGCGGTGCGGTTGAACCGATATTTCCCAGTGCGCAATACGACAGGCGACACATCGCGGGTCTGCCCCGTGTTCCGATCAAAGACCGTGACTTTTCCACCATAGATCAGATTGGGATGTAACGGATCAGGCGCGACGTAGCCGTATTCCTCAACGCCAACAGTGGTCCAGTCGCGGAAGGTGATCTGGCCGAAGTCGCTGCGGCTGGCGGTGCCGACGGAGCCACTCTCCTGCTGGCCTCCGTAAACCCAGTAAGGAAACTGATTGTCAGTAATGACGTGATAGAACTGCGCGGTAGGCTGGTTGTACCAGGAACTCCAGGTCTTGCCGCCGTTCACGCTGATGGTCGCGCCCTGATCCACGGCGAGCGCGATGATGTCGGAGTTCTCTGGGTTGATCCAGATGTTGTGGTAGTCGTCTCCTCCCGGCGCGCCTTTAATTGCCGTAAAAGTCCTGCCGGCATCACTGGATTTGTAGAGCGACGTGTTGGCGGAGTACACCACATCTTTGTTTTTCGGGTCGACCTTGACCATGGCAAAGTCGTCCGCGCGGCCCCAAACACGCTCTTCGGTATTGACTAGTTCCCAGCCCTCCCCGCCATCATTCGAACGATAAATTCCGCCGTTCTTCTTCGCGTCCACCGTGGCGTACATGCGGTCAGGATCGCTGAGGGATACAGCCAAGCCGATTCGTCCAAGCCCGCCTGCTTCACTCGGTAGCCCCTTTGTGATCTGCCGCCAGTGCTCGCCGCCATCGGTGGACTTGTACAGGCCGCTGCCGCGGCCGTTATACGCTCCGCCCGTCGTCCATGGCGGACGCCGCGATGCCCACATCGCGGCGAAGATCACCCGCGTATTGCGTGGATCGAACACCAAGTCGATCGCACCCGTATCGTCATCCTTGGAAAGCACTTTCTGGAACGTCTGGCCTCCATCGAGCGAGCGATATACACCGCGCTCCGAATTCGGCCCATAAGGATGTCCCAGAGCCGAGACGAACAGACGATTGGGGTCCTTCGGATCCACGATGATCGTTCCAATTTGCTGCGCGTCACGCAGCCCGAGATGCTGCCAGGTGTGACCGGCGTCAGTGGACCTGTAGATTCCATCGCCGACGGAAAGATCTGGTCGCCGCAAGCCTTCGCCGCTGCCGACATAGATGGTATCGGGATGGGAAGCCGCCACCACCAGCGATCCGATCGACCCAGTTGGCTGATCGTCGAAGATTGGTTGCCAGGTTCTTCCTGCGTCGGTGGTTTTCCAGACGCCGCCGTTGTTCGGCGCCATGTAGAAGACATTTGGCTGGCGTGGTATGCCGGAGATGGCGACGGTGCGTCCGGCACGAAACGGCCCGATCATGCGCCAGCGCAATTCCTGATACATCGAAGGATCGATTTGCTGCGCGGAAAGCAGTGCGCAAGACAACATCGTTCCGGACAAAACTGAAAGGACCAACTTCCGTCGCAGTCTGTTCATGGGGGCGCCTCGCGAGCAACTCAGGATAAACCCCGGCGGCGACAAGCAGTCAAAATCAAGGCCGAGTAGGAAATGCGGCCAGGTAACGTCGCAGAGCATCTTGCCAGTCAGGCAGGCGAATCCCGTGCGCGTGCAGGCTGGCCGGCGACAAAACCGAGTATGCCGGCCGCCGTGCGGGACGCGGAAACTCCGCTGTCGTAACCGGTTTTACGACGGTTCCCAATCGCGCAATTCGTACGATGGCTGAAGCGAACTCATACCAGGTACAGTTCCCGGCATTGGTCGCGTGCACGATTCCGCGCACCGATGCGCGGCACAGCTGCGCCACTGCCGACGCCAGATCGGGCGTGTAGGTCGGGCAGCCGCGCTGATCGTTGACCACAGAGATCTCCGGGCGGCTGGCGGCAAGTTTCAGGATCGTCGCGGGAAAGCACTTGCCTCCGGCCCCGAAAAGCCATGAAGTCCGCACGATGCAGACATCGGCGGTGGTCTCCAGGAGCTGCTCCTCTGCCCGTGCTTTGCCCTCTCCGTACACGTTGATCGGATGTCGCGGATCGCCCATTTCATACGGCGATCGCTTCGTTCCGTCGAAGACGTAGTCCGTGCTGAGAAAGGCCAGTCGCGCCCCTGCTGCTTTCGCGGCTTTCGCGACGTTCACGGCGCCTTCGCAATTCACAGCGAAGGCCAGCTCGCGATTTGACTCGCACCCATCGACGTCTGTGTAGGCAGCGGCAAGAATGATCCAATCCGGCCGTGAATTGCGGACCGCATCTCCGACGCGGCCCCGGTCCCGGATGTCGACGTCTTTCGATGAGAGCGCGATCAGTTGCTCGTCCCTGAACTCATGGACCAGGGCTTGGCCCAGCAGTCCAGACGCTCCCAGAACGATCACGCGCATAGCGGCATTGTAACGGGTGGAAACGAAAGCGAAGTGTCGGGAGCCCGGAGAGCTCCGTCAAGAGTTGCTTTTCGGTGGATGCCGCAGCGCGTGCAAGATCAATGATCCGCTGACTGCAAAACAGATGACCGCAGCGAACGCAGCGGCCTCCAGTGTGCGCCGTGGCATGCGCAGAAAGTCGGCCACCAGCGCCAGCACGGCGCAGAGAAGGCCCACAAGATTCAACCAGAACGGTGTGCGAATCTTGGCAAGTCCTTCACGGAAGCGCAACTGGAGAAGGAGTGCCACCAGCCCGATCGCTGCCACGACCACCAGGGCAATCGGACTGAGAAATGCATTCGGCCCGGTGTAGATCACTACCAGGGCGAGCGCGAGAATCAACAGGCCCGAGGCAATCACCGTGCGGCGGCGCCCCAGCGCCGGTCCCGATGCGGTCAATGCGCAATCTCCCTGCCTTTCGGCGTGGCCCTAATTGTATCCCGGAGCGCGCCTTTTCTTGCTCAGGCGCTCCCTGGCATCCATTCTGCCTGCCTGTTTTGACCATGTGAGACAGCGTAGAGCACGAGCTCAACCCGGCTTGAAATCCCCAGCTTGTCGAAGATCCGCAACAAATATTTCTTGATGGTGTGCTCGCTCAGGCCCAGTTCGGCCCCCACTTCCCGGTTGCTGAGTCCATCCGCGACCAGGGCCACCACCTGCTCCTCACGCGCGGTGAGTAGCAGTTTTCCGTTCGCATTCACCACACGCAGCGTCGATACCTCCGACAAGGCGTCCAGCACGTAAAGGAGCTGCTGGCTATTGATCCACACCTGTCCCCTCGCAACGCTGCTGATACATTTGCACAGCATTCGAAATGGAGACTGGTTGAAAAGAAAGAGACCTCGCGCTCCCGATCGAAATGCATTGACGACGAGTTCCCGATCGGAGTTTTCGATCAGAAGTACGGACGCACTTGCTGGATAGGACACGTGGAGCCAACGAACCAGGTTGAGCTCAAGATGATCTCCAGCCACGAGTACGACGTCCGCCCGATTCAGGCGCAGGTGCTCATGGAGCGCAGAGACTTCCAGCGGGACCGTCGACACATGGAAATCCCGCCGCGCCCGCAACGCTCGCGCCAGGAGCTGCGATTGGATGGGACTCGAATCGGCTACCACGACATGAATCTCGATGGCATTGCGCGTCGGCATCTTCAGGTTGGCATCGGTACGATCAGTCATGACGGGCGGCATCATACCCGGGAGGTCCACCCTCCAAATGTGGTGGCGGTCACACCAAAATTGTGACGAATCCGCCCGCGAATGCCTACTTCCGTAGGCATACCGCCGTGCATCACTATTGCTGCAAGCGTGGTCCCTGCCAGGGCGACAAGCGAGCCAAACCCCAAGCCGGCTGCGGCAACTCGACCATCCTCGTGGCGGGGATGCATGATTCTGCATACCTACGCGGGGAGACAGTACTTCCCAAGTCTTGCCGCTTTTGGTGCTCCCCGATACCTTCGTGCCCATCAGTTTCGGAAGATGGAACTGAAGGTCGCCATGCGAGCGGTGGCGAGAGTCCGGAGATGAAAGCACTCGTGCAATACGCGCTGTTTGTGGTTGCGGGCCTGCTCACCCCGCAACTGGTCTTGGTCGCTCCTGCCCAGGAGATTGTCCCGCCGAAGGCGGACGTCGCCGCGCGCGGAACGGCCTCCAACACCGCTAAAGCGGGTAGCTCGGGAGATCCTGCACTCGGAGGGGAACGCTACCCGCTTTACCGGCTCACAAGGTCCGACACGCTTGATTTGAGCTTTACGTTCTCTCCCGAGTTCAACCAAACCCTGACGATCCAGCCGGACGGGTTCGTGTCCCTGAGAGGGGCCGGCTCGGTTCGCGCGGAAGGGCTGACAATCCCCGAGTTCCAGAGGTCAGTGATCCAGACTTACATCCCCTTCCTGCATCTACCTGAGATCACCATCACATTGAAGGATTTTGAAAGGCCCTATTTTCTTGCTTCGGGTGAAGTCGCGCGGCCCGGGAAGTATGAGCTTCGCGGTGATCTCACTGTAAACGAGGGGGTCGCCATAGCGGGCGGTTTTACGCAGCAGGCCTTGCATTCCCAGGTGATTCTGTTTCGGCGGATTTCCTCTGGTGTCGCGGAAAGCCATGTGATCGATGTCAAGAAGATGCTGAACTCCCGCAATCTGAGCGAGGACTGGCATCTGCGTCCCGGCGACTTTGTCTATGTGCCCCAGAGCCGGATTTCCAAGATTCGCCGTTTTGTTCCTGCCAGTTCCATGAACTGGTATATGAATCCACTGCAGTTCTAGAAAGGAAAGGCAGCATTCATCCACTGATCGCATCTCGAAAGATCGGTTGTTACGTTCAATTCGATGGTGATCACCTGCTGCACGAGCCATGTCCGAAGCGGGACTGATCCGAAATTCGCGCACTCCTTCTCCCACGTTGCGCGAACTGGCCGCCATTCTGTTCCGGCATTCCAGATTCGTGGCTACGACCTTCGCGGTGGTTTTGACCGCCGTCATGCTTTACGCGCTGCTCTCGCCGCGATATGAAGCGCACCTGAAGGTTCTCCTCCGCCGCGGACGTTCCGACCCAGTGGTCTCTCCCCAGCCCGCCTCCCTTGCCGACTTCAGCCGGCCCACGATCACGGAGGAGGAACTGAACTCCGAAGTCGAACTCCTGCGCGATGAAGATCTTCTCCGCCAGGTCGTGTGGGAATCTGGCTTGGTTCCCGCGGGTTCCACCCCGGCGGTGACCGAGCGTGCTGTCCGCAAACTTGGTCGTGCCCTCGGCGTTGAACCCGTGCGCAAGTCCAACCTGATTCAGGTGCACTACCGTGCCGCCGATCCCCAACAAACCGCTCAAGTCCTCGCAGTCCTTTCCCGTGTTTACGTGCGGAAACACATGCAATTGCAGCGGCCTTCCGGTGAATTGCAGTTTTTTGAGCAGCAGACCGACGATTATGAAGCGAAGCTTCATCAAACCGAAGCCGACCTGCTGCATTTCGGCCAGGAACGCGGCGTTGCCGCCCCCGCCCTTGAAAGAGACATTGCTCTTCAAAAGTTGGGCGACGCTGAAGCTTTCTACAGACAGCTCGATCAGCAGCGCGCCGACGACGAACGTCGTGCTGTCGTGCTGCGGGAGCAGCTGAAGGCATTTCCGTCGCGATCGGTCACGACCAAGCGCTGGGCCGACAACCCACAGCTCCTCGAGAAGCTGAAATCGCACTTGCTCGAACTCCAGCTCAAACGTACAGAGCTCCTCACGCGCTACGAGCCTTCCTACCGGCTTGTGCAGGAAGTGGACCAGCAGATTGAAGATACCCGCCGAGCCATCGGTGCCGAAGCGCTGACACCCTTACACGACGAAACTTCGGACAAGGACCCGAACTACGAGTGGGCGCGCATGGAACTTGAGAAAACCGAGGTCGAAGCGGCCAGCCTGCGCGCGCGGCAGGCGACAGCCTCGACCCAGATTGCTGCACTGCGTAACGTTGCCCAGGAGATGCAATCGGACTCTGTCACCGAGCAGAATCTGATCCGCATTGCCAAAGCGACCGAGGAGGATTACCTGCTCTACCGGCGAAAGCGCGAAGAAGCCCGCATCGGTGATGCGCTCGACGCCCGACGCATCCTGAATGTCACCGTGGTCGAGCCATCTGTCGCTCCCGCGTTGCCGGTGCATCCGCTGCTGTTCTGGTTTGTGCTTGCCCTGGGAATGGCATCCCTCGCCGGCGTTGCTGCCGGGTTTGCCGCCGAGTACTTCGACTCCACCATCCGGACGCCTGATGAAGCTCGCAACCTTTTGGAGGTCCCGGTCCTCGCTTGGCTGCCCGCGGGCCCGCAGCCTGCCGCCACGTCTGTCCTCGAAATCCGTCGCCGCAGAGAGGTGGCTCCGTGAACACCCTCGCCGGATTGCTTGCCGAACCGAGCGCAGTAGTGGAAGGGCCACTCCGCGTCGGCGCTCACGCTCATCCCCGTATCGTTCGTCTTCCGGATGGGATTCGCCGCGAGCAGATCCAGGCTCTCATACACCAACTCTTCTTGTGCAGCGACAGGCGCATCCGGAATGTCGGTTTTGCCGCCGTCGAAACCAGCACGGACACCGCCCAGCTATGTCTGGACGTGGCCACGGTTCTCGCCGGCATCGGCAGCCACGATGTTGGCTTGATCGACGGCCGCCTGCAATCTTCGGCGCTGCATACCGAACTTGGAATCGAAGGTGTCCGTGGCAACACTACGCAGGGGATTGCAGAACGCCTTTGGCTGGCGCCGCGATCGATGTGGCTCGAAAACATCCCCGAACAAAGTATTTGGGACCCAAGCCTCTCCCGGCTCCGCGCCGCAACCATGGACTTCGATTACTCCGTCGTATCTTTTGACCCTCTTTCCTGGCTAACCATCAGGATCAGTCAGGTCTGCGACGGCCTCGTGCTCGTTCTCACGGCGAATAGGACGCGCAGGCTCGTCGCTGCGCAAGTGCAGGAACAACTCAGGAGAGCTCGTGTCCCAGTGCTCGGTGTGGTTCTCGCCGATCGCCAGTTCCCCGTGCCGGAAGCACTGTATCGCAGTTTGTGATGTATGAGTGACCTGGCAAACAGACTACCGGAGACGGTCCGTGAACGCGTACCCTCTCCCTACGCTCGCATGATCCTCGGTGCGAGAACTACTCCCTTCGATGGTTCTCTTCCTTCCCGGGTTCCTCGCGATTTCGAGCGGAAGGGAGCACGGGCAATCGTGGGCTGGAGATCGCGGCAACCGGAGGGCGGCTGGAAATGGCTGCGCGTCCTCATACCTCAGCCGCAAACAGAAAACCTATTTGTACTCTATCAGCTGATCGTCACCGATCTCGTCATCCTCACCACCCTTTGTCTTGCGCCATCGCTGGTTTCTACACGGTGGAGTCTCCCTCGGCCCGCGATCCCTGTCTATGCGGTGCTGGTTACCCTTTTTGGCTTTAGCGAAGGGCTCTACTCCAGCTCTCGCTCGCCAATCTCCAAGATCGCCGTGCTCGTCCGGTCTGTGGGACTGTCCATGCTCGTGGTGATGGTGGCGGTATGGAAGGACCTCTCCCCGCAGGCAGTCCTAGTGGCGCTCGTCTCCAGTTTGACCGCCCTTCTTTTGTGGCGCCGCCTGCTCGCCTGGCATCATCGCCGCAGCGAGGCAAGATCGCACAACGTTCTGATCGTGGGGGCCACACCCGCCGGCCGCGCCATTGCTCGCGCCCTGCGCGACGATCCTCAGCAGCGTGTTCTCGTCCGCGGTTTTGTCGACGACCTGGCGCCGCTCTCCGCCGACATACTGGGCCGTGTCGAGGATCTGGACTGGCTGGCGCGCGCGGAGTTCGTCGACGAAGTCATTGTTGCACTGCCCAATCAAAGCTCCCTGGCGCGTGAAGCAGCTGACGTGGCGTGCCGCAATCATCTTGACATCCGCGCCGTTCCCGATCTTCCTCCCGGAGCCTGGCCTGACGCATGTATCGATCGTATTGGCGATGTCCCGGTCGTGATTCTGCATCGCGAACCGGTGCCCAGCCTGGAGTTGCTCGTGAAGCGGTTTCTGGATACGGCGGGAGCTTTTGTCGCCCTCCTGCTCGCGCTTCCGTTGATGGCACTTGTCGCTGCCGCCATCCGTCTCGACTCGCCCGGCCCGGTTTTCTATTCGGCACAGCGCACGGGCGCCAAGGGGCGGCGTTTCCCCTGTCACAAATTCCGCTCCATGGCGATCGACGCCGACGCACGAAAGCGCGACCTGCGTGCCCGTAACCAGCGTGAAGGCCCGACCTTTAAGATTGAGAATGATCCCCGAATTACCCGCGTGGGACGTTTCATCCGCCGCTACAGTCTCGATGAACTCCCCCAGTTGTGGAACGTTCTGCGCGGCGACATGAGTCTCGTCGGTCCTCGCCCCCATCCGGTCGATGATGTCAACCGATACGAGCTTCACCATTATCGGCGGCTCGATGTGAAGCCCGGCCTGACCGGACTCTGGCAAGTGACGGCGCGCCAAAATCCGTCATTTGACCTCAATATGCATCTGGATCTCACCTACATCGAGAACTGGACCCTCTTCCTCGACCTGCGCATTCTGCTCCGCACCGTGCGCGTGTTGTTCGCTCCGGAAGGTGCGTGACCTCGTGACCTCCGCTTCCCCCACTTCCTGGAATCTTGTGCCTCGCCAGGCAGCCTGGCAGGCGATCGGATTGCTGCTCCGGCCTCTTCATCTGGGCATCGCGTTTCCTTCCATCCTCTACCTGACGGCGTTGACTGTATTTCTGTTCCGACCTCCTGATCTCGATCTCTTATACGCCGACCGGATTGTGTTTTTCATTCTCCTGTTCTTTGTTGCGCTGAAATTTCTCGGGGCTCGCGGCCGCATTCCGTTTCTTCCTGCGATTTCAATTCCCATGTTGAGTCTGATCGCTCTGTCAGCGTTTCGTGCCCTGCGCGAGCCTTTCGACGCATCCACATGGAGTCTCGTGGCCAGCAAGTTTGTCGTGCCCTTCGTCCTGATGCACCTCGCGATCCTCGTCTTCCGCAATCCCGCTGAGAGAAGACAGTTCTCAATCTTCCTTCTATTGGCGCTGGCCTATCTCGTGTTCACTTCGATTGTCTTCTTGGCTGACGCAAGGACGCTGATCTTCCCGCGCTTCATTCTCGACGAAAGCATCGGGCACCACGTCGACCGCGCTCGAGGCCCATTTCTCCAGGCTGTCGCCAACGGCCTGTCGCTGAACATGTTGGGAATATTGGTCCTGGTGTTCGCCCGGAGATACCGGAAGATTGTCCTGCTCCTTTGGCTGGCGCTTCCCGTGGCAATCCTGGCGACGATGACTCGCGCCGTCTGGATTTCCTTTGCCGCCTCGACAGTGCTTGTCTCAGTGCGCCTTCGCGACCGTTGTTTACGCAGGGCGTGCATGGCTGCGGTCCTGGCAGGCGTAGTCGTATTTCTCCTGATTGCCGTCAACGACACGTCTCGGCTCAACTCGCTTTATGAGCGGTTCAATGAACGCGGCCCGGTCGATGCTCGCCTGGCCGTCTATGAAGCCGGATGGGCGATGTTTCAGGAGCATCCCCTGACGGGTTGGACCGCTGGCCGCATGTACACCGAACTCGCCCGGCGCATGCAGGGTTATCACCTCAGCGAATACTACGTGCACAACACCTTTCTCGCCTTGCTTGTTGAATTTGGCCTGCCGGGCTTGCTGCTATACGGGATTCTTCTGGTCGGCCTTTTCCGCCTGGCTCGGGCGGATTGCGGAGGCGGCGCCGTGCCCATGGGCGCCGTCTCCAATTTGAGGAAGACGTGGCCCATCCTGCTCGGCGTGTTCCTCGTCAACGCCTGCTTCGTCGACATGGTCTATCAATTCGTGAACGGCCTCCTGTTCACTGTGGCGGGCATCCTGTGTGCTTCCAGGGAGTCGGCATGACCGCAGTGGCCTACATCGCCAATGAGTTTCCTTCCCCCCTCGAGCCGTACGTGATGGACGAGGTCCGCGAGCTTCGTCAGCGCGGCGTGCGCGTGATCTGCTGTAGCGGCAAGCGTGTTGCTCCGAACGCCCTGCGTGAGTCGGAGCGTGTCTTCTGGGACGACACGCACTTCCTGCAGCCCCTCTCCGACGACCGCCTGGGGCAGGCCTTCGGGCGGCTGGCATCGGATCGCGAGATTCTCTGGCAACTGCTCAAGCCGGTGCTCCGTGAACTCCCTGTCGCTCCCGGGCGGCGCCTCCGTTCGCTGGGCCACACGGTCCTTGGATCGGCTCTGGCCGACGAACTTGTTTCCCTGGGTGTGGATCACATCCACGCCCACCACGGCTATTTCGCTTCCTGGATGGCCCTGGTCGCAGCGCGCCTGTTGGGCATTGGCTTCAGTTTCACGTTGCATGGTTCTGACTTGCTCGTCCGTGGTGATCTGCTCGCCGCCAAGTTAATGGCCTGCCGGTTCTGCGTTACCGTCTCCGATTTCAACCGCCGGTACATCTTGGACACTTACCCTTCGATTCCACCTTCGAAGATCCTGGTGCAGCGGTTGGGAGTCGATCGGGTTGCGTCCACGCCAAGAGTCTTGCCGATCTCGCGTCAGAAACGATTCTGTCTCCTGGCGGTCGGCCGCCTTCATCGCGTGAAGAACTACAGCTTCCTGATTCAAGCTTGCGCCGCGCTGCGAGACGAAGGTGTTGACTTCCTCTGCTGGGTTGCCGGCGAAGGCCCCGAGCGGGCCACTCTCGATCGACAGATCCGCGAACTGCGCCTGCAGGATCGGATCCTGCTTCTTGGGCAGGTGCCCCGCGACGAACTGGCCGGTTATTACTTCCATGCCGATCTCGTCGTTATGACCAGCCGCAGCGAAGGCCTCCCCGTCGTACTCATGGAAGCCATGGCCCACGGCCGCCTCGTGCTCGCGCCGGCGATTACAGGGATTCCCGAGCTTGTGGAGAACCGTCTTACCGGTTTCCTCTATCAGCCCGGTTCGCTAACCAGTTTCGTGACCACTGCGCAATGGATTCTCGACCACAAGTCCCATCTCGGCGAAGTCGAAGCCGCGGCTGCCGAGTTTGTTGCCCAGTTCTATGACCGTCGGCGCAACCTGCAGCGATTCGCCGACCAGTTCCTCAAGCGCGTCGGCCATCCGGAATCTTCTTATGCGAATTCTCTATTGCAACAAGTACAACTTCCCGTTTAGCGGAACGGAAACATTCCTGTTTGATCTCATGCGCCGCGTCGACGAGCGCGGCCACGCCACCGCGCTGTTCAGCATGGACCACGGCCGCGGCGGCTCTTTTCCCGGACGCAGCTACCTGATGCCTTACATCAACTTTAAGGATCCGGAAGCCGGCTTGCTCAGAAAATCGTGGATGGCGGCGCATGCTCTGTATTCGCCATCAGCGCGGCGCAAGATGCGCGACTGCCTTGCGGACTTTGCGCCGCATGTCGCGCACATTCGCGGCATCTACCACCATCTCTCGCCCTCGATCCTTTGGGAACTCAAACGGCAACGTGTTCCTGTGCTCTACCACGTGAACGATTTCAAGATGCTGTGCCCCACCTACAACCTGGTGGCTCATGGCCGCGCCTGCGATGCCTGTATCTCAGGCGACTACTATCATGCCCTCACGCAAAATTGCTACGCCGGAGGCCGCCACCGTGCCGCGGTGTTGGCCGGCGAAGCCTATCTTCATCGTTGGCTCGATACCTACTCCCGTTGCGTGGATTTGTTCCTCGCCCCCAGCCAATTCGTTCGCGGTATGTTGACCCGCGCTGGATTTCCCGCCGAGCGAATCGAGGTGCTGCCGCACTTCCAGACCCTGCCTGCCGAAACGGAGCTCATCCCCGATAAAGGATATGTCTTGTACTTCGGCCGTCTCTCGGCGGAAAAGGGGCTGGACGAACTTCTCTACGCCATGCGCCACCTTTCCCACGTGCCGCTCGTCATCGCGGGCGAGGGACCGGAAAGAGCTCGGCTCGAATCGCTGGCACGAGATCTCCAATTGGATCAGGTTGTCTTCGTGGGCAGGGTGAACGGGAAGAAGCTGGAGAACCTGGTCAAAGGCTGCAGCTATTCGATATTTCCGTCGCGAGCTTACGAAACCATGGGGAAGTCGATCCTCGAATCCTATGCCTGGGGACGTCCGGTGATTGCCTCCGACCTCGGATCCCGCCGTGAGATGGTCGCCCATGGCGCAACGGGCCTTCTCTATTCCTCCGGCGATGTTGCGGAACTGGTTGAGTCCATGAATTTTCTCTTTCATCGCGCTGACGTGGCCGCTCAAATGGGAAGCGAGGCGCGCCGCCGCATTCAGAACGACCATTCTCCCGACCGCTACCTGGATTTGCTGACTGGTCTCTATCGGCGCCTGGCAGAGGTTCGCGAGGCGGAGACCACCAGTGCGGCGCCACTCACGGCATCTCCCAAACCCCAAGGGGCGCGATTGCGAGTGGCTTTCATTGGCGGCCGCGGCGTCGTCTCCAAGTACAGTGGGATCGAGTCATACTACGAACACGTCGGACGCGAGCTCACCAGTCTCGGACACGAAGTTGCCGTCTATTGTCGGAACTACTTCACTCCTCCCATCGCCGGGCACAACGGCATGCGCGTGCTGCGCTTGCCCACGTTCCGCACCAAGCATCTCGAAACGGTAGTCCACACGTTGCTCAGCACGATTCACGCGATGTTTTCTGGCTGCGATATTGTCCACTACCACTGCCTCGGTCCGGCTCTCTTCTCATTCCTGCCGCGTCTAACCGGAAAGAAGACGGTCGTTACTGTTCAGGGGCTCGACTGGCAGCGCCGCAAGTGGGGACGCATCGCCGCCCGCGTCCTTCGTCTCGGTGAGGCCGCCGCCGTCACCTTGCCCAACGCCACCATGGTCGTCTCGAAAACTCTCCAGAACTACTATCGTCAACGCTACAGCCGTGACACGATCTACATCCCAAACGGCGCGAATCTTACTCCGCGCCGCCCGCTCAAACGCCTTTTCGAATGGGATCTAACACCCGACAACTACATCCTCTACCTCGGCCGCTTCTCACCCGAAAAGAATTGCCATCTCCTCATCGATGCCTTCGAGCGCGTCCCTTCGGGTATGAAACTCGTTCTCGCCGGTGGAACCAGCCATACCGACACGTACGTCGAGGATCTCCGCCGCCACGAATCGGAGCGTGTTCGTTTCCTGCCATGGGTTTCAGGAGATGATCTGGACGAACTGCTCTCGAATGCCGCCATTTTTGTCCTGCCGTCGGATCTCGAAGGCCTCTCCCTGGCACTACTGGATGCGATGGCCGCCGGGGTCTGTGTCCTGACCAGTGACATCCCCGAAAATCGGGAGGTCGTCGACGGCGCGGGCTTCACCTTCGAACACGGTCGTTCGTCGGACTTGGCTCGCGTTCTCGAAATCCTGGTTCGAAACCCACTCCTGCGGCGTCAGATGGCTGCCAAAGCCGAACGCCGCATCCGCGAGAACTATCTTTGGCATGAAATTGCCCGCTCCATCGAGAAGAGCTACTACGAAGTGATGGGCTGGAATCTGGGCGCTCAACCCCAGCGCGGGTCCGTGCCGGCGGAGCTCCCCGATCCGCTACCAACCGCTGCGCCTGATCCCGCGGCCTAGGACGCTGGAGGTCCGAGGAAAAGAAGCAATCCGGTGATCCCCTGTGCTCTCTGTGGTTATCCTCTGATTTTGCCCACGTCATCGGCAGCTCATTGATTAGAATCGGAGCAGGCTGCCGAGTGGGCGGCTCTCCGGCATGGAAGATGTGATTCTCGTAACCGGTGGCGCCGGCTTCATTGGCTCCAATTTTGTGTTGCAGTGGCTTGCCGAGGAATCTTCGCGCCTCTGCAATCTCGATCGGCTCACCTACGCCGGAAATCTGAATAACTTGCGTCCGGTCGAACACCACGCGCGCTACCGTTTTGAACAAGGCGATATCGTGGATCGCGATGTCGTGCGGCGAGTTTTCGAACGTGAGCGGCCGCGGGCCATCGTTCACTTTGCCGCCGAGAGCCATGTCGATCGCTCCATCCACGGGCCCGACGACTTTATCCGCACTAACGTCAACGGCACCTTCAGCCTGCTTGAGGAGGCACGTGCATACTGGTCGGCCCTGCCCGATCCGGATCGCCACGCGTTCCGCTTCCTCCACGTGTCCACGGACGAAGTCTACGGCTCCCTTGGCCCTGACGATCCCCCTTTCTCCGAAACAACGCCCTACGCGCCCAACAGTCCGTACTCGGCGTCCAAGGCGGCTTCCGACCACCTGGTTCGCTCCTACCATCACACCTATGGCTTGCCGACTCTAACGACGAACTGCTCCAACAACTACGGCCCCTACCAGTTTCCGGAGAAGCTGATTCCGCTGATGATCCTCAACGCCGCCCAGGGAAAATCTCTGCCGGTCTACGGCGATGGGCAGAACGTACGCGACTGGCTCTACGTCGAGGATCACTGCCGTGCGATTCGCGCCGTTCTCAGAAAAGGCAAGCCCGGAGAGACCTACAATATCGGCGGCGCGAATGAACAGAAGAACCTGGAAATCGTCGGCACGATCTGCACATTGCTCGATGAGCTGCATCCTAACGATCCCGTCGTGCCGCACAGCAAGCTGATCACCTTTGTCAAAGACCGGCCCGGACACGATCGCCGCTACGCCATGGACTCCCGCAAGATTGAACGCGAACTGGGCTGGCGGCCGCGCGAAACGCCTGCCACGGGCATCCGCAAAACCGTCCGTTGGTATCTTGAACATGAAGACTGGGTCCGCGATGTGACCAGCGGCAACTACCGGCAGTGGATCGCCAAACACTACGCCGTCGAACATTGAACATGAGCGACTCGCGACAATCGTACAAGGGCATCATCCTCGCCGGAGGTTCCGGCACGCGGCTGTATCCGGTGACGCACGCGCTTCCGAAGAGCCTGGTGCCGGTATACGACAAGCCCATGGTGTACTACCCCCTTTCCACACTCATGCTGGCGGGCATTCGGGATGTTCTCCTCATCTCGACTCCCGAAGACTTGCCTCGATTCCAGCAGTTGCTCGGCGACGGCTCCCGTTGCGGGATTCGCTTGCAGTACACTGCCCAGCCCAGGCCCGAGGGCATCGCCCAGGCTTTCCTGATCGGCCACAATTTCATCGGCACAAGTTGCTGCGCGCTGGTTCTTGGCGACAACATTTTTTACGGCCACGATCTCGTCAAGGATCTCCGCGATGCGACCGCCCAAACGCAAGGCGCTCGCGTTTTTGCCTATCCTGTGCACGATCCTGAGCGCTATGGTGTCGTTGAGTTCGACGAGACGGGAAGGGCCATCAGCATAGAGGAGAAGCCGAAGCAGCCGCAGTCACGCTACGCCGTGACCGGTCTCTACTTCTATGACAACCAGGTCGTAGAAATCGCTGCGGGCCTCAAGCCCTCTGCCCGCGGAGAACTCGAAATCACCGACGTGAACCGTGAATACCTTCGTCGCGGCCAGCTCAACGTATGCGTGATGGGACGCGGAATGGCGTGGCTCGATACCGGTACTCACGAAGCCCTGATGGAGGCTTCGCTCTTTATTCAGACCATTGAAAGACGCCAGGGCCTCATGGTCGCCTGTCCCGAAGAAATCGCGTACCGTTCCGGGTACATCACTGCCGCGCAGCTGGAAAGTCTGGCGGCGCCGATGCGCAACAACGCCTACGGCGCTTATCTTCTGCAATTGTTAAGAGAGCGAGTGTTCTGAGTTGAAGAGTTCTGTCTTGAATCGCGAATGAAGAAATCCGAAACGATTCTCCCCGGCGTCCTGCTTCTCGAGCCCCGCGTATTCGGCGATGACCGCGGCTTCTTCCTCGAGAGTTACAACGAGCGCACATTTGCGGAACTCGGTATCCACGACCGTTTCGTCCAGGACAATCACTCGCACTCGTCAGAGAATGTGATTCGTGGTTTGCACTACCAGATCGGCCATCCGCAAGGAAAACTCGTCCGAGTTGTGACAGGCGAGATCCTCGATATAGCTCTGGACCTCCGGCGTAGTTCTCTTTCCTTTGGCAAGTGGGAATCCTTCGTCCTCTCCGGAAATAACAAGCTCATGCTCTGGATCCCAGCGGGTCTGGCGCATGGTTTCCGGGTTCTTTCCGAAAGCGCACACGTTCTCTACAAAGCCACAGGCTTCTACGCTCCGGAACACGAAAGAACGATCGCCTGGAATGACGCAGACCTGAAGATCGACTGGCAACTGGAGGGGGAGCCGATCATCTCGGCGAAGGACCAGCGAGGACTTTCTTTCCAACAAGCGCCAAAATTCGAATAAAACGCTCCACTTACCACTATTATTCACGACCCACTATTTCAGCCTGAACTCCACACTGACCGTCGTCTCCACCTCCACGGCCTGCCCTGCACTTCGATAAGGGGTGTAGCGCCACATCTGCACCGCTTCGAGCGCAGCCTGCGCCAGTACGTCTGGCCCGGTGATCTGCCGCAGTCGTTTGACGCTGCCGTCGGGCGCAATCAGCGCGTCAAGGACGACTAAACCCTCCGTTCCCGCAGTCCGCGCCGCCTCCGGATATGCCGGATCCACTTTGTACAGAATCTGCTGGTCCATGACGTCGGACGGTACCCGTAGCGGGGCCTTGCCGCGAGCCGCCTCGCCCGACGACGATTCCTCCAGGCGGTTCCAGGCTTTTTGCCATTCCCACCATCCAAGAGCCGCCAGAGCAAGCATGAATGCAAGCAGCAGGAAGAAACGCCGCCGGCGTACACGGATTCGGCGAATCCTTCTCTCCTCCGCCGGCACAGCCTCGAGCGCAGGCAGCGCAGGCGATACCGCTGGTTCGTCCTTCTCTTCCGCTTTCGCCGCCTTCTGCTCGGCGGGAGCTTGCGCCGCCCAGTAACGGATCATCTCCCGCTGTTCCATCGGCAGCCCGACGAACTGCAATCCATAATGCAACCGGTCCTGGTAGCGAACCTGCGCGCGGGCACGAATCGGGAGCCCCACATTGGGGAGTCGCAACTCGATGGCTACAGCTTGCCCGAGGATCAACTCTCCGGCGACGATCACGCCAGCGCCGGCCTCGCTCAGGTCGGTGCAGCGTCCAGGCATGGTATTGGGAATTCCCGATTGCAGCGCGATCAAGTCCAGAGGCACCCGGATCAGCTTTCGTCGCACACGCCGGCGCGACGCCGAATCGAACGTGCGCGCAAGGGAGGGGGCTGCCATTCGCGATCTGCCTCCGCAGCCTGCCTTCCGGCCGGCTGGTGTTACTGAGACAAGTGGCGTTAAGGTGGAAAAAGTATATCGGAAAACCGAAGCGGCTGTTTTCCGAAAAATCACATGATTTCCATCGCTGCTTCTGACCATCTCTTCGTCCTGACCGGCGCTGGAGTCAGCGCCGAAAGTGGTATCCCGACGTTTCGCGGGGTGGGCGGACTCTGGCGCAACTACCGGATCGAAGAGGTTGCCTCGCCGCATGCCTGGGCCCGAGACCCCGTGTTGGTGTGGGAGTTCTACTCCATGCGACGGCGTACTGCCTCCAGAGCGAAACCCAATCCAGCGCACTTCGCTCTGGCCGAGTTGGAGGGGAAAGTGGGTGACCGTCTGTTTCTCTGCACCCAGAATGTGGACAACCTTCACGAACAGGCCGGTTCACATCGTGTCCTGCACATGCACGGTGAACTGTCCAAGAGTCGCTGCGAGCGTTGCACCCGCGAGCCCTTTGCCGACGAAGCGACTTACGAACCGCCAGCTCCGGTTCCAGTTTGCGAATGCGGCGGCAAGATTCGGCCACACATCTGCTGGTTCGGAGAAGTTCCGTTCGGCTTGGACGAGATTTTTTCTGCCCTCGATCGCTCTTCCGTCTTCGTCGCCATCGGAACCTCAGGCGTAGTGGAGCCGGCCGCAAGTTTCGTGGCCCACGTCCGCGGGCGCGCGCGAGCGTACTACGTCGGACCCGAGCTGCCCGCGAATGCAGCTGCCTTCCATAGATGCTTTCAGGAAAATGCCGGAACGATCCTTCCGCGTCTATTCACGCTTGCATGAGTGCACGGATGGAGCCGTTGCAGCTTGGAATTGAGTCAACGTTCCGGTGTTCTCCGCAAATCCTTCTTCTGTGGCAGAGTAGGTAGACCGATGCTGACCTCCCAAGACCCTCGGCTTGCCGGCCGGGTCGCATTCAGCTACCCGAACTTTGTCTCATTTATCGCCGCCCGTTTCTTCATGGTGTTGGCGCTCGAGATGCTCTCCGTCGCCGTCGGGTGGCAGGTGTACGACATCACCCATCGCGCCATCGATCTGGGCTACGTCGGACTTGCCCAGTTCCTGCCCGGTTTCGTCCTGTTCCTCGTGAGCGGCCACGCCACCGACATCTTCAATCGTCGCAAGCTGCTGATTGCCTGCTATGCCGCGTACGCAATCTGTTCAGCCTTGCTGCTGGCCATTAGCTGGGGGGCGCCCCGATCTGTGCACCTGATCTACGTCGTATTGGTGACGATGGGAACCGTGCGGACATTTAACTTCCCGGCCAGCCGCGCGTTCCTCCCGCAGCTGGTTCCGGAAGAACACTTCGAAAACGCGGTTGCGTGGAATGCCAGCACATTTCAGATGGCGACCATCGCGGGTCCGGCGCTGGGAGGTATCGCCTACGCTATCTCGCACGGACCGCACATTGTGTATGCCATCGCGGCTCTGGTTGCAGTCGTCTCGGTTGTGCTGACCACGCGAATCCATCCCATGACTGAGGGGAAGCGTCCGAAAGAACCTGTCCGCCTGCGCAGTGTGCTCGCCGGCTTCCGCTTCATCTGGGAGAAGAAGGTGATCCTCGGCTCGATCTCGCTCGACATGTTCGCGGTCTTGTTGGGCGGAGCGGTCGCGTTGCTTCCCATCTATGCGAAAGAGATCTTGCGTACAGGACCGTGGGGATTGGGCCTGTTGCGCAGTGCACCCGGCGTAGGGGCGGCTGTCATGGCGATCGCCGTGGCACATTATCCAATCCGGCGGCGCGCCGGCCTGACCATGCTCTTTTGCGTGGCCGCGTTCGGAGTCTTCACGATCGCCTTCGGGCTCTCGCGCAACCTCATCGTCTCTTTGGCTGCGCTGTTCTTCGTCGGCGCCAGCGACATGGTGAGCGTGATCATCCGCGCAACCCTCGTGCAGATCGCCACGCCCGACGAGATGCGCGGACGCGTGAACGCCGTTGACATGCTGTTCATTGGCGTCTCGAACCAACTGGGTGAATTCGAGTCCGGAATCACCGCCCAGTGGTTCGGTACTGTCCCTGCCGTTGTCTTCGGCGGATTGGGAACTTTGGGTGTAATCGCGTTGTGGGCCTGGCTCTTTCCCGAACTGCGCCGCGCTGATCGGCTGACCGCTGCTGAACTCGCGCCGGATGAGGCCAGTCTCACATGACACCAGGCGGGAGCGCGGGATCGCAATCCCAATGCGCGCTGCTACAATTTTGAGATCGTAGTTTGGCTCGAGACGCGGAGAGCCGCGTCTCTTTGTGAGGTTCTTTGCTATGCCGGATACACTGCAGCTCTCCAGCCCCGCGCCGCTGACCAGCCTGACCGAAGACGAAATCCTGTTTCGCGACAACGTCCGCCAGTTCGCCGAGGACAAAATCCGGCCCCTGGCCAAAGAAATGGACGAAAAAGGGGTGTTCGATCATTCCCTGATCCATCAGTTCTTTCAACTTGGTCTGATGGGGATTGAGATTCCTGAGGAATACGGCGGAGCCGGAGGCAAGTTCTTCGAAGCGATCATCGCGGTCGAGGAGTTCTCTCGTGCGGATGCTTCCGCCGGAGTTGTCGTCGACGTGCAGAATACGCTCGTTGCCAACGCCCTGCTGCGCTGGGCCAGCGACGACCAGAAGAAACGTTACCTGCCCAAACTTGCGTCCGATACGGTCGGCGCGTACGCGTTGAGCGAGGCTGGTTCAGGTTCTGATGCGTTTGCCTTGCAGACGAAAGCGGAGCTGAAGGGTGACGATTTCGTCCTTAACGGCCGCAAGCTCTGGATCACGAACGGTAAGGAAGCCGGATTATTCATCTTGTTTGCGACTGTCGATGCGGCAAAGGGCTACAAGGGAATTACGGCCTTCCTGATCGAAAAGGACTTTCCCGGGTTTTCCGTCGGCAAGAAAGAGGACAAGCTCGGCATCCGCGCTTCGTCGACCTGCGAGTTGATCCTCGAAGACTGTCGTGTACCGAAAGGCAATGTGCTCGGCGAGGTCGGGAAAGGCTACAAGATTGCCATCGAGACATTGAACGAGGGCCGTATTGGCATCGGAGCGCAGATGCTCGGCGTGGCTCGCGGTGCGTGGGAGTGCGCGGCGAAATACGCGCAGGAGCGCAAGCAATTCGGCAAGACAATTTCGGAATTCCAGGGAATTCAATTCCAGATCGCGCAAATGGCGACTGAGATCGAAGCGGCGCGCCTGATGGTTTACAACGCCGCTCGCATGAAAGACGCAGGCGTCGACTTCGTCAAAGAGGCTGCCATGACGAAGCTGTTCGCTTCGCAAGTGGCCGAGCGCGTGGCATCGCTCGCCGTCGAGATCTACGGCGGCTACGGCTTCACGAAAGACTATCCAGTTGAGAAATACTGGCGCGATTCCAAGATCGGAAAGATCTACGAAGGGACATCGAACATGCAGCTGGCGACCATCGCAAAGCTGCTGCTGGGAAAATAGCAAAGTGGAAGTCAAGTGTTCCTAGCGGTATTTACCCCGGAAGTAGAGCAGCGGCTCTCCCTCGCGCACGACGACATCCTCAACTTCCGCTACGAAAATCGTGTGATCGCCGGCCGTCTGCGTCGAGTGCAGCCTGCATTCGAGGTACGCTAGCGCGCCGTGCAGGACGGGCGTGCCGTGCGGCGTGCGATCGAATTTGGCCCCTGCTGCCTCGGCATGCTGGTGCGCGCCCGCGGCGTGCGCATAGTATTCCGAGATCGTCTGCTGATCTCGGCATAGGATATTCACGCCAAATCGCTTGCGCGCGTGCAAATGGGCGTGTGTTCGTGCGCGTTGATCCACGCATACCAGGACCAGCATGGGATCGAGCGAGACCGACGCGAACGCATTCGCGGTCATGCCGTGGACTTCGCCGTCCTGGTCCACGGTGATCACCGTGACACCGGTGGCAAAACAACCCATGGCCTTGCGAAAGTCGCTCTGGGTGAGGCTCATTCTCCTGCATCCTGCGGACTTACTGTTCTAACACCGACGCGCGGGCGTGGGAAGCCGAACGGAAACTCCAGCGCGACACCGTTTGCCCGCGTCCGATATCATCGTGTCGTCATCAAACAGGGGATCAGCGGCACGTAGCCATGGGCAATCTGTTCATCGGACACCGCACGGTGCTCGAAGCGGATATGAGTCCGCCGATCTCGCGCGAGACCGCCTGCGCGCTCCTCCGCTCGGGCGACGATCTCCTCCCGGAGCTTCTTGAGACCGTGCAGCACGTCCGCAGCCGTGCCAAGCCGGGAATCGTGACCTATTCCCGCAAGATCTTCATTCCGCTCACCAATCTCTGCCGCGACTATTGTGCGTACTGCACGTTCCGTCGGGATGCCGGACAGCCCGGCGCGCACACCATGACGCCAGACGAAGTCATGGCGGTCGTGCGGGCGGGCGAACGGCTGGGCTGCACAGAAGCTCTTTTCAGTCTGGGCGACAAACCGGAGTTGTTGTTCCCGGAAATGCGTGAAACGCTCCGTACACTCGGGTACAAGTCCACGCTGCACTATCTTGAAGCGATGTGCGACCTCGTCCTGCGCGAATCGAGCTTGCTCCCGCATCCGAATCCGGGACTCATGAGCGCGGAGTGGCTGGAGCGGTTGGCGCGCGTTGCTCCGAGCCTCGGCCTCATGCTGGAAACGACGAGCACGCGCCTGCTCGGCCCCGGCCAGGCGCATGACAACGCTCCCGACAAGATCCCCGCGAAGCGCCTGCGTGTGATCGAGGACGCGGGCCGTCAGCAAATTCCGTTCACCACCGGAATTCTCATCGGCATCGGCGAAACGATGCAAGAGCGCGTGGATTCGCTGCTGGCGATTCGTGGCCTGCACGAGAAGTACGGGCACATCCAGGAAGTGATCGTGCAGAACTTCCGCGCAAAGGCGTCCACGTTGATGGCCGCCTGGCCGGAACCGAGTCATGCCGACATGCTGCGTACTCTGGCGGTGGCGCGCCTGCTCATGCCCGGGATGAACATCCAGGCGCCGCCGAATCTCTCTGATCCGCACTATCCGGACCTGCTCGATGCCGGGATCAACGACTGGGGCGGCGTTTCCCCGCTGACTCCTGATTTCATCAATCCAGAGAGGCCGTGGCCACACCTGGAAGATCTGCGGCGCCAGACCGGGGCAAAAGGATTTGAATTGAAGCAGCGGCTTCCGGTTTATCCTGAGCACGTGCGGCAGGCGGCTTCCCACAGCGACCAGCTGGCACAACGTCTCGCGACGGCTCGTGACCGCGAAGGCTATGCGCGGAGGGCAGCATGATTACGGTCCTCACAGGCGGAACCGGCGGCGCAAAATTCGTGGACGGGGTGCGCCAGATCGTCAAGGCCGAGGAATTGACGATCATCGTGAATACCGGTGACGACCTGTTATGGTGGGGACTCTACGTCTCCCCCGACATCGACTCGATCACCTATATGCTGGCCGGCCGTCTCAGCCAGGAGCGCGGCTGGGGCGTGAAGGGCGATACCTTCTATTGCCTGCAGGCGATGGGGCAATTAGGACAGCCGATCTGGTTCCATTCTGGCGACCGCGATATCGCAACGCATATCCTGCGATCGAAGCTGCTGTCCGACGGTAAGACCCTGGCCGAAGTAACCGCAGAAATCGCATCTCGGCTGGGCATCCGGAGCCGGATTCTGCCGATGACCAACTCGCGAGTGGAAACGCGGGTGAAGACTCCCATCGGAGAATTGAGTTTCGAAGAATACTTCGTGCAGCGCTGGTATCAGGACCCGGTGGAATCGGTTCGTTACGCCGGCGCTTCAGACGCTGAACCCGCGCCGGGAGTGATCGACGCGATTCGCTCCGCAGACGCCGTGATCCTGGCGCCGAGCAACCCCGTGTCGAGTATCGCTCCAATTCTGGCCGTGCCGGGAATCCGCGAGACGTTGCGCGAGAGCCGCGCGCGCATCACGGCCGTCAGTCCGATCGTGGCGGGAGCGGCGGTGAGCGGGCCGGCAGGAATTCTCATGCAGGCTCAGGGCCACGAGGTTTCGATTGCCGGGGTCGCGAAGTTCTACCATGACTTCCTCGACCTGCTGGTCGTGGATGTCAAGGATCAGGCCATGGCCGAAGAGCTGAACAAGTCGGGGATGAGGGTTCATTGCACACAGACGCTCATGCGCACGCCGGAAGATCGCGCCGCGCTTGCGCGCACGGTGCTGGAACTGGCAACGAAGCCATCGACCGCGCAGGCTGCCTCGGAGAATGCATGATCCTGGTTCCGGTCAAGAACCTCACGAGCGCCAAGCAACGGTTGTCGTCCGTGCTCCGTCCGGAAGCGCGACTGGAACTTGCCCAGGCGATGTGCACCGACGTGCTTGAAGCTCTCGCGCGCTGGCAGCGAAGACCGGCCGTGGCTGTCGTGACCAGCGACCCATTTGCGCGCTCCCTCGCTCACAAGTTCTCTTTTGAAGTAATCGCGGATGCGGTGAATCCTGGCGAGACTGGCGCGATCGAAATGGCAACGGCGATCTGCCGCAATCATGGTACGGAGCGCACACTCGTGATCCCAGCTGATATCCCGATGATCACGACCGAGGAACTACAAGAGATCGTTGACTCCGCGCCGATCCAAGGCGCAGTCCTTGTTCCCGACTCTGCAGGACGAGGGACGAATGCAGCCCTTCGGACACCAGCCGATCTGTTTCCGTTACGTTTTGGCAATGACAGTTTCTTGCCGCATCTGGCGGCGGCGCAAGCGACCGGTTTGCCGTGTGTCGTCCTCGAGCTGCCGGGGATCGCTCTCGACGTCGATCGTCCCGAGGATTTGCAGGAACTTGCCGCCACAACCGGAGATCGGCGCTCGCAGCAACTGGTGCGAAGCTGGAACCTGGACGCGCAGGTTTGCCGTGGGTAATCGCGGAGCAGTAGGGGTCAGGATTCTTCCGCTTCCGCTCGCGGAAGAAATTCAGCCTGGTGATTCGCTGAGTTCGAAGCTGCTGACCGCGGCGAAAAAAGTGGGCATCCGTTTCGCAGATAGAGACATCCTTGTGGTGAAGCACAAAATTGTCTCCAAGGCGGAAGGTGCACTGGTCAGGCTGGATGAGGTCAAGGCCTCGGCTTTTTCGCGGAAGTGGGCGCGGAAGTACGGACTCGATGCGCGCGTTACGGAACTGGCGCTCCGTGAGAGCCGGCGCATCGTGCGGCAGAAGCGCGGCGTTCTTATTACGGAAACACGGCATGGATTTGTTTGCGCCAACAGTGGCGTGGATGTATCGAACGTGGACGGCGGCCGTCACGCTGCATTATTGCCGAAAGATGCGGATCAGTCGGCCACGAGGCTGCGACGCGAATTGAAACGAAGCACGGCCAAGGAGATGGCGGTGATCGTCAGCGACAGTTTCGGGCGTCCATGGCGCGAGGGGTTGACCGAAGTGGCAATTGGCGTCGCTGGTCTGGAGCCTCTGGTCGACTATCGCGGACGCCGCGATCCGCATGGCTACAGGTTGCACGCGAGCGTGGACGCGGTCGCCGACGAACTCGCATGCGCTGCCAGTTTGGTGTGCGGCAAGCTGGAAGCTACGCCGGCTTGTATTATTCGAGGGTTTTCTTACCGCAAGGGAAATGGGTCGTCGCGGCAGTTGATTCGTCCAGCAGCGAACGATCTGTTCCGTTAGGAGACGTTGTGGCTTTGCAATCATGGGATGGACAGTTGGAGAACTTTCCTTCATTGAGCTGGAATGACATTGCACCACGCGCGTCGGCACAGGTGCGCAACGCGCTAGAGCACGTCCTCGAAGCACAAGACAGCGCATGTCTGACAGATGATGAGCGCTATGGCCTGGCGCGAGCCGATGGGGCCGATCTGCTGGCCTTGCTCGTAGCGTCAAATGATCTGCGGCGCGAACTGGCCGGCAACATTGTCAGCTACGTCGTAAACCGCAACATCAATTTCACGAACATCTGTTTTGTCGGATGCAAGTTTTGCGCGTTCAGCCGCGGGCCGCGTGAAGCCGATTCGTATTTTCACTCACTCGAAGACCTGGGCCGCAAGGCAAAAGAAGCGTGGGACCTTGGCGCCACCGAAGTCTGCATTCAGGGCGGCCTACCACATGGGCTGCCACCGTTCTACTATCGCGACATTCTGCGCGCCGTGAAGGATGCCGTGCCCGGCATGCACGTTCACGCATTCTCTCCGATGGAGATTGTGTACGGCGTGGAGCTCACAGGCATGCCGCTGCGCGATTATCTCGCGATGCTCCGTGACAATGGACTCGACACGCTGCCGGGCACCGCGGCGGAGATTCTCGACGATGAGGTGCGCCACGTGCTCTCGCGCAACAAATTGACGACGGCGCAGTGGATCGATGTGATTCGCACAGCGCATTCCGTCGGCATCCGGAGCACCTCGACTTTGATGTACGGACACCGCGAGACGCCCGAACACTGGGTGCGCCAGTTGATGCTGCTGCGCGGGATTCAGAGCGACACGGGCGGTTTCACCGAGTTCGTGCCTTTGGGGTTCGTCCATCAGAACACGTTGCTGTTTCAGCAGGGGCTCGCACGGTCGGGTCCGACGAAAGCCGAGCATTTGAAAATTCACGCTCTGGCCCGCGTCTTGTTGGCAGGATCAATCAACAACATCCAGGTATCCTGGGTGAAGCTGAATCGCCAATTGGCGCAACTCTGCCTGCACGCTGGAGCGAACGACTACGGCGGCACGCTGATGGAGGAGAACATCTCACGCGAGGCGGGAGCGACGGCGGGCGAGTACACGAGTCCGGAGGAATTTCAGTCATTGATTCTCGAAGCGGGCCGGATTCCTGCGGAACGAAACACGACCTACTCGCGGATGCAGATCAAGTTGCCGGTCGATAGCGTGACCTCGGAATGGTCGCTGGTTCCGGAGTTCGCATGAGCAGGGTTGTTGCGATCATCGGCGGCACCGGGCCTCAGGGCTCGGGATTGGCGATGCGTTGGGCACGAGCGGGCGAAACAGTCATCATCGGGTCGCGCGACGCCGCGCGAGCCCAACAGACGGCAGGGAAGATTCAAGCCCGTATCGGATCACCCGCTTTAGTTTCCGGCGCGGAGAACTCGGCCGCGTGCGGCGCCAGCGATTTGCTCGTCCTGACGGTTCCCTTCGAGGGACAGGCTGAGCTGTTGAAGCACTTGAAGCCTGCCATACGGCCGGGAAGCATCCTGATCGACACGACCGTTCCTCTCGCCGCCAGCGTCGGAGGCCGCGCCAGCCGTACGCTCGGCGTTTGGCAGGGCTCGGCGGCGCAGCAAACCGCAGAGCTTGTACCCAAGGGTGTGACCGTAGTAGCGGCATTTCAGAACGTATCCGCTGAAGTGCTGAACAGCGACGGCGACGTAGACTGCGACGTGATTGTCTGCAGTGACGATCCGGCTGCAACGCAGGTAGCAATGGATCTGGCGGCGAAAATTCCCCAGATACGCGCGATCGATGGCGGCAAGTTGGAGAACGCGCGCATCGTCGAGCAGATCACGGCGTTGCTCGTAGGAATGAACATCCGGCACAAGGGCCATGGCGGAGTGCGAATCAC
>DATIWL010000059.1:0-9799 GCA_035519435.1 Terriglobales bacterium
CGGCCGCGGGGGAATCCGCCGACGCCGAGCGCGGCATCGAACGAGATCGAGCCGGTCGGGATGACCGCGATCGGTACGATCGCTTCCTTCGAGCCCAGCCGCATGATGGACCCTTTGCCAAACTGCTTCTCGATCTGCGACATCGCCAGATCAATTGCTTTCGCGCGCTCGTCGGCCATGATGGCTGCTCCTGAGATTAGTCGTTAGTCGATAGTCGTTAGCAGGTCGCTGGTTGTAGTCAGCAGTTCGAAGGGTTTCCCAACGACCAATGACTATCGACCAACGACTCGATTCCGAAGCCTACACCCACGGGCTGGAGTGAAAAGTGCGGGCCGTCACATCATTTTTGTTCAGTTTAGCATGAGGCGAAGAAAACACGAAGCCATAAGTTAGCGAGGTAGATTCCACCAACGGAGACAGGGGGTCACGGAGAAAATCCAACAAAAGGGTTCCTCCGTGTCTCCGCGACTCCGTGGTGAAAAGGTTTAGACTCTGTCTATGCGAGCGGAAGCTCAAACCGAATCCACGAACGGACGCGGTACCCTCGGTCCCGGCTCGGCGCTCTACCTGGTAGCGACCCCGATCGGCAATCTTGAAGACATCACCCTGCGAGCGCTGCGCGTGCTCAAAGAAGTCGACCTGATCGCCTGCGAAGACACGCGCCAGACGCAAAAACTTCTCAGCCATTACGGCATCCAGACGCGCACCGTCAGCTATCACGAGCACAACGAGATGACCAAGGCCGCCGAGCTGGTCGTCGACCTCGAAAGCGGCGCCAAGATCGCCCTCGTCACCGACGCTGGCATGCCCGGCATCTCCGACCCCGGATTCCGCCTTATCGCACTAGCCATCCGGCATCATGTGCCGGTAGTGCCGATTCCGGGGGCGTCTGCATTCCTGGCTGCGCTAGTTGCCAGCGGCCTCCCGACTGATTCCTTTCGTTTCAGCGGATTCCTGCCCGCCAAGTCCGGCCAGCGTCGCAAGCTGCTCGAGAGTGTGCGCGAGTCCGAGCGGACGCAGGTCTTCTACGAAGCCCCGCACCGTCTGCTGGAGACGCTGGCGGATGTGGTCGAGGTAATGGGTGCGGACCGGCACGTGGTGGTGGCGCGTGAGGTAACGAAGATTCACGAAGAGTTCCTGCGCGGGCGCGTTTCGGAAATTTTGGAGCAATTGAAGTCCCGAGGCGAAGTTAAAGGCGAGATCACGCTGCTGATTGCCAAGCCTGAGACCCGGGACCTGAGACCTGAGACCTCGGCTGTCACCATCGCCCAGCGCGTCCGCGAGATCATGGCCTCCGAGAAAGTCGACGAAAAATCCGCCCTGAAGAAAGTCGCCAAAGAGCGCGGCATCGGGAAAAGCGAGGCGTACCGGGAGTGGCAGAGGGGTAAGTAGGCAGCAGAGGTTCCGAACGCAAAGGATTTCTTGTATAAGAATTCAGCTAATTGAGACATGGCTCCCCACATCAGGTTTTCTTCATCAATCCCGGGTTGCGACCGAGTGCACTATGTCAATTCGGAAGACGTGCGTATCGCCCTGAGTCGCCTTCCTCTCGAACTCTGGAGTCGCCTCCGCTGCGTCCACTTTAACGACCAGAGCCGTGGAGCGCGCGTTCTTGGCTATGTTAACCGCGGCCGTCGTGAAATCGCGCTGTGCGCTCTGCCTCCCCGGATTAGTTTGACTCGATATTTAGTGAAGGGGCAAAAGCCTGAGCAATTTGGAGCAAAGCGTGGCCAAAAATGGTCGGAGATGGCGGTTCGCCGTTTCATGCTATATGACGTGTTTCTGCATGAACTCGGACATCTGCAGGTTGTGGAACCAAATTCAAGTTCTGTGCGTAAAAAATTTGCCCAAGAGAAATTTGCCCGGGCATTCGCATTGGAGTGGTGCAAACAACTCTGGTCGGAACCGTTTTCTCATCCGGATGCCGTCCATCGCCCGCCAAGTGCTGTAGAGATGTCCATGTTGAGGACAGAGGTTTTAGAAGGGTAGCAGGGGTTTCACACTCCCGGCATCTTTCCCAGATACAGCAGCACCATATCAATCGTGTCACTGACGCCGTGCGCGAGGATCGGCACCCACAGATTCCTTCCCGTGCGGAGATACATTAGATCTAATGCCAGGCCGGCGATGGCTTCCTCGCTCCAGCCGGTCAGAGCCAAGAAGTCTGGTGTCACTTCGCCTGTTACGGTGTACACTCCCGCTTTCGGAAGCGCCCATTAACAGCCATGCATCCGTATCAGATCGCGATCTTGTACTCCCTGGCGTTGTTCGCCGGTTTGATGATCTTCCTGGAGTTCGGCTTTCGGCTTGGCCGGCGCCGCGCCGCGCAGCCGCACCTCATGTCCGCTCATGAGGGTATCGGCGCGATCGAGGCCGCGGTGTTCGGCCTGCTAGGATTGCTGCTCGGATTCAGCTTCGCCGGCGGTGCGTCGCGTCTCGATACCCGCCGCGACCTGATCGTGAGCGAGGCTAACGCTATTGGCACAGCCTACCTTAGGCTTGATCTGTTACCCGCCGAAGCGCAACCGGAAATGCGCCGCCTGTTTGGCCAATATCTCGATACACGCCTGCAGGCCTACCGGATGCTCCCCGACCTGAAACTTGCTCAACAGAACTTCGCCCTTGCCGAAGAGATCCAGCAGAAAATCTGGTCGAACGCAATCACGGCCAGCCGGGCCGATTCCACTCAGAACGTCGCCAGGGTTCTGCTGCCCGCCTTGAACGACATGATCGATGTCACTACGAACCGGGCCGTGGCAATGAGGACGCATCTGCCCGGGCTGATCTTGAATCTTCTGGTCTTCGTGGCCCTGCTGAGCGGAATCCTCGCAGGTTACGCGATGTCCAAGCGTGAGAAACGGAGCGTCATTCACATGCTGATCTACGCCGCCGTGATTGCCCTGACTGTTTATGCGGTGGCCGATCTCGATCATCCGCGCTCGGGACTCATCCGGCTCGAGGCCGCCGACAACGCGCTGGTCAAACTGCGCCAGTCGATTCGATGAAGCCCGAGTGTGGTCCAGGTGCAGAACGCCCGTGGTTCTACACCCCCGGCATCTTCCCCAGAAACAGCAGCACCATATCGATCGTGTCGCTCACGCCGTGCGCGAGGATCGGCACCCACAGATTTCTTCCCGTGCCCAGATACATCAACCCCAGCGCCAACCCGGCGATGGCTTCCTCGATCCAGCCGGTCATGCCCTGGTATCCATGCGCCAGCCCGAAGACGGCGCTGACGATCGCCAGGCTTGCTGCCCATGCGGCCCGGCCACGTCCGAAGACGTCGGCGACCCGGTTCATCAGGTAGCCTCGCCAGAATATCTCCTCGCCGAACGCCGCCAGCGTCCACGAGAGCGCGACGAAGAGCGCCGTCATCTTCAAATTTCCCGTCAGCATCCGAAACAGTTCCAGGTCGGGCTGCCGTCCGAGAAGTTTGGACAGAATCGGTTGCGTGATGAGGAGTTGGAAAGTTTCGAGCAGCGCGCCGAGCGCAAACCCGATTGCCACCGTTTTCGTCCATGAGAATGATCTCGGGTGCCCCACCCTTGTCGCGTTTTGTGCGACCGGGTGGGGATTTTCGTATGCACGATATCGACTCAGTCCCACATCCCGCCACCGCAGGCTTCTCAGCCGCAGCGAAATCCACGCCAGCAGAAACAGCTCCGGAGTCTTCGAGATCGGAATCCATCCCCGATGGTCGGCGTAGAAAATCAGGCCAACAAGCGCGAATTCAATGAAAGCGAGCCACTTACTTGAACGCCAGTTCCCGCGGTGATCAGCGGCGGGCGTTGAGTGGCTCGTGGAATCTGAAGATGTTGAGGCGGAGTCCTGCATGGTCCGGACCTGTCTCACTGTACAGCGGTGTGCCGGATGACGCGCCCCGGATGATTTCCGGTGACCTTGCCATCTTCGACGACCCACACGCCCGACACCATCACGTCGGGTATCCCTTTCGGCGCGGCTTCCGGGTGCTCAACCGTCGACTGATCGATGACATTGGCGGGATCGAACACCACCAGATCTGCAACATAACCTTCTGCGATGCGGCCGCGATCCTTCAGGCCAAGTTGCTCAGCCGGCATCTGGGTCATCTTGTGAATTGCAGTTTCCAGGGGCAGAACGCGCTGTTCCCGGACATACCTTCCCAGGACTCTGGCGAAGGCTCCGGCTCCACGCGGGTGTGCGCCTTTGAGTTCGCCATCGCTGCAAAACATGATTCGAGGATTCGCAATGAACCAGCGAATATCGTCCTCGCTCATGGATGTCCCCATCACTCCTTCCTGTTCTTCCCCGGTCGTAATCTCGGATTCGGTTGCCTTGATCATCCGCATGTACGCTTCAACCGGCGTGACTTTCCACGCGGCAGCGATCTGCTCCAGCGTCTTTCCGGCCATAGCGGGCTCGGGCTTATAGAGAGAGATCAGCAAGTTGGCCGCGCCGCCATTATCCGCAATCGCGCTGCTTACTTTTTCAGGATTGAAGAAGTCGCGGTCCGTAACGATCACGCGCAACGTGGAACTCCAGTAGTTGTACGGGTAGACGTCGGCTTTGAGATCCACTCCTTGCTGACGCGCATTTTCGAATACTGCCGGCATTCGCGTCGTCGCCATGTGCCAGACGCTGGGACTCGCGAGCTTGATATGGGTGATCTCGACCGGAAGTTTGCCTTCGCGGCCGATGCGGGTGATCTCTTCGAACGACTTGAATGCGCCATTCGCCTCGTCGCGCACATGGCTGATGTAAAAGCCGCCTCGGGCGCCAGCAACCTTCGACAGCTCGATCATTTCCTCTGTCGTGGCGAAATGACCGTCCTCATATTCCAGGCCGCTGGAAAGACCGAAGCCGCCTGCCTGGAGTTCGCGCGCCAGCAACTCCCGCATCTTCTGGAGTTCCTCGGGTGTCGACGGCCGGTAGAGGTCTTTTCCCATCACCTGTTGCCGCAAAGTCGCATGGCCGACCATGCTGGCGAAATTGAGAGCCGGGGGCGTCTTTTCGAGACGGCCAAAGAAATCCGCCAGCGGGAAGTTCGACTCGCCGTCCTGGCCGACGAAGACCGTTGTGACTCCCTGCCGCGTAGCGGCTTCCGCATCCAGATCGTCGAAAATGCCGCGATCATGGTGGCTGTGCATGTCAATGAAGCCAGGCGCCAGCGCCAGTCCGTGTTCATCGCGGACGATCTCGCCGGACTGCGCACTAAGGTTCTTGCCAATGGCTGCGATGCGATCGCCTTTGATGCGTACATCCGCTTTGAATGACTTCGTCCCGCTGCCGTCATAAATGACGACATTCTTGATGAGGAGGTCGGACCCACGAACCAAACTCGTGACAAAAATGACCACAAGGAGCAAAAAGACCAGGCGTATTTTCATAAATGAGATATGGGGTTTCAGCACCGAACGGGAGTATACAGCGCTGACAGAGATCAGGGGACGGATTGGCCCGGTTACTTCCCCGCCAGTTCCTTCTTCACGGCCTCGCTGACCACTTTTCCATCCACGCGCATGCCGGCAGCGGCAAAGCGGGCCATGGCGGCCTTCATCACGCTGCCCATGTCTTTCATCGTGGGCGCAGGCGACATCTCGGTAATCGCCGCGCGCACTCCCGCCACGATCTCTTCTTCGCCGGCGGCTTTCGGCAGATAAGTCTCGATCAGCTTGATCTCGGCGGCCTCTTTGTCTGCCATCTCCTGGCGTCCGCCCTTGGTGAATTGCTCGATCGAATCTTTGCGCTGCTTGATGAGCGTGGTGAGCACCTGCTGCGACTCTTTGTCGTCGAGCGGCGCCATCTTGTCGATTTCCTTGTTCTTGAGAGCGGTCTTGACCATGCGCAGGCAGGAGAGGCGGGCTTCTTCCTTCGCCTTCATGGCCGTGACGATGTCTTTCTGGATCTGGTCAATGAGGGGCATAGCTGAATTATAGAGCGCTACGAGCTACGGGCTCCGAGCTTCGAGCGAGCTGAACCCGTAACCACCGGGGACCCGCAGGAACACGGAGGAAGTCAAAAGGCAGCAGTCCAATTGAAGAAGTGGAGCGCCGGTCCGACTCCAAGAATTTTCCGCTCACAGAACTGGTTGTTCGCAGCTCGTGGCTCGAAGCTCGCAGCTGTACTTCTGCAATCTGACTTCTGACCTCTGCAATCGCTTCCCGAAGTCCCATCCGTCGAATATCCTATTCACTCACGAATCCGATGCTTAAAAAGAACAGGCTCTTCACTCCCGGCCCCACACCTCTTCTGCCCTCCGCGCAGGTGGCGATGGCTTCCTACGGAGCGCACCATCGCACCGCCGACTTCCGCGCGCTCTTTACGCAGGTGCTCGCTGACCTGAAGGAGTTTATTGGCACCGTGAACGATGTGCTGGTGCTCTCGTCCTCCGGCACGGGGTTCATGGAAGCTTCGGTTTCGAACCTCACTTCGCCCCGCGACAAAGTGCTGGTCCTGACTGCCGGTAAGTTCGGCGAGCGTTGGGTGTCCTTGGCCAAGGCGTTCGGCTGCCACGTGGAGACTGTTACCGCGCCCTACGGTGAGACGTTTTCGCTCGACCAAATTCAGAGCAAGCTGGATCCCGACGCCCGCTGTGTGTATGTCCAGGCCACGGAAAGTTCCACCGGCGCTCGGCACGATGTTCAGGCAATCGCCAAACTCGTCCGCGCTCTTCCCGACACGCTGCTGGTCGTCGATGCCATCACCGGCCTCGGCACCACGCATTTTGACGTCGACGGATGGGGCATCGACGTGATCATCGGCGGCTCTCAGAAAGCCTTGATGATTCCGCCCGGTCTCGCCTATGGCGCGATCAGCGAGCGTGCCTGGCAACGGATGGAAACCACGACCTCCCCGCGTTACTACTTCGACCTTCGCAAAGAACGCAAGTCCGCTGCGAAAGCCGAGACCGCCTACACACCGGCGACCTCTCTTTTTGCCGGACTCGCCGCTGCGCTCGACTATGTCCGCCGGATGGGTGACGGAAATCTCGCCGCCGGACGCAAGGCCCTGGTCGATAACGCCGAACTGTGCGCTGCGATGACGCGCGCCGGTGTCGAAGCACTTGGCCTGAAGTTGTTTGCGCCGAAATCACCCGCCGCCGCGCTGACCGCCGTCGCCGCACCGCGAGAAGCCGATTCGACAGCGATCTGCAAGCACTTCCGCGATCGCTTTGGCGCGGTCGTTGCCAACGGCCAGGCCGAGATGAAAGGCCAGCTGTTCCGTATCGCGCATATCGGCTACTACGACTATCTCGACACGGTCGGGGTGCTGGCCGCGCTGGAGCAGGTCGTCGCCGAGGTCACGGGCAAAGAAGTTGAATTTGGATCGGCCGTGAAAGCCGCCCAGGAACTTTACAGAATGCGGAGCGCTTAGCTAACTGTTCTTTTCGATTGTCATCCCGAGCGCAGCGAGGGATCTGCAGTTGTGGCGCTCGGCAGCTTGTGACCTTACGCGTCGATGTCTTCCCGGCGCAGCTTCCTGCTTTCCGCCAGCAGCGCCATCGAGTGCATCAGATTCTGCAGCGTGACGATTCCCACCAGCCGCTGTTCATCCACGACCGGGATGATGCTCAAATTCCGGGCCGCGAGCTTGCGGAACGCCGAAGCCAGCGAGTCCTGCTTGGTGGCGACGTCGAAGAGCCGGTTCATCGCCGCCTGCACGTAGCCATTGCCGTCGGAGCGCAGCGCGTCGAGAATCTTCTGCTTCGAGATCACGCCCACCATGTCGCTGCCGCGGACCACGGGGAAATCGTCCTGCAGCGTGTGGACGGCCTTTTCCAACGCATCTTCGAGCGTGTCGGCCGGCGAGAGCGTAGCGAAATCCGTCAGCATCACTTCTTCCAGGCGCACGCTCTGCAGCACAGAATGAAACACCGCCGACCGCTCTTCCAGTTGCGCCCCGACAAACAGGAAGAAGCCGATGATCAACAGCCAGAGCCCATCGGCGCGTGTCTCCGCGCGATTCGTCATCAGCATGCCCACCATCATGAACAGGATGGCGAAAACATGGCCGATGCGCACCGCGCGTTGCGTCGCGCGGATCGAATCCATGCGCCGCGAGAAGAGCGCCCGCAACACTCGCCCGCCGTCCATGGGATACGCGGGCAACAGGTTGAACAGCCCCAGATATACGTTTAGCCAGATGATGCTGCGCAGCAGGTTGCTCGTGTGCACCAGCGGCTTGGCCAGGATCGGGAACCCCCGCACAACCGACAGCACAATCATGGCGGCGGCAGCGGCAGTGACAAGGTTCACAAGCGGGCCGGCGACAGCGATCGCAATGTCGCGCTTCCACGTCGTATCCGATTCCACGATCGCCTGCGCCTCGTCGAGGATCGTGATGCCGCCGATCGGCAGCAGGATGATGCCTTTAGCCGGCACTCCGGCGCGCTGCGCGACCAAGGCGTGACCCAGTTCATGCAGGACGACGCTGCCGAAAATGATCCCCACCAGTCCCAGGGCGCGCATCGCGGCAGTGCTGTCCTGGGTTGCGGACTCGGCCGAATACACAAAAAGCACCAGGAAGAAGAACGTGAGGTGGATGCGGATTTCGATGCCGAAAAGCCGCCCCGCCGGAATGGACCAGCTGCGCATGGACACCCTTACCAGTATTCTATCTGGTTCGATGAACAGTGCGGCCCGGTGGTTGTTACGGTAGTGCCTTCCACGAGGGACTGGGCATGAATTGGGTGGGGCTTTAGCCCCGGAATCGAAATCGAGTGAATGCGCATCATCGCAGGACAATATCGAAGCCGCCCTCTGCGCTCTCTGCCCGGGATGGATGTTCGTCCGACCTCGGACCGCCTGCGCGAGACGTTGTTCAACGTCTTGTGCGCAGGCAATCCTGAAGCATTGGCCGGATCCGTGTGGCTGGACCTATATGCCGGGACCGGTGCCGTCGGAATCGAGGCTCTGAGCCGTGGAGCTGGGATGGTGTACTTCGTCGAATCGTCGAAGGCGGCCACCGAGCTGATCGGGGCAAATCTTAAGTCGCTGGGGATTACAGAGGGATTCCGGATTGTGAAGGCCGAGGTCGCGAAAGCCGTCACACAATTGGAACGTGAAGGCGTGATTTCCGATTTTGTGTTTCTCGATCCTCCCTACCGGATGCGCGAGGAGTATGGCCGGACGCTGGCGGCGCTTGCCGCCTCACCCCTGCTGCGCCAGTCGAGCGTGGTCATCGCAGAGCACGAAAAGAAGTTCGACCCCGGAAACGAACATGGAGAGTTGACTCGGTTTCGGACGCTCATGCAGGGGGACGCGGGGTTGAGTTTCTACAGGCGACAATGAGCGATCAGAGTCCGAACGCGGGGCTTGCCTATTCAACTTGATCTGCTTGCACGCGGCTCGTAGCTATAATCAAAGCTCATGCCTAACCTCCCACCGGTTGACGAACAACTGGCGTACATCAAGAAGGGCGCGGCGGAGATCGTCAAAGAGTCCGAGCTGCGCGCGAAACTGGAGCGCTCGCTCAAAACGGGCAAGCCGCTGCGCATCAAGCTCGGCATGGACCCGACCGCTCCCGATCTTCATCTTGGCCACACCGTCGTGCTGCGCAAGCTCAAGCACTTTCAGGACATGGGCCACACCGCCATCTTCCTGATCGGCGACTTCACCGGCATGATCGGCGATCCGACCGGGCGCTCGGCAACGCGCCCACCGCTGTCACGCGAGCAGATCGAGCAGAATGCTGAGACCTATAAGGCGCAGGTCTTCAAGATTCTCGATCCACAGAAGACCGTGATCGACTTCAACAGTCGCTGGATGCGCCCTTTCACCCCCGACGATTTCGTCCGCCTGATGGCGAAGTACACCGT
>DATIWL010000060.1:0-91635 GCA_035519435.1 Terriglobales bacterium
GGCACGCCTGGCGAAGCGACGCGCAACGGGGCGCGCCCAAGGCTCTGGTCAGACCGATGATTACAGCAGGCCAGAGGTACGGAGACGAGAGACTGGGTCGGTTACCGGCACCGGTTGACGCTTGAAAATCCAGCGTGCCACAGCAAGGCCCAGTGCCGCATAGCAAAGATGCATCAGTTTCATGGTCTCACCCCACGCCGGACTCGACTTGGGGAGTGATTCGAGGGTCCCGCCGTGTGATCAAACTAACCTTGCTATATCGGCAGGTCCAGCCCACGAAAGTGCCAGTGCGGTAGCTGAAAGGTCATAGGAGTAACAGGCTACAGGGGAACGGAGGTAATGCCTCGCGGCCAGAGCCACCACCTGTGACCAACGAAGGGGGCTAAGGAACACTCTCAATCCAGCCACCCCCGACCACCGTGTCGCCCTCGTAAAAAACCGCTGCTTGGCCGGGAGTCATGGCGCGCTGGGGCTGGTCAAAGGTGACCTGGATCCGGTCGGGCCCGACACTCTCGATGACGGCCGGAGCTGGTTCGTGACGGTGTCGGATCTTGACAGCAACCCTCATTGGCTCCCGCAGTTCGTCCACGGAAATCAGGTTGACCCGATGAGTGGTCAATGTGCGGTGGTACAGATCCTGATCCGTACCTACGACGACCCGCCGGGTGTCACCCTCGATCTGCAGGACGTATAGAGGAGAGCCAGTGGCCACCCCCAACCCCTTACGCTGGCCGACTGTGAAGTGGTGAATGCCCGCATGCTCCCCGATGACGCGACCGTCGGTGGTTACCATCTCCCCTGGGGTCTGCAGCGGCGGCTTCCCCTGCTCGGAGAGATAGGCATCCAGGAACCGCTTATAGTCCCCACCCGGAACGAAGCAGATTTCCTGCGAGTCCGGCTTTTCGGCGATCACCAAGTCATACTTCCGAGCCAACTCGCGGACTTCCGCCTTGGTCATACCGCCTAGTGGAAACAGCGTGCGGCTGAGCTGCTCCTGCGTGAGGCCAAAAAGGAAGTAGGTCTGATCCTTAGACTTGTCCGCAGGCCGCTTCAAGAGCCAGCGGCCGGTTTCCTTGTTGCAGGCCACTCGAGCATAGTGACCAGTCGCAACTTGCTCCGCTCCAATCTGTCTGGCCACAGTCAGAAGCTGGTCAAACTTCAAGTGATTGTTGCAGAGGCTGCAAGGGATCGGCGTGCGCCCGGAGAGATACTCCTCTACGAACGGACGCACCACGTCGCGCTCAAAGCGTTCCTCATGGTTGACGACGTAGTAAGGAATGCCGATCGTTTCGGCGACCCGACGAGCATCGTAGACGTCGTCAAGCGAGCAGCAGCGACCGTGGACCTGTTCCGGCATGCCTTCGCGTCCAGCCAGCCGACGCTGGTTCCAGAGCTGCATGGTCAACCCAATGACGCTGTACCCATCGGCGCGCAGCATGGCGGCGACAGTTGAGGAGTCGACTCCCCCCGACATCGCGACGGCGATGGTCTCTGCAGGCACACCCATATTGTAAATGGGACAGAACCGCGGTTCTTACCTCAAGGGACATCACGTCCGTTAGGGCGAGCCAGAGGGCGGTTGTACACGGGCGACAGCTCGCGCAGGCGTGCCACGGCCGCGGGAACCAGTGCGAGCGCGAGATCTACGTCCTCCGCTGTATTCTGCCGGCCCAGACTGAACCGGATGCTGGCTTTCGCGCGCTGCGCTGGCAGCCCCATTGCGGTGAGAACATGCGAGGGTTCTATCGCCCCGGAGGAGCACGCAGCACCAGTGGAAACAGCCAGGCCTTTCAGGTCGAGCGCGATTACCAGTGCTTCGCCTTCGATCCCATCGAAGTAGATGTTGGTGGTGTTCGGTACTCGGGGAGCGTTTGCCCCATTCACTCCGGCAGCTTCGATCTGCAGGAACTCACTTTCAAGCTGGTCTCGCATTCCAGCCATTGCCTTGTCCTCGCCGCGATCAAGCGCAGCCTTCGCCAATGCGGCGGCCTTGCCGAGGCCCACAATCCCTGGGACATTTTCCGTTCCAGCGCGGCGGGAACGTTCGTGACTTCCGCCGTAAAGCTGCGGTTCGAGTTCTGTTCCCCGGCGCATGAAGAGTGCGCCCACTCCCTGCGGCGCGTGACACTTGTGCCCCGAGATCGTGAGCAGATCGCAGTGGATTGCATTCACATCGATGGAAATCTTTCCTGCAGCCTGCACCGCATCCGTATGGAAGTAGACATCAGCCTCGGCTGCGATCCTGCCGATCTCTTCCACGGGCTGGATCACCCCCGTCTCATTGTTGGCCGTCATGATTGTGATCAGTTTGGTATTCGGCCGGAGCGCGCGCTTTACGGCATCAGGATCGACGAGGCCGCAGCCATCCACAGGGACGCAAGTTACCTCACGTCCCTTCTCCGCGAGATGTTTACAGGCGTTAAGGACGGCATGATGCTCGATGGTCGAGGTAATGATGTGGTCTCCCGGCTTGGCAATCCCGAAAATAGCGAGGTTGTCGGCCTCCGTGCCGCCGCTGGTGAATATGATTTCCGACGATCTCGACCCGAAAAGCTTCGCCACGGATTCGCGCGCACGCTCGACTGACGCGCGCGTCTCCTGTCCATGATGATGAATGGAGGACGCGTTGCCGAAATGCTCGCCAAAATAGGGGCGCATGGCCTCCAGAACGTCGGGCAGCACCGGCGTAGTCGCATTGTTGTCGAGATACACGCGACGCATGAGCCTATTGTAACGGGAGTATCGGACAGTGACCGGCGGTCTATCCGTAGTAGCGGAAGTCTTTCCAGAACTCCGCCCAGCCACGGCGCGGCCCACGACATACGTAGATATCCGGATGATCGCGGGTCTCCTCGTTCTCCACGTTATAGGGGTTCGGCGTGTGCCCGGCCAGTTGGCAGCCCATGAAGTTCTCGTCCAGATAACGGTGCGAAATACCAATCACGATCAACCTTTCTGGAGGAGGATCTCCGTAGCCACGCGCCCAGAACGAGTTGATTCCGCTGAGCGCCGGCGGCAAGCCATATTGCGGCCCATACAGGTTGATGGCGCCGGCTTCGCCATAATTGCCGGCGAGAATGCCGAGGTGGGCGCGATCCCGTGCTGGAAGCGAGTCACGAATCTGCGCCACGGTCTCCGTCAGTTCAGGCCAGCCGAGTTCTTCAACGAGATCGCCATTGTTCGTGAAAGCAAACTTCCACCGCGCTGAATTCACCGGCGCGGCCGGCATGGCAATGACGCCGACGAAGACAATGTCTGCGGCCAGAGCGGTCCACACCACGGTCCGCACTGCGGTCCGCATAATTCCAATCCATATCCGGCTCAGCGACCGCAACCGTTGCTCCCCCCAGACCGCGCCTGCCGCGTACAGCATGGGATATGCGGCCGCAAGGTAGTATCCACGGCCTTTGGCGATGACAAACAGCACCAGCGGCACGATATACATCCAGCCCAACATGCGAAAACGCCTGCCCGCAGATGTGAAAAAGCAGAAGCAGAGTCCGGCCATGCACAACGGAAATGCGAGCAACGTCATTTTTAGCTGGTCAGGCAGAAAGTCCTTTGTGCGACCGATCCGGATATCGCGCTCGTGAATGTGCTGAAGAAACTCGAGCGATATGAAGTGGTGTGTTGCCTGCCAGAGGAGGTTGGGCAGGAAAATAGCGATAGAAAGAGCAACACCAATCCAGAGCCACCTGCTCTTCAAGTGTCGCCGCGCCGGAGTGAGCAGCACGCCCACGACGATGCCGAGGGCGCAAAAGCCCATCGTGTATTTTGTCATCATGCCCAAGCCAATCGCGCTCCCGATCGCAAGCCACCATCGCGGATCGTCGGACCTCAGAAGGCGAACTACGAAGTAGGCGGCCAGCACCCAGCAAAGACTGTCGAATGAGACGTACTGCATGAGAGCGCCAGCGGCGAGACAAAACGGGACGGCCGCGGCGGCGGCAACCAGTTGAGCAGCCCGCCCGCCGCCCACCTCGTGCGCTATCAAACCGGTGAGAACCACGACGACTGCCTGCGCTATTGATGAAAAGAAGCGAAACCCAACCAGGGACGTATCAAACAGGACCAGCGACATACGCGCAAAGAACGGAGTGACCGGCGGATAGGCCACATATCCCCAAGCCAGATGTCGGGCGTCGTCGAGCGTTGCCAGTTCATCGCGGTGAAATCCGTAATAACCGCCAGCAAGAAGATGAAGGACGATCGTCGCCAAGCCAATGCAGATCAAAATGGTGAGATCACTCGACCAAAGTTGAATAGTTGCGCGGCGACCCGGTACCGGCGGGGAATTCATCCGGACATAGTACTTGAACGCCTGCCCGGATTCCGACGGAGTGTCAGGACGCGCTCCTAGCGGCGGTCTACCGGCACATATTTCTGCGGATAAACCGGTCCTACGTAATCCGCGCGCGGCCGGATCAAACGGTTATCATTCAGCTGCTCGATCACATGCGCCGTCCAGCCTGAAACGCGGGAGACCGCGAAGATGGGTGTGAACAGGTCGACGTCAATACCCAGTGTGTGATACGTCGAGGCGGAATAGAAGTCTACGTTGGCGTTGAGCTTCTTGTCGCCATGTACGAACTCTTCAATCTTGCGCGAGTACTCGAACCACTTAGGATTGCCGCTGGAATTGCCGAGATCGCGCGACATCTTCCGCAAATGCGTCGCGCGCGGATCCTCGGTGTGGTACACGCGATGTCCGAAGCCAGGAACTTTCTTCTTCTGCGCCAGCATACCTTTGACGTAGTCGACTGGGTCGGCGCCGTCGCTGTCGATTTCCATCAGAATCTTGAAGACCGCCTCGTTCGCGCCACCATGCAGCGGCCCCTTGAGGGTACCGATGGCGGACGTGATTGCCGAGTGCATATCCGATAATGTTGCCGCAGTCACGCGGGCGGCGAAGGTCGACGCGTTGAGCTCATGGTCGGCATGCAAAATGAGTGCGATGTCGAGAGCGCGCTCGGCGGTGGTGGAAGGCTTGGCCCCGTTCAGCATCAGGAGGAAATTCGCGGCATGCGATAAGGAACGGTCCGGATCGACGATCGGCTTGCCCTTGCGAATGCGGTCGTAGTGCGCAACGAGCATGGCAATTTGCGCGGTAAGCCGGATCGCCTTATTGATGTTTGCGTCGTGATCGTTGCGGTTGAATTCTGGATCGTAGTAGGAAAGCATCGAAACCAGCGTGCGCAACACGTCCATCGGCAGGGCGTGCTTGGGCACGAGTTCGAGGCGATACAGCACGGACGCGTCCAGCTTGCGCTCCTCCGCCATGCGCCAGCGGAGATGCTTCAGTTCTTCGGCATTGGGAAGGCGCCCGAACCACAACAAGTAGCAGACTTCCTCAAAAGAAGAGTTGTCGGCCAGGTCGTGAATATCGTACCCGCGATAAGCCAGAACTCCCTGGTCGCCGTCGATGTAACAGATGCTCGACGTTGTGGCGACAACTCCTTCCAAACCTTTGGGCGCGTGGGTGGTGGTAACGCTGGACATGGCTCCTCGCATGCTGTGAGCGACGAAGGCTGCAGGCCAGCCTGAGAGTATTTCGCCGCTGCAGGCCAACTCTCTTTTATACGCCAAAGAAGCCGCGGTTTCCAAGAGCGGGGCTTGGCCTGAGCGCTTAAGCCGGGCGTATACTACTGAGTTTGCTCCCTGTACTACAGACCGTGCGGTCTTCCACGAAAATCCTCACTTGGCGGAGAAATACATGAAAACAAGATGGCTAGTCCTTGCACTCATACTCGCTCTGGCAACGCCTGTGGCGCTGGCCGACGAGGGGATGTGGTTGTACAACGCGTTTCCAAAGGAGAAGGTGAAAGCCCGATATGGTTTCCTGCCGACTCAGGAATGGCTGGACCATGTCCGCCTCTCGTCGGTGCGGTTCAACAACGGCGGATCGGGATCGTTCGTCTCGGCTGACGGACTCGCGTTCACCAATCATCACGTGGGTGCGGACTGCATCCAGAAACTGAGCACCGCCGGCACCGACTACATGAAGACCGGCTTCTACGCCAAGACTCGGGCTGAGGAAGCGAAATGCCCTGATCTTGAACTGAATGTTCTGGTCGGGATCGAAGACGTGACGTCCAAAGTCAACGCGAATGTAAAACCTGGAATGTCGGCGGCGGAAGCGGGCCAGGCGCAACGAGCTTCCATGAGCGCGATCGAAAAGGAATGCGCGATGGCGACCGGACAGCGCTGCGACGTGATCACGCTCTATTCCGGCGAGGTGTACAACCTCTACAAATACCGGAAATACACCGACGTCAGGCTGGTATTCGCGCCGGAGTTCGACGCCGCATTCTTCGGCGGCGACCCCGACAACTTCACCTACCCGCGCTATGACCTCGACATTACGTTTTTCCGAATCTACGAGAATGATAAGCCGGTACATTTCGACAACTACCTGAAGTGGTCCAAGACAGGGGTGAAAGAGGGGGACCTTGTCTTTGTCTCCGGCCATCCAGGCGGGACAGACCGGCTGCGAACGGTCGCCCAATTGGAGTACCTGCGGGATGTGGACTACCCGAATCGGCTGGCGAACTACAAACGGAGAATCGCGTTGTTCCAGAAATTCGCGGCGGAATCTGCGGAGAACGCGCGTATTGCACAAGAAGATATCTTCGGGTACCAGAACTCGCAGAAGGCCATCAACGGCGAACAGGAAGGCTTGCTTGATCCCGCGTTGCTTGCCCGATCCGGCGCGCAGGAAAAAGAACTACAGAAGCAATACATGGTCAAGAACCCGCAAGGGTCAAATCCCTGGGAAGAGATCGCGAATGCCATGAAGGTGGAGCGGGAAATCTACAATCCCCTGCTCTATCTAGAGCGGCTCCGGGGCTTCAACTCGGAACTGGCACAGTACGCGCGCTGGATTGTCCGGGCCACGGAGGAAAAGACGAAACCGAACGGCGAGCGGCTGCGGGAGTATCGCGACTCGGCATTGCCCTCGCTCGAGCAGCGTCTGTTCAGCGCGGCACCCATTTACAAGAGTTTTGAAACGATCACGCTGGGTGATTCACTGGCGCAGTTGCAGGAATCCCTGGGACCCGACGATGCGGCCGTCAAGACGGCACTGAACGGAAAGTCATCCGGGGACGCTGCCAGGGACCTGATCGCGGGAACGAAGCTCGATGACGTTGCCTACCGGAAGCAACTCTACGAAGGCGGCAAAGCAGCAGTCGAGGCAAGCAGCGACCCCCTGATTGTTCTGATGAGGAACGTTGATGGAGCGGCGCGTGCGGTTCGCAAACGCTATGACGACGAAGTGGATGCTGTGGAACGCCGCGATGGCGCACTCATTGCCCGGGCGCGTTTTGCCCAGAGCGGATTCAATCAGCCTCCGGACGCGACATTCACGCTTCGGTTGAGCTACGGCACGGTCAAGGAATACGAGGAAGATGGAAAGAAGATTTCCTACTTCACCACCATACGCGGCGCGTTCCAACACGCCGACGACCACGGGAACAAACCGCCCTACAACCTCGCGGCAAGCTGGATCAAGATGAAGTCGAAGCTGAACCTGAACACGCCGCTGAACTACGTTTCGACGGCCGACATCATCGGCGGGAATTCAGGAAGTCCAACCGTAAACAAGGCCGGTGAAGTGGTTGGAATCATCTTCGACGGAAACATCCAGTCTCTGGTGTGGAATTTCTTCTTCGATGACCGCCAGGGACGCGCTGTGCATGTAGATTCGCGCGGGATCCTCGAGGCCCTGCGTGATATCTATGGTGCAGACGCGCTGGCAGACGAATTAAGCGGTGCTGAGAAAGCTCCCGCGAAGGCGAAAACAGCCGCTAAATGAAGAGAACACTCTCCGGGGTGTGGAGAAGCAGCGGACATTTCGCTGCTTCTTTTTTTTCGACATGCGCCGCTAGTACAGCGGAACCTTGGGATCGACGGTGCGGGCCCACCCGTCGATGCCGCCGCGCATCGACTGCACTTTTTCAAATCCCTGCTGGCGAAGCCAGTTGGCAACGCTGAGAGAGCGCACGCCGCGGTGACACATCACGATGATGTGGCTATCGGGGTCAAGTTCCTGGTGGGCGCGAGTCGGGATATCCCCCATCGGAATGTGCTTCGTGCCTTCGATGCGGGCTGCCTCCCATTCCCAGGGCTCCCGCACATCGAGCAACGTGAACGGGTCACCCCGTTTCTGGAGCGATTTCACCTGCGTCGAGCTGATTTCCAGGTCCATAGATTGTTTGACGGGCTAGCTCTCCCCTGTTCAGTTCTTGTTGGCTGGCGGCACTGTTCTTTGCTTGTCTTCCTTAGCCAGCGCATCGATCTGGTTCATCACCTTCTCCATATAGGCCTGCATGGTCGGGTAGGCCGCTTGCATCGACTCCGTTGTCATTGCCGGCATGTCGCGCAAGAGCTTCTTGCCGGTCGGGGATGAGTAGAAGGCTGTCATGGCAGCGACATCGGTCTTCGACAAGTGCTTCTGATAGACCGGAATCATGTCGTTGAGCATCGCGGCGTAGGGGAACTCCTTCATCAATTCGTGCATCGCCTGATCGAGATGCTGGATCTCGGCGTCGGAGATTCGCGGCGACCGCCTCTTCAGGCTGTCGCGCATCATCTGACTCTGTTCCTTCACCATATCATCCATGACCTGCGCCATCTGCTGGCGAACGTTCATGACAACGAACAACCGCTGAATGTCCTCCTTCGATGCCGGAGCCTCGCTCGCAGTGGATTGAGCCTCGATCCGGGCTACTGAGAACAACACGGCCGCGACGATGAGTGCACGCCGATGCTTCATAGAGTTTCCCTAACGCGGATGTCCGTCCTTATCCGCCATAATTCAGCGCCTTGATCCCCAGGAACCGAGCGGCGCCGCCCAGCCCTTCTTCGATCCGCAACAACTGGTTGTACTTGGCTACGCGGTCGGTGCGGGAGGCGGAACCGGTCTTGATCTGTCCGGCGCCAGTAGCGACGGCCAGGTCGGCGATGAATGTGTCTTCGCTCTCACCAGACCGGTGGGAGATGACGGAGGTGTAGCTGTTGCGGCGCGCAAGATCGATCGCGTCGAGTGTCTCGCTGACCGAGCCGATCTGATTGACCTTGATCAGAATCGAATTCGCTACGCCCTTGTCGATACCCCGCTGCAGACGCTCGACATTCGTGACAAACAGGTCGTCGCCGACCAACTGGATCTTATCGCCGACTTCATTCGTCAAGAGCTTCCATCCCTCCCAGTCGTCCTCGGCAAGGCCATCCTCGATCGAAACAATGGGGTAGTCCTTTACCCACTTCGCCCAATACTTCACCATTTCCTCGGAAGTCTTTGAGGATTTGTCAGATTTCTTGAAAACATATTTGCCATCCTGGTAAAACTCACTCACGGCGGGGTCGAGCGCGATGGCGATCTGTTCCCCCGGTTTGTAGCCGGCTTGCTGGATGGCCTCAAGCACGACCTCAATGGCCTCGACATTCGATTTCACCGACGGAGCGAAGCCGCCCTCGTCACCCACAGAGGTGTTGTATCCACGCCGCTTCAAGACCGCCTTAAGGGTGTGAAACACCTCGACGCCCCAGCGCAGCGCTTCGGAAAACGACGGCGCCCCCACCGGCATGACCATGAATTCCTGGAAATCGACGTTGTTATCGGCGTGCGCCCCACCGTTGAGGATGTTCATCATCGGGACGGGCAGCGTGTTGGCGCCAGCCCCGCCAAGGTAACGATAGAGGGGGAGGTCAAAAGCCTTGGCGCAAGCGCGCGCGGCGGCCATCGAGACGGCAAGGATGGCGTTGGCGCCGAGCCTGCCTTTATTGGGAGTACCGTCGAGTTCAATCATCTTGGCGTCAATGGTCCGCTGGTCGGCGGCATCCATCCCACCCAGGGCTTCCGCGATTTCGTCGTTCACGTTGGCGACGGCCTTCCGGACGCCTTTCCCCTTGTAGACGTTGTCGTCTCCGTCGCGCAGTTCGACAGCTTCGTACTCGCCGGTGGAGGCGCCGCTTGGCACAATGGCACGCGCGGTGACACCGCCAGCAAGAAAGACTTCGGCTTCAACGGTTGGATTGCCGCGGGAATCAAGCACCTGGCGCCCGCGGATTTCAGCGATCGATGTATTGGGCATGAATGCGTCCTTTTCTGGATGTATTAACTTCAGATCTCGTCGCCACAACAGCATGCTCCCGAATTGTCCTCCGCCCTGCCAGTTGACCCAGGCGACACGGGTTCCAAACATGCTGGAGTGGAACCTGAAATTATAGCGGACGGGATGAGAAAGACTGGCAGGACCGCGGGGACGCTTCAGTTGAACTGGGTCACAAATTTCCCGTTCTCAAACTTGACCTCAGCATGATCACTGGTCGAGGATTGCTTGCCATCTTCAATTGTGACTCCATCCTCGGCATACAGCCGCGATGCACGGCGGTCAAACCGCACTCGTTTCGCCGAAATGGTCAACGAGTCGTACGTAACTACGACATTGCGCGCAGCGTTGGCAAGAAACGCACTTCCAGAATAGGTCGTCACGTCAGCATCCTCTCGCCGATTGTCGTAGCTGATGAACAGCTTAAGACGACGATTCTCCTGTCCGGGAATTGCAAACTCGTCGGTGGATGTGCTGGGTTTCCATTCATCTCTTACACTGCTCTCCCCGTCCGCGATCGTTGTTACTTGCGCAATCGCACAGATCGGAACGTGAGCATTGATCGTCAGGGATGCAGAGGCCATTCGAAAGGACGCGCGCCGATAGCAAAAACCGGGCTTCACAACATTTATTTCATAAACGCCCGCGGGAAGCTCAATCTCATAAGCGCCGACGGCACTTGCCGTCGCCGTATACATCGCTTGGTCGGATTTGAAAATCACTCTTGCTGAGGGGATGATTCCTCCAGACTCATCGAGAATGGTTCCCCGGAGGTGACCGGTCGGTGGATGGAGGGAAACCTGGGCCGACGCAACCGATGTCACGTAAATCGCCGTGAGTGCGATCCACCGTGTTAAGCGTCCCCGGCATCCTGGACGAGATCCCAATGACCTGGCGAGCATTGCAGCGTCCTCGTTGGATGTTAGCACGTGCCTCCTTTGGTTCTCCTGCACTTTCCGGCGTTGTTCCCTGATTTTTCCTGGCATACAGTCGGATCAAGGTGAGACCCCGCACAGAAACTCTGGAGGTTGGCCTGCGTGCTCCGGATTTTTCTCTGGAAGCGGCGAACCGCGAGGGCATGTTTCGTCTGACGAATCTGTACTCCGGCGGACCGCTCATCCTGGAGTTCCTGCGCGGCACGTGGTGACCAAATTGCGCCAAGCGCATGGCTCAGTTGGAGTCCCACAAACGAGAGATCGATGCCACCGGAGCGCGGCTGGCGTACGTCGCCGCAGAGAAACGCGACGGCGTTTGGAAGCCGGCAACGTATCTGGACAAGCATCCGATTTCGTTCCCGTTCCTGTTGGACGAAGACCGGAGCGTGACCAAAGCGTATGGGTTACACCACATGTTGGGAACGGATGCATTGAATATTGCGCATCCGGCCACGCTCGTGATCGATCGTGAGGGGACGGTGCGTTGGATCTATCGCGGGGAAAATCAGCACGACCGGGCTCCGATTGAGGACGTGTTGAAGGCAGTAGGCGAGATTCCTGGTGGAAGTTGACAAAGTCTGTGGCGGACAAGACATCCGCCTGACATGGATCAGGAGGTTCTATGAAGAAGGTTGTTGTACTGATTGCGCTGGCTCTGTTTTGCGGATCTGCGTTAGCACAGACCCTGCCCACGGGCACCGCACTTAAGATGAAGCTCGAAACCACGCTGGCCACGTTCAGCAATCAGGCAGGTGACCCATTCCAGGCCCGGGTTACCGAAGCTGTGGTCCTTGACGGCAAAACCGTGATCCCAATTGGCACGACCGTGCAGGGCCGCGTCACCAAGACCAGCGAACCTCGGCGAGTGGCGGGCAAACCAACGATCACACTGTTTCCCGAGGCGCTTGTGATGCCGAACGGTGAGCGGTTCATGCTGAACGCGACTCTCGTCGACACCAATCGTGGGCACGGCACCGACGTCAACAATGAAGGCCAGTTCAAGGGCTCCGGCCACGACGGAAAAGATCTCACCGAAATCGGGATGGGAACCGGCGGCGGCATGTTGATTGGTGGTTTGGCAGGTGGGGGCAAAGGCGTGCTGATCGGCGGAGCAATCGGTGCCGGCGCCACGGTGACCCATTGGCTGACCAAGCATCGCTCCGCGACATTGCCCGCGGGCACGGAGTTGTGGGTGGAACTGAGTCGTCCACTGGTGATGAGTCAGCCCCAAGGACAGTGACGAGTCGCCAGAAGCGGGTAGCGAGTTGATTTGTGTCTCTGCGTGAAGATTTAGATGTCTTGACGCTCGCTACTCGCGAGCTTGCGACGTGCTACTGACTTGCCAAGTCTTCTTCCCTCAGCATCTCCAATTCGATCCACCCTTCGACCGGCAGCGCGTCAACCGGAAGGCGATTTTGCCAGAGACTGAAACGCAGGCGAACCCGTGTGGTCACGTCTCCCAACGCCTTCGGTCCACGAATCTTATCGACCTCGACGGGTGCTGCCTGCAGCCAAGCCAACGGCACGCGAAATTCGAAGTTGCGAACCAGGGCGACGCGGATTTCCTGGCCAGGCCCGGTTGAAGTGGCCAATTCCCTTCCTTCTTTCGGATCGGCCAATTTCCAGGATTGCAGGCGGCCAGTCTCCACAACCGCATCGAGCCGCAGTTCACGGCGGACGGGTGTGCCTGGCTTGGATCGTGCCTCCAGATTGACGATCAGTTCGAAAGCTGCCTCGGGCACACGTCCGGCGAAATCCAGCCGCCCATAGACGAATTGCTCGTCAATTCCAGCATGAACTGCATCCAGCAGAAACTGCTTGCCATGCATCGATCCGGAACGGCGGTCGGCTGTGTAACGGGCCGCACCCATCCATTCGAAGTAGCGGACCATGTCGCCGGTCACGTGCGGATGGATGTACGCCTCCTGCGGCGTGAAAGACGGCCGTGCAGTGACGCCGGCAATCGGTTGCGCCAGGTAGTCAGGTGGATTGCTTCCCAGCGCCTGGTACACATTGGAAAGATGTTTTCGGTAGAGTTCGTCGAAGTCACGGTCGTTGGCGGAATGATGTTCGGGACCGTACCACCAATTCCAGTCGCTGCCTTCCGCAATCAGGAGTTCCTCGAAAGCCAGGCGCCGCTGTTCCTCGGTTGCCCTGGGCGCCGCTTCCGTGTACAGGTTGCGCGCGTGGTAGAGATAGTCCCAAGCCTTGTTGTCCTCCGAAGCGCCGATCCAAACGTTGTAGTTGGCGTTGATCCAGGAGCCCGGAACCAGGGAGTCCAGGTAGCTGCAGCTTTGGTGGCGGGCAATTGCCTCGCTGACTGTGACCGCTTCGATCTGGGGATCCTTCGAGAGTCCATCGTAGAAGCGGCGCAGGAATTCGCGTCCGGACCGAGGGTAGTATTCCCAGGCGTTTTCGCCGTCGAGAATGATCGGAACCACCGCGTCTTGCCCGTGAGAAATAATTGGTTGCGCCGATTCTTTGATCTTTTGGATGAGGTTATTGGCGGCGTCCTGCGGCGGCATGCCTGAGTACACGAATCCGATCAGGTCTGACAACGTGTGATCGCGGAAGATCAGGTTCATGCGCGTGTCAGCCTTTTCATACCGGTAGATCGTATACAGGCGGTGCGCCATGTCGGAATTGAGACGTCCCTGGCCATCGCGGGAGAAAAACATTCCGAGGCTGCGGCCGAGCACACCTTCATCCGTTGCCATCCATTGCACGCCGAGACGATGGGCAATGGCGAGGGTTTCCTCTGAGACACTTCCTTCCGAGGGCCACACTCCGGCCGGGCGTGCGCCGAAGACCTTCTCGTGGAAATCGAGTCCGCGGAGAAGCTGCTCACGGGCATCTTCAGGGTGTCGGTAGCGGTTTTGTGGCAAGGGCAACCCGGGTGAGGAAACGGCGCCCATTTGCGTGTCGCAAAGCAGAGGCAGAATCGGGTGGTAGAACGGCGAGGTCGAGATCTCAATTCGGCCTTTTTTTGCAGCTTCAGCGTGTACGGGAATGACCCGTCCCAGGAACTCGCGCTCGGCTGCGACGACAGCGCGCTGGTCGTCGAGCGAGAAATTGCGCCCCTTCTTGATCAGCTCGGCAATGTTCTTCTCTTCGAGGAAGTACTCGTCAAACCAGCCGATTTGCGATAGCACCTGGAGATCGGTATAGTCCTGCGTCTGGAAGTACTTCTCCGCACGTTCCGGCGAATCGCCCGCGCTGCGGAATCGCTCCCAGAGTTCCTTGTATCGCGGATAGCGCCCGATCACATTGATGGCGTTCGCCTGGAACAGGTACTGGAGCGCGAAGCGGCGCTCGTCGGTCGACAGATCCCGGGCCGGTTTGGCCGCGACTTGCAAAAAGGGGTCCTGCGCGGTACCCGCGACGTAATCCTGAATCTGGGTGACCATCGATGGGACAAGGTTGAAGGTTTGGTGAACGTCGGGAAACTCATCGAGGAGCTTCACCATGCCGTAGTAGTCTTTCAGGGCGTGGAGGCGAGTCCACGGCAAACGGTAGTGTCCGGTGACCAGGTCCTTGTAGAAAGGCTGGTGCTGGTGCCAGAGGATGACGACGCGGAGCCGAGCCATGTGTACTTGCTGCTGTCTACATTATCGGCAGCTGTTCAGTATGGCACACGCATCCCCGGTTACGAGGGATTCGACTACACTAAGGGATCAACCATGAGCGCTAACCTAGCTCCGCCCGAAACATCTGCCGTCCGATATGACGTGTCCCTGCTGAGTAATCAGGACTTCTACCTGTTCAATGAAGGAAGTCACTATCGCATTTACGACAAGATGGGGGCCCACCTCATCAACGCCAATGGTGTCGAGGGAACGGTGTTCGGCGTGTGGGCTCCGAACGCGCGAAACGTGTATGTGATCGGCAGCTTCAACGGATGGGACCATTCCTCGCATCCGTTGCGATCGCGGGGAAACTCGGGAATCTGGGAAGGGTTCATCCCAGGGGTCGGCAAAGGCGCGCTCTACAAGTTCCACATCGTTTCCCATCACCACGGTCACATGGTCGACAAGGCGGACCCGATTGGCCTCCTGCATGAGAAGCCACCGCGGACAGCCTCCCTCGTCTGGGACCTTGAATACACCTGGAGCGATGCGGAGTGGATGCGCACGCGAGGAGAGCGCGACTCGCTGCACGCCGCAATATCGATCTATGAAGTGCACCTTGGCTCGTGGATGCGTGTTCCCGAGGAGCACAATCGTCCGCTCTCCTACCGCGAGGTCGCGCCGCGCCTTGCGGAATACGTCGGGCGACTGGGCTTCACGCACGTCGAGTTCTTGCCGGTGATGGAACACCCCTTCTACGGCTCTTGGGGATATCAGACTACGGGGTATTTCGCACCGACAGCCCGGTATGGCGCGCCGCAGGATTTCATGTACCTCGTGGACTACCTGCACCAGCACGGTATTGGCGTGATCCTCGACTGGGTGCCCTCCCACTTCCCCTCTGATGCGCATGGACTCGCCTATTTCGACGGCACTCACCTGTACGAGCACGCCGATTCTAGACAGGGTTTCCATCCTGACTGGAAGACACACATTTTCAACTATGGGCGGAGTGAGGTGCGCAGTTTTCTGCTGTCGAGTGCGATGTTCTGGCTGGACCGCTATCACATCGACGGCCTGCGGGTCGATGCCGTAGCGTCCATGTTGTATCTCGACTATTCGCGCAAACAGGGGGAATGGATTCCGAACAAGTATGGCGGCCGCGAGAACCTGGAGGCCATCGATTTTTTGCGGCGCTTCAACGAGGAAGCGTACAAGGAGCACTCTGATATTCAGACGATTGCCGAGGAATCTACCGCGTACCCAATGGTTTCAAAGCCGGTGCACTTAGGCGGGCTGGGCTTCGGCATGAAGTGGGACATGGGATGGATGCACGACACCCTCTACTACTTCCAGCGCGACCCGATCCACCGGCAATATCACCACAACATGCTGACGTTTCGCATGCTCTATTCCTTCCACGAGAACTTCGTGCTGCCACTGAGTCACGACGAGGTCGTACACGGGAAAGGTTCATTGATCGGCAAGATGCCGGGCGATGAGTGGCAACGGTTTGCCAACCTGCGACTGCTGTTTGCGTACATGTATGCTCAGCCCGGCAAGAAGCTGCTATTCATGGGGGGTGAGTTCGGTCAGGTCAGTGAATGGGGTCACGATCGCAGCCTGGACTGGAACGTGCTGGAGTTCCCTTTGCACCGCGGAATGCAGTTGTGGATGGAGCAGCTCAATCGGGTCTATCGCTCCGAGAACGCGTTGCACTGGTTCGACAACGATCCACAAGGATTCGAATGGGTCGACTGCAACGACGCCCCAGCGAGTGTGGTTTCACTGCTTCGTCATGGTCGCCGCAACGATGAGACGGTGCAGGTGGTGTGCAATTTCACTCCCGTGCCACGCGTGGGCTACAAAGTGGGCGTCCCCTTTGCAGGGTATTGGAGAGAAATCCTCAACAGCGATGCGAAGGAATATGGAGGCAGCGGAATCGGGAACATGGGCGGCACGGAAGCCCTTCCGGAGCCAGCGCACGGGCGTCCGTATTCGCTGCGGCTAACCCTCCCGCCGCTGGCGGCGTTGTTTCTGAAGAGAGTCGGATCCGGTTCCGGTTAACGAACGGGTGCCGGAGCCGGGGGTTGTTTCGTGCCCGTCGTCCGGTTGATCCGTTCTATCCCGCGCGCGGCCAGCACGTAGGTACTGCGTTGCAACGGGTCGTCCTCTCTGGATATCTTTTCGAGCCGCTGATAAGCGCTCAGCGCCGTATCGGTTCTCCCATATTGTTCTGCTATTCGTCCGACGACATACCAGATTGAGTCGTCCGGCTCCTCCAATCCGGCGACATCGAGCAACTTCAGCACTAACTCGTGGGCCTCCTGGACCCGTCCGACTTCCGCATAGACCGAAGCCAGCGTGTGCATCGAAGGAAATTCTTTGTTGTCCCCCAAACGATTGGCACGCTGTGCCGCCTCGACCACATCGTCTGGAAGCTTGTCGAGCAGTAGGCCGTTCCACGCGTAGTTGTTCCAAAGAGGAGCCGTGGGCTTGGCTTTCTCCAAAGCAGCGCGAAAAACGTTGTACGCTTCCTGTGCGCTGCCTTGAAGCAACCGGGCATCCGAGAGGTTCTCGATCGCCGTAGCATCGTTCGGGTTACGCGCCAGACGTTCCCTAGCCAACTGTTCCATGGTTTTCCAATCACCGAGCCTGATGAGCACCCACATGAGTTCATCGACGGCGGTGTCCGAATCCGGCATCGCGTGTAGCAACCGTTCGGCCGCGACTCGGTCTTCCGAATAACGTCGCAGTGTGCCGTATGCGTTCGCCAAGGCGTAGTCGTAGGCGTTTCGTTGCGCTTCGTCAGCCGCATGCCGACGTGCTGCCTCCAGCGTTGGCAGAAGAGGTTCTACCTCAAGGGAGTAGACCAGAAGCGTCGATGCCGCACCGTCGATCGTTTCCTTATCCGCATTTCCCCCCTTGTGCCACACGTGGGGGAAAATCGGGCCGCGCAGAGGGTCATCGCCACCCGACACGCTCAATTCCTCGCGCGCCCAGTCGAGCCACTGCCGAGCGCCTGCCAGGTTTCCTTCTCGCGATAAGGCGAGAGCGATTTTGCCCCACGGACTTATGTCGTTGTAAGGGAGCAGCCGGTATCGATCCCCCTCCTTGATGACATACAAGTAGAGGCTCGATAGACCGAGTCCCTGTACGCTTACGCGGTAGCCGGTTTTGTCATCGCCTTCTGAACTCAATCTCATGTTGCTCAGGAATACATCGCCGCGCACGTCGTCCGAGAGGTCGGGCACGGCCTCATTCCGTACGTAGTAATGGAGCCTGCGCAACATTCTTAGATCGTCGTCAGGTTTGTCCCACCTTTGTTTAGCGGGCCTGATGAACATCTCACGGGCGCTGGGATCGGGAGTACTCGGGCCGACAACCAGTTCGAGCACTTTCCTGACGAACGAGATCGGGTCGCTTTCGGATCTGGGTAACGATTCATATGGCTGGGTGCGAGCGATGGCCTGAACCATGTCGGCGCTCAAATCGCTGTTGTTGATCTTTTCCAACAGCTCCGCGGCTGGCTTATACTCCCGCAACCCCAACAGCTTTCCGGCCGCCGAGGAAAGTGCGGTCATCCGCGCCTTTTCATCGCTGGTCAGTTCCAGAGACTTCTTGAGTGCAGCCTCCGAACCCTGCAGTGCGGCGCGGGCTGCTATCGCCATCGAAATCCTCGTATCGTCCGATTCCAGCTGCCCAATCAGATCCTCGACATCCTTCAACTGGTGCGAATAGAAAAGCGCGAAGAGAAGGTTGTTGTCGAGGGCCGACCAGCTTGACTTGCGCGTTTTCAATTCGCGGTATTGCTCAACCGAAGCCTTCAGATCGGCCTTCTCCGAATAGCGCTCGCCGTCGGCGTCGTGCTCGAGCAGGATGGCGTAATCAATGCGTGTGTCATCGTCGTCGGGGTCGAGTTCCAGGGCTTTGTGGTATTGGTCAACCGCCCCTCTCAAATCGAAGCCTTTTTTGAAGCGGCGACCAATGAGATCGTGCTGGAGAATCCATCCGTAGGTCTTGTGAGCGAGTGCGGAGTTCGGTTCGAGGCGAATCGCTTCTTGCGCTTCGGAGCGAGCGGCTTCGGCCAGTCCCGCCTCAAGCAGGCCGTCGGCTAACTGGATATGATGCAGGGCCTCCGTGGGGTGCATCTTTACCAAGGAGTCGAAGGCGGTAATGGACTCGCGCGTTTTGCCGGCCGAGAGGAGCGCGTAGCCGACCTGGTCGAAAGAGATGACGATCGCGTTCGCCTTCTGCAGCGCAGCGATGGCCTTGCGCAGGGCATCGGCCTCGTCGACCGTGTAGCGTCCCTTCACGGTGTCGAATCGAAGCGTGGCAGTCACCGCGGCACCATCCGGGGCCGCAACGTAGGTCTGCGAGAACTTGGCGGGGCCCATATCCTGCGTGCGATTGTCGGGAACGGCGCGCACCTTGAATCCGGGTGGGGCCATGATCTTGTACCGCCACTCGGTCACGAAGGGTGTGGGCAAGAGGTAGTCGAAGGTTCGGGGCGGTACCGGCTTCTGCGCGCCGGCGGTTTCTTTCTTCAGATCCTCGTCGCTCTTCTTGAAATAGTCGGGCAGGCGCGAAACGATCGACGCCGGGAGGATGGCCATACGCGTATCGCGGAGGGATGTCTGCCCGCGCTTGGCCTTCGTCGCTTCGATGCGAAGGAGGAAGGGTTGAGTCAGGTCGGTTCCATCTCCGCGCTCGAACTTGGAGAGGTCCTCAGACATGTAGACCGACTTGATGTATCCCTCCATGTCTTTCTGGATCTTCTTGGATTCGCGATTCGTTCCGAAATAGGACCGATAGAAGCGATCGATGGCACCGTGGGACTCGGAATTCTCAACGACACGGGCCGGGCCGAACTCAGACAGGTAGAATTCGCGATTTTCCACCAGCAAATTGTCCGCTGGCGTCGAAAGGGGTGTACGTAACAGATCCGTCGTGCCGTCCGCGATAACCAGCGCCAGCCGTCCCTGATCGTTGGCTGCGAGTTGACCTGGTGGGGAGAACTCGTCGGTGGCGTCGATCCATATCTCGGGTTTGCCGGGCACGAAGACGATGGCGTGATTAAACAGATTGTCGCCAGGCATCGCCGCCGACACATCCTGCCCCTCGCTGGCGTTCAGCAACGCGAGATGGGCCGGGACACCGGCGGCCCGCAACATTGCGACAAGAGTCGCGGCCTTGTCCTTGCAGTCGCCGTACTTGCGTTGGAGGACGTCCGCAGGTGTTTGCGGAACAAGCTTCGACTCGCCAAATTCGATTCCCGTGTAGCGAACGAGTTGGTGCAGCTTGGCGGTGAGTTTCCGGACTTTGTCGGCGCGAGAATCTTTAGGAGCGACGGTTTCATTAACCAACTGACGGACATCGTCGAGATGGATCTGCGGCTCCGCCATCTTCTGGTAGGCGGTCGCCGCTTGTTTCCAGGATGGGACGGTCGAAAACTCCACCTGCGGCCAAGAGATCACATCCCCAGGGATGTTGGAGTCGTGGCGTTCGATTGCGTCCAGCGGGCCATTCTCGATCGTGATGCGCGTGAGCCCTTCGGCCGCTGTCTTTTCCGTCTGTGCCGAAGGCAAGAGGCGCACTTCGTATTTCAAAGGCACTGAAGATGGGGCTTCGATGACGATGCGAACCTGCTCGACCGGAACGCGCCGGCCTACGAAACTGCGGCTCACGATACCGCCCGGGATGCCGGGTGCCGTGTCCTCTGCGGTCAATTCCTCCTCTACCACGGCGCCAATCTCAACCGCGGGCAGCGGTCCGCGATACACGCGGGAGTCGGTGTAGACCTGGGACTCGTTCTCCCGAGCCGGCGTGTCGGACATCGTTTTGAGATCCAGAACATGTTCGACGCCATCCGTGGTGATGACCCGGGCGCGAACGCTGGGCTGCTTCTGATGCCAAGGCTCCCAGTAGAGGCCCGTGCTGGCCCAAGCTGTGACGCCCGCTGCTGAATTGACGCGATAGATCAGGTGGTAACGCTGGTGAAGAGCTCCAGCGGCATCGACCGTGAACTGGCGTTCATCAAGCAGGACGATGGCATCGAAGCCCTTGCCATGTTCCAGGGTTGAGGCCTCCTTGGCCATCTCCGCTGGGTTTCCACTGAAGGCCGTACCGCTCCACGAATGGGGCGGTGCAGCAGCGCCCGCGTGAGCAGCAGCCGAAAGCAACACCAGGCCTAGGATAGGGAATAGCGTACTGCGCGATCGCGACAACATTGATTCACCTGCAGGTATTGAGAATTCGCTTTATAGAGGGGTGTGTGGTCATGGTGTCGGACGGCATCTCAGGGTTTCCACACTCCCACGTACTGCAGCAGTTCGTCGAGCTTCGCCTCCTTGAGAATCTCTCCCACAGCCCTGTGATCGGCGTGCGGAGCGATCGCCTTTTCGGTCTGGGCTAGGGCGTAAGCAGTGACGGCGACGATCGCGGTTCCAGCCTTGAAGTCCAGGGGATCAACCTTGTCGATCGTGTCACTGGACTTGTGATGGAGTCCAAAATACTGCTTCATATCCACCCACAGATCCAGAGAGGGAATGCCATGCAGTACGAATGGACCGTGATCCGTGTCGTAGGTGGTTTCCAGGGAGAGGTCGCCGCCACTGAGGTCTTTGAGCAAACTGCCGCTCCATGGCTGCATGGCCTCCTTCAGGTCCCTTCGGCCCTCGACTTTCCAGCCAGTCGGGTGTCCGGCGCCGTTGTCGGTGTTGAGCACAGCGATGCACTTGTCCAATTCGGCCTTGTGCGATTCAGAATACGCATAGGACCCCAACAGGCCCTCCTCTTCCCCTCCCCACAGGGCGAAGCGCACACTGCGGCGGGGAGCCTTGGGAAGCGCCGCCAAAACGCGAGCGGCCTCGAGAACGCTTACCGTTCCCGTGCCATTGTCTTGCGCTCCCGTGCCGAAATCCCAGGAATCGAGATGTGCCCCAACCAGGATCCACTCATCAGGACGTTCGCTGCCCCGGATTTCCGCGACAACATTGTTGACCTGCGTCTCACCCGTAACCTGATTCTCAATGGCAATGCGAATCGTGACCGGGCCCTGCTCCAGCAATCGCAGGATCAGCTTGCTGTCCTCCATGCCCAGTTCGCCGACCGGGAGAGGTAACATCCTCGCCCCCCAAAGCATGTCATGCGCGTTCAGGACGTTGTTGCTCTCATGGTCCGTCATCACCGCCGCAAGGACACCGGCTTTCTGAAAAACTGACCAGGCCGCTTCCAGCTTGGGCAATACCTTGATCCAGCCCTCGGCGAAGACTTTGCCCGTGTCCAGCATGACGATCTTCCCGCGAAAGGAAGCTGTATCCTGAAGCTTCTCAGGTGACACATCGGATAACACCACAATGTTTCCCTGCGCCCCGCCGGGAGGGGTGGAAGGCGACCAGCCCAGCGAAGCCACGTTCAAGGGCCTCGGTAACGGAGACACCAGTACTCCGCTTGCAGTTCCCCGTTGCCATCCGGCAGGGATCGTGAAGGGCTCCAGCTTCACATTCTGAATTCCATAGCTTCGGAACTTTGCTGCAGCCCATTCTGCCGAACGCTGGTAGGCCGGTGATCCGGTCACGCGTCCTCCGAAGGTGTCGGTAAGTTCGCGCAGCGTTGCCATGGAAGGGCCGGTATAGATCGATCCAGCCAGTTGATCGGTGACGGGCTTCAGCTGAGCGGGCGATTGGGCGGAAGCCAGGACACCCAGGGAAGCGATCATGACCAGAACAAGAGCATGCCGAGACATTGGGCCTCTTTTCCAATGATTGCGAGATGCGAACTCGGCATTGTCGGGCAATTGACGCGACAATGCAAACGCTCGTGTAACGCAGCTGAAATCCCATGCTAGACTCGCTCTGAGTCAACACATCGCGGATGCGCATTCTCACCCGGTACATTCTGGGCGAAATCGTGTCCCACGCTTTCATCGGCGCGGGATTGTTCACCTTTGTCCTGTTCACTCGCGATCTCGGCCGCATTCTGGAACTGGTCGTTCGCAACAGCGCTCCGCTGCCCAGTATCGCCGAAGTGTTCTTTTTCACTGTTCCTGTTGCGCTCACGTACACGATTCCGATGGGTGTGCTGGTCGGTATCCTGATCGGCCTGAGCCGATTGGCAGCCGATAGCGAAATTACGGCCATGCGTGCCAGCGGGATTGGGGTCTGGACTTTCTTGCGCATCACCCTCTCATTCGTCTTCCTTGCATGGTTGCTGGCGCTGGGCAATAGTGTGTATGTGGCGCCGCGCTCGATGGCCGCCCTTGGTGACCTGCAGAACAAGCTCAAGTCGTCGCAGGCCTCATTCGAAATTCAGCCACGCGTGTTCTATGAGGGGTTTCCTAAGTTCGTCCTCTATGTGCAGGACGTAAAGGCAGCCTCTGGCGCCGCGATCTGGAAGGGAGTCTTTCTCGCGGATCTAAGCCAACCCGCGGCCCCGCGAATCACACTGGCTCGGGAAGGGATCCTCGCCAGCCAGGGACCTGACATGCTGGACCTGCATCTGGTCAACGGATCCACACATGAGACCGATCCCAAGAATCCGGACCAGTATCAGATCTCGACATTCGACACGACAGATATTCCCATCCAGGCGCCGGCGGCGCAGAGCAGTCAGGAACAAGGCCCTTCCCCGGTTGGAGAGATGGGTGTTGGCGAGCTGTTGGCGAAGGCTGATAGCGGAGATACAGCAACGCGGCGTTGGGCCCTCATCGAATACCATCGCAGGCTGGCGCTGCCCACCGCCTGTGTCGTGCTCGCGCTTGTCGGCATTCCTCTGGGACTTTCGTCAAAGCGCGGCGGGAAGTCCACCGGCTTCGTGCTTACCATCCTGCTGGTGTTCCTCTACTACTCGATTTCATTGATTGGAGTGTCACTGGCGCGTCAGGGACGCGTTTCCCCGGGTCTGGGGGTTTGGATGGCTGATATCGCGTTTCTGGCAGGAGGAGCGTTTCTGCTCTGGAGGTCGGAGCGGCGGCCCATTGACTTGTCGCCGATCCGGGCCTGGTTCAAGTCGGGAAAGGCGAAGGTGGCGCTTGCCAACGGATCACCCGCAACTCTTCCGCTTCCGCCCGCCAGAGGCAACACGGCGGAGCGGCTCTCCCGCCGTTGGCGGCTGTTCAACCTGCGCTTCCCTACGATTCTCGATGACTATGTGCTGCGGGATTTCTGCTTCTATCTGGTGATGATCGCCGGCTCGTTCGTGGTCTTGCTGCTGGTGTTCACCCTGTTCGAATTACTAGGGGACATCCTGCGCAACCAGGTTTCTCCCTTGACCGTCGGAGAATACCTGCTCGCGGTGACACCCTATTTTCTCTATTATCCGATCGCGCCCCTCAGCATGCTGCTGGCGGTGTTGGTGACGTTCGGATTGCTGCAACGGTCGAATGAAATCACGGCCATCAAGGCTACCGGAATCAGTCTCTATCGGATTGTTGTGCCGGTTCTGATCGTGGCGGTCTTGCTGGCGGGGGTGCTCTTCCTCTCCGATCAGGTGTACCTGCCATACACCAATAAGCGCCAGGACGCCCTGCGCAATCAGATCAAGGGTAAGCCGGCGCAAACCTACCTGCGGCCTGACCGCAAGTGGATCTTCGGGCAAAATTCCGAGATCTACTATTACCAGTTCTTCGACCCCGACCGGGATGTGTTCGGTAATCTGTCAATATTCCGGTTTGACCCTCATAGCTTTCAAATCACGCACCGGCTTGCTGCCGAACGAGCGCACTGGTCTCCCGGTATGTCGCGCTGGCTCTACGAGCAAGGTTGGGAACGCCAACTGAAGGGTCCGGCCATTGAGGACTATCGCCGATTCGACGTGGCGACCTTTCCGGAATTTGCGGAACCGCCGTCGTACTTCAAGAAAGAGATCCGCCAATACTCCGAAATGAGCTATGACGAACTGCGGAATTACATTCGCGACCTCGAACAGAGCGGCTTCGACGCGGTGCGCTTACGCGTGCAACTGCAGCGGAAGGTGGCGTATCCGCTGATCACGCTGGTGATGGCGGTGCTGGCAGTTCCCTTCGCTTTGTCGGCGGGGAAACGGGGAGCCGTGGCTGGCGTTGCGACCGCCATTGGAATCGGCGTGGTGTATTGGACCATCTCTGGATTGTTCGAGGCGATGGGGAACCTCAGCCAGCTGCCACCGGCAGTGGCGGCATGGTCGCCGGATGTGGTCTTCGCCTTTCTCGGTGGCTACCTGCTCTTGCGAATGCCTACTTAACTCGCCCTGAAAGGCTCACTCGCGACTACTTGGCCACAAGACCGGCCGGCTGGGCCGCACTCGTGACTGTCGTGGGAGTGCTCATGGCCCCGGTTGTCGTGTCGACGTTGTACGCCGAGACACTGCTCGCCCCATTATTCGAGACGAAGAGGAACTTCCCGCTGGAATGCATCGAGACGGCTACCGGTCCCAAACCGGTCGAAACCGTAGCTGGGGTGAGCGCGCTCAGCACGCCTGTGGTGGCGTTGATGCGGAATCCCGAAACCGTGGCGGAATCGTGATTCACGACGAAGAGAAACGTATTGGTTGGATCGACCGTCATTGCAATCGGGCTCAACCCGACGGAGACCGGCGATCCCACCGGCAACATCTTGGCGTTGGTGACATCATCGGACGAACAGGTAGCATTCTCCACGGTGCACACCGCGAATACGCTGAGGCTGTTGCCTCCAGACCCGCTGCTGCCGTTCGCCACATAGACGAAGAGGCCCCCGCTGCCGCCAATGGGACTCGACTTCACGGCCAATGCCGCGCTCGGATCTGTTCCAACCGTATATGGCGACCCGACTAACTCCGTTGGATGGCCGGACGCGTCCACGCTGTACTCACTCACCGTGTTGTCATTGGCAGTGACCAGATCCTGATTGCTGGTCACATAAAGCAAATCTCCAGTCGGTCCTGCCCCAACGGCCACCGACGTGGGTACACGAGTCAGGGGAACTGTTTCCACGAGCGTCAGGGAGGTCGAGCCGGACTGCACGGCAAGGACCCCGATCGCAGGCGAAGCCTGGCTGACAACGAATAGGAAACTGCCGGTTGAATCCAGTGCCATGGCGACCGGATTGGTGGGCACATCAATGTCGGAGGATGCCTTGGTCAGGCTACCGTTTCCATTTACGGTATACGCCGAGATGGTGCTGGAGCCCTGATTGAGCACGAAGGCTGCTTTCCCGGTTGGGTCCAGCAGGATACCCAGAGGAGCGTCACCCGTGGCGGCGGTGCTATTGATCAGCGACAGCCGGCCGTTATTCAGGTCGATGGCGAATGAGCCCACGGTCAATTCACCCTGACTGATCACGTACAGTACGCCGGCCGGCCGCGAGGAAGAACTGCCGCAGTTGAGGAGGAGCAGGCTCAATCCCGCCAAGCCAAGAATACTCAACAATCCAATGATCTTCTTCGACATCTGTTCTCCCAGCCGCTTCCCGTCGATAGGCAGCCGTCCGCCCGTCGTTACGCAGTCCGAAGCACTTGGCTGAAATATATTGGTGTATCAGGAATGAGCGGGAAGAGCAAACGCCGCGGCCGCGGGAATCCGGATTTCAACCTCTAACCCACCCTCCGGACGATTGGATGCACGGACCTGGCCTCCGTGCAACCGGACAGCACGCTCGGTAATGGACAATCCTAACCCCGCGCCCCCGGTCTGGCGGTTCCGGGCATCGTCGATGCGGTAGAAGGGCTGGAAGATACGTTCGAGGTCATCGTCGGGAACGCCAGGACCGGAATCCGACACGCGCACAACGACGTCTTCACCTTCATCCCCGATGCGGCGCTCGAGCCGAATCTCCACCGTGGTTCCCGGCGCCGTATAGCGCACCGCATTGCGGACCACGTTCTCGATGGCACTCCGCAGCAGGTCCGGATCGGCCTCGACCATGTACTCTTCTGTCGGTTCAGCGCTGAGCCGGCATTTACGATCCGCAGTTTCAAATTCAGCGTCCCGAGCTACATTTTCGATCAGTTCGCGCAGAGACAGCCTGGTCTTGCGGACGCCGTCAGCCCCCGACTCCAGGCGCGAGATAGTGAGAAGGCGTTGGATCAGGAGATTCAGACGATCAGCCTCGACCTCGATACGGCTGAGGGCTGATTCATTGTCGGCGGTCGAGCGCTGGCGGGCGAGACCGAGAGCAACGCTGAGCCGAGCCAGCGGCGAGCGCAATTCGTGGGAAACATCCTTCAAAAGGCGGGATTGGGAATCCATCAACGCTTCAATGCGTTCGGCCATGCGGTCAAAATCGCGCATCAGCTGGCCCAGTTCGTCACGACGGCCTCTGGCTGGGGCGCCCGTTCGCGCACTCAAATCTCCTGCCGCGAGCCGTTGTGTCGCCTGTCGCAGACGGGTCACGGGCTTCGTCAGCGACCAAGCCAGCAGGTAACAAACCAGCCCCGAGGAAATAACCAGAATCGAGAGCCCAAGGCCCGGTACGTCGTGGGGTCCGAAAAAAGGGCCGGGGCGCGGAAAGGATTCCAGCACGAGCATGTACTGCTGCCCATCGAGAGTCAGCACTTCCCGCGAAAGACGTTCTGGCAGCAGGCTGTCGAGCCAACCCCGGTGGCGCCGCTGGCCGGTGCGACGCATGTCCTCGATCCAGGGAGGAGCGAGCCGCCCGGTGATCTCCCGTCCGTCCGGCGCGTAGACATAGGCGCGGACATGCTGTGTATGTTGGAAGTTCTCCAGGTACTCGCCGGCGGCGCGCTCTCCACCACTGCGGTACGCGCTCATTACTTCCGCGAGAGCTTTGGCGGCCAGGCTTTCGATGTTGGGTTCGCGTGAGCGCACCGCCATGGCAATCGTGATGGCCAGCACGAGAAACAGGATCAGCGCAGCCCAAAACGAGAGGAAGATCCGGAGAAAGAGGCTTCTCATTTCTTTGCCTTCACCCCCGGACGCGCGAACATGTATCCCACGCCACGGATCGTCTTGATGTGGTCTCCGTTTTCTTCTGAGTCCCCCAGCTTGCGCCGGACTTTGCTGACATGCATGTCAATACTGCGGTCAAAGGGCATGAACTTGCGGCTTAGGACTGCGTTGACGAGGCGTTCTCGTGTGACCACACGCCCGGCCTCGCGCAGCAAAACTTCCAGGAGATTGAACTCAACAGAAGTAAGTTCTACGGGCTGTCCGGCGCGCTGTACGGTGCGCGTGGCAGGATCGAGTTCCACATCGCCCACATTGAGGACCTCTGGCACGCTGTCGTTTGCGCGGCCCGGCTTGGCACGACGCAGAATTGCCCGGATGCGCGCGACAAGCTCACGCGGATTGAACGGTTTCGGTAGATAGTCGTCGGCACCAATCTCCAGCCCGACGATACGATCGACGTCTTCGCCACGCGCCGTCAGCAGAAGAACCGGGATCCTGGAAACGCTGCGCAAACGACGCAGCACCTCGAAGCCGTTAATTCTGGGCAGCATTACGTCGAGCACGACCAGAGCGTATTCTCCGGAGAGTCCCTGCTGCAAACCCTGCTCGCCGTCATGCACCGTTTTGGATGTGAACCCCTCGGAGGTAAGGTATTCCTGCACCAGCCCGCAGAGTTCAACATCGTCATCTACCACCAGAATGTGGTCCATCTTCAGTTATCTTCTATCCATTAGTTATCTTCTATCCATTAAACACCGCCCGTTGCGTGCGGGCGGTAAAGATTTGTGAAGAGCGATCCCGCTCAAGCCGGGCGACGCAGGTGACTCTGGTCACCTGTCGCCTGGAACGAGTCGGATGGCTAAACAACTCGCGTTTACAAAACTTTACCGCGTTTGACCGACTCTTTACCGCACTTTCCTTCGAGAAGTGTTCCTATGCTTGTAGCGATTCCGGGCCTTGCCTCCCGGATTCAGGAGGAACCATGAAACCAGGCAGTCTCAAGATTGTTGCTTTCGGCGCCGCGTTGGTGGTGGCGCTTTCGATCGCAGGGGTGGCGCTCGCCCAGGGGATGCACCGCCACGGCGGCCCGATGGCGGATTTCGGCTTCGGGCTTGGCGGCCCGATGCTCGGTTATTACTCCGACGTCCTTGACCTGACGCAAGCGCAGCAGGACCAGATGAAGGCGATTCTTGAAAAGGAGAAGCCGACCATCCAGCCGCTGATGAAGCAGCTAATGCAGGCGCACAAGGATCTGAGTTCGCTGGAAGACGCCGGCACGTTCGACGAGGCAAAGGTGCGCGCCCTGGCTGCGGCGAATACCCAGACTCTGACCGAACTGATCGTGCAAAAGGCACGCATTCATTCGGAGTTGGCGCAGGTGCTCACGGCTGACCAGAAGACCAAGCTTGCGGCCCTCAAAGCGAAGCACGAGGCCCGCTGGAAATCGCACGTGCCGGCCGAGCCTCCTGCTGATTAGATTCTCGATAGTCTCTCTCCAAACACCGGGTCGAGCCGGAGGCCCCAAGCTCCGTGCTCGCCCGGCTTTTTTAGCTGCCGGCCTTGGAGTGACATTCGAATTCCGGACTCCGAGCCTCGCCCGAAGCCGCATGGAGTGCCAATGAATCGCGCCGACTGGATCTCCTCGGGAAGCATCGTTTTTGCAGAAGGCGTTCTCTGGTTCTGGACCGCTGTCCTGCTCAGCGCAGCGTTCTGGGTGTTGTCCCCATTTCGAAAATCAGCACCCCGCACTGCTACAATCGCATCTACAAGAGTTCATGGTTCCGAAGAACCTAAGACCGCTACTTCCCTACCTGAAACACTACCGCCGTGGCCTGGTGCTGGGAGCAGTTTGCGTCCTGCTGACGAACGGCATTTCGGTGCAGTTCCCCCGTGTCATTCAATCTGCGATTGACGATCTCACCACTGCGGTCACGGGCCACAAGCTGGCGAATTATGCGCTCCTCGTCATTACCGTCTTCGTCGCCAAAGGTATCTTTCAGTTCCTCACGCGTTGGATCGTGATTGGAATATCGCGCGATATCGAATTCGATCTCCGCAACGATTTGTTTGCTCACCTCGAACGGCTTTCCTACTCCTTTTACCAGCGAAACCGTACCGGGGACATTATGGCCAAGGCGACGAACGACTTGAACGCGGTGCGCATGTTGCTGGGCCCCGCGATCATGTATTCGGCGAACACGATCGTGTTCACGGCGCTGGCGCTGTACTACATGCTGCAAATGAGTCCGTCGCTCACTCTGTATGCATTTCTACCGCTTCCTGTTGCCAGTGTCGTGATCCAGTATTTTGGGCGCCGGATTCACGAACGCTTCGAGCGCATTCAGGCAATGTTCTCCGACATCTCGGCCCGCGCTCAGGAGAATTTCTCCGGGGCGCGCGTCATTCGAGCGTATGTGCAGGAAGAAGCAGAAATCGCCGCCTTCGAGAGCGCTAATCGGGAGTACATCCGCCGCAGTCTGAAGCTCGTGCGGTTGATGGGCATGCTCTGGCCGACGCTCGAACTGATGCTCGGGATTGCGATTGTCATCGTGGTGTGGCTTGGTGGCCGCGAAGTCGTCAATGGCCAGTCGACGGTGACACTTGTTTCTTACCTCGGTTCACGAACGACGATGCACCTGTCAGGATCCATGTCCGTGGGTGATTTCGTCGCCTTCAACACCTACATGGTGCAGTTGACGTGGCCGGTGATTGCATTGGGCTGGGTGATCAACATCTTCCAGCGCGGCACCGCGTCTCTGGGGCGGATCAACGAAATCTTCAAGGAGAAACCGGAGATCGCGGGAGAGGAGACGCCAGCTGCGAGCCTCGGGCTGCGAGCTGCGAGCGAAGCGATTGCTCGAAGCCCGAGGCTCGCAGCTCGAGGCTCCGAGATTGCGGGCGAGATCGAGTTCTGCAATCTCAACTTCGCCTATAACGGTGTACGCGTGCTCAAGGAGGTCAACCTTCGGATTCCCGCGGGCTCCAGCCTGGCGATCGTTGGGCCGACGGGTTGCGGCAAGACGACCTTGGTCAGCCTGATCCCGCGAATTTACGATTCCGAGCCGGGGGCTGTGTTGCTCGACGGGAAACCGATCCGTGAATTCCCGCTGGAGGTCTTGCGCCGGAGTATCGGCTTCGTACCCCAGGAGACGTTTCTCTTCAGCGACACGATCCGCGAGAACATTGCATTCGGCCAGGATGAAACTACTCTCGATGAAGTCAAGGCCGCCGCGTCGGCCGCCAACATCGCGCACGACATTGAAGCCTTTCCGGAGAGCTACAACACGACCGTCGGCGAGCGCGGGATCACCCTGTCTGGCGGACAGAAGCAGAGAACTGCAATTGCGCGGGCTCTTCTGCGGCAGCCGCGTATTCTGATTCTTGACGACGCGCTGTCCAGCGTTGATACCCAGACCGAAGACAAGATCCTGAACCACCTGCGTGAGATCATGCGCGGACGCACGACGATTTTCATTTCCCATCGCGTATCGACCGTCCGAAATGCGGACCGCATCGCAGTGCTGCATCAGGGACGAATTGTCGAACTGGGAACCCACGAAGAGCTGATCGGTCTCAACGGTTATTACACCGATCTCTACAACAAGCAGTTGCTCGAAGAAGAACTGGCGGAAGTGTAGAACAACCTGAGCTGTCGAATTTCGGCAAGATAGACAAAGGCGGTCCGGATTGCCCGGACCGCTTTTTGTCATGCAGGTTTAGAACGTCAGACTGGCCTTGAGCTGGATCAGGCGGGGGGATGCATCGCCTCCCAGGAAGGAGCCCAGAATGGATGTTGGTGTGTTGACCGTCGATACGATCGAACCGAATTGCGGGTTGGCCACATCGCCGATCGGCTGATCGAAGTTGGGATGGTTGAACAGGTTGAAGAATTGCGCGCCGAAGCTCAGCTTGCCGCGCTCCCACTTCGGGATGTTGAAGCTCTTCATCACCGTCAGATCGGTGTCGAAGTACTTCGGTCCGTAGAACTGGTTGCGGCGTTGGTTCCCGAAGCCGTCGGTGGCAGACGAGAACATTGCCGGCGTCAGGCAAGGCGTATTCACCGCACCGGAACTGCACGATGAAGGAGCGCCGCCGAGATAATTGGCGAAAACGAACGCGCCCGCCCCGTTAAGCGTGCCGCCGTAATTTGACCCGGCCAGAAGCGCCGTGGTATCGCCGTCGATCACCGTGAAGGGCAAGCCGCTACGGGCAAAGACCGTACCCGACACCTCCCATCCGCCGAAGGCTGCCTTTGGTCCCCAGTGGTGGGGAACCTGCCAGACGTAACTCAGGCTGAGGTAGTGGCGAGTGTCGTAATCGGCGTTGCCGTAGTTGTAGCGGCGCAGGTTGAACGGATCCTGCGGGCTCAACACGCTGAAGTTGGTGGCAAACGTGTAGGGCAGGAATCCCGCATTGGAGACCTCATCCAAGGCGTGGCTCCAGGTGTAGTTGGCCTGCAATTGCAGCGACGAGAACTGATGTTTCACCGACATCGTCAGGCCGTTGTAGTTGGATACCGCATTGGCCATTACCTCGGTGATCGTGCCAAAGCGGCCGTCGGGTACGGCCTCCGGGAGTGTCCCGAATCCAAATGCATTCAGGCCGGGATTCTGCACCGCCTCGTGCACACCGTGGTTGCCCACGTAGTTCACAGAGAGCGTTGTTCGTGTGCCGAAGCCCTGCTGAAATTCCAGATTCCACTCCTGGTATTGAGGAGCCACGATCTTGTGCGCCGCGTTATAGAACGACGGCACGACAAAGTTAGGGTTAGATTCCTGCAACTGGGCCAGTGTCTGCCCAGCCGCAAAGCCAGTGACGAACGACCTGTTCGCCGCAGCTACGACCGATGCTGCATTGTTAGCTGCGTCCGGCGATAACATGATCTGCGTGGCAGCCGATGGGTCGTTCGACACCTGGAAAAGATTGTTCAACGGTGAGTTATTCAGCAGCGTGTCGGCAATCGTTGCCGGGAAGGCATCGGTAAACAGACCGAAGCCTCCGCGGATCACAGTATTACGCGCCGCGCCGAACGGACTCCACGCAAATCCAAACCGCGGCTGCCAGCTGACGTTGGTGTAGTCCGCCAGTGCCTGGCCGAGCCCGGTCTGGATCGCCTGATTGTAGGGTTGGTTGACGTCGTGCGAAATCGCTCCGAACGAATTGGTAAAGCGTGCGAAGCAATTTGTCAGACAGATCGGATTGGAATTGTGATCGCCTCGCAGTGCCAACGTGATCCGAAGGTTCGGACGCACTGCCCATTCGTCCTGAGCATAGAATCCGAGAGCGTAAAGTGCGATCGGTTGCGTCGGACGGACGGTAAAGTTCTGCGTGTAGTTGTCGCTGATGCCGTTGAAGAAACTCGTCAAGCTTTCTCCAAAGCTGTAGCCGATGGTGCCGATTCCGGGGGAGTAGTCAGTAACGTCATTGCGGCGGAAGTTGATGCCGAACTTCAGTGAGTGGCTTCCCTTCTGCCAGGAAAAATCATCGACGAGACCGTACTGGGTGACGTTGCGTCCCTGCGGCCAGTCGTTGAAGTCGCGGCCGAGAGAATAGAAGCTGTTTCCCGCAAAGCCGACACGAAACGGAATCGCTGCCGTGGCGGCACCCAGGTTGGCCGGTGAAAACAACGCGCTATACCAGGACCCGCTGAGAATCAACTGGTTCACGGCTGAAGTGCCGAAGGAGTGATTTTCCTGCAGCTGTCCTTCGTACTGTGGCTGGTTGCTCTGCGCGTTGAACAGCGGATTGATCGGATCGGTGTAGGTAGCCTGCAGACCATGATCCGTCCGGAAGTGGATGAACAAGCGGTCAGAGTTACCGAGGTTCTGATCGAGTCTTCCCGTGACCAGGTACTCGGTCGTCAAGTTGCCTGCGGTAGATTGGAATTGCAGTGCGCAGGGGGTCGTCGTATCTCCGAACCCGGTGAATGATCCGCAGCCAGGACCTGAGATTACGTTGCCGGAATCGTCTGTACCCTGGGGCAGGATATTCTGGGCGCCGCTTGCGCCCCGGGCGTTCTGCCACAGGTTGAACACCTGCGTGTAGAACGGGACCGAATCTGCGTTGTTCGTCGTGAGGTTGGCCAGCGTTGCCGCCTGAAAATCCGCGCTCGGAATATTCACCGGCACGCTGGTGGGAAGCACCACGCGCAACCCCTCATAGTCAGCGAAGAAAAAGGTCTTGTTCTTCCTGATCGGCGCGCCAAGAGACGCGGCCCACTGGTTGGCATTGTCGAAAGGCCGAGGCGTTCCGGAGGCATTGTTGAAGTAGTTGTTGGCGTTCAACGTCCGGCCGTTCCACCAATAGATGGCATTGCCATGGAAGGCATTGCTACCCGCCTTTGTGACGTAGTTCACGTTGGCTCCCGCTAATCCACCGTACTGGCCGGAATAGCCGTTATTCACGACCGTCGCTTCGCGAACGTCGTTCTGCCCGAGCAGGAGATTGGTTGCCCCTGAGTTGTTCAGATTCAGAAACGGGTCGTTCTCGTTCATACCGTTGACGGTGTAAAGATTCGACGTGGCCGGCAGACCATACGTTGCGCTGTTGCCGTAGCCTGCCTGCGTGTTCATGACCGCGCCCGGGGCAGCTTGCACGACGTAGCTCAGGTCATTGCCCGGATTCGGAACGCTCGAAATCTGCTCGGGGCTAAACGATGTGGAAACGTTTCCGTTTTCGGTCTGCACCACGCCACCCTGCGCGATGACTTCAATCGTCTGAGAAGTTGTCTGCAAGGAAAGCTGCACGTTGATGGTGCTGGCTTGGCCAACGGACACCGTCACCGCGCGCTCGGCAGCCTGGAAACCTTCTGCCCGGACTGTAACTGAATAGGAGCCCGGTTCAAGCAACTGGAAACGGTAGTTCCCCTGGGAACCGGTGCTGCGCGTTTGTGTGACTCCGGTGGCGGCATCCTTCAAGTCCACCCTGGCGTTTGGGATTGCCGCCCCGCTTGGATCCGTCACGACTCCGACGATGTCTCCGGATGTCAGCGACTGCGCCCCGGCTGGTACGGCAAAGAAGCTCAACACGATGGTCCCAATTGCAACTGCGAAGAAACAACGAGACAACATACTTCTTCCTCCAAATGTGGGAGAGGACACAAGCACAGGTGAGCGCGTGAGCAGCCTCACCATGCCAGTGTCGGGTTCAATGTTGAAACCGTAGATTTAGGGAAACAGGTCAGGCAGTCGTGGAGTGAGGCGGGGCACGGGTTTGCGGGGCGAAACTGGGAGCGGAAGGCAGTGCCCCCTGGTACTCCGAAACCACCAGATCGTGTGCGGTGAACTCGGAAGGAGTTCCCAGGTCCTGGAACGCAATCGCGAGGGCGGCCGTGTCGTCACCGAGGCACTTTGAGTCAAGGCAGCCCTTGAGGATCTTGCAGAACCCGCGCGAATCCGCAGACCCGTGGTGCGGAACGTGAAATTCGGTGCTTAGAGCCCCGGACGACAGAAAGACAATCAGACAAGCCAGCGCGGCCAGGGTGCGGACAATGTACAGTACCTGCGCGGCTCGCAAGCAAGGATCTGCGTTGCGTGCAGGGCGCTCCGCTGAGCCGAATGCGACAACTTCAGGCGAGGATCTCATTGAGCCGCAAAAAGCAGATGCAAACCGCGTGCCAACGACGCGCAACAGTCAGAGGTAAGTGTTGCAATGAATTACACAGGTTACTCAGGTTGTTGAACCCGTCTAAGATTCTAATTCCCGTAGACCGCTTCAGGAACTTGAAGCGCGAAAAATAGCGGGATTATTTGTGTTACTCGAGTGGCAACTCTCGAACTCGATGGCGCATCAAAATTAACACAATGTGTTGTGCACGATCCGAGCGATCCTCTCAGCCGCATGCCCATCCCAGAGCGGGGGCAGAGAGCTCGGTTTCACCTGCCCTGCGAGAATGCGGAGCGCCGTATCCGCGAGAACTTTCGGGTCGTAACCCACCACGGTGTTCGTACCACAATCAACCGTAACTGGCCGCTCGGTGTTTTTTCGCACCGTCAGGCAAGGCACTCCCAGATAGGTCGTCTCTTCCTGGATGCCGCCCGAGTCGGTGACCACCATCGTGGCGTGTTGTTGCAAGGCGAGAAATTGCAGATATGGCTGAGGCTCGAGCAATCGCACGCATCCGTTGATGCTACCTGCCCTGCTCTCGAGAGTTCTCGCCGTGCGCGGGTGGACCGGAAATAGAACCGGTACATGCTCAGCCAGTTTGGCGAGGATTTCAAGCAACCGTTCGAACCATGGCAGATCGTCCACGTTCGAAGGCCGATGCAGTGTCACAAGAATGTAGCGTGGCGGCACGTCGATCGCCGGAAGGCTCGCGAGGGGCAGCATGCGAACGAGTGTGTCAATCATGACATTGCCGACCAGGTGAACGCGTTCCTGCGGTATTCCTTCCCTCTCCAGGTTCCGATTTCCATCCTCTGACGGAGTAAAGAGCAGGTCCGCAATCTGATCGGTGAGGACGCGATTGATCTCTTCCGGCATGGTGCGGTCGAACGACCGCAACCCAGCCTCAACATGCGCCACCTTGATGCCCAGCTTCGCGCATACCATGGCTGTGGCGATGGTTGAGTTCACGTCGCCGTAGACCATCACGAGCGACGGTTCCATTTTTGTGACGATCGGCTCGAAACGACTTATGATGGCTGCCGTCTGCTGTGCATGCGTGCCGGAACCGACTCGCAGGTTGACGTCGGGAGCAGGCATGGCAAGCTGCTGGAAGAAGACGTCGGACATATTGACGTTGTAGTGCTGCCCTGTGTGCACAAGGGTTTGCTGCACGCCCGAAGCTTCCGCGAGCGCCCGAATGACGGGCGCGGCCTTCATGAAGTTCGGCCGCGCTCCGACGACATGGCTGATGGTGACCGGCATGGCGAAGGGACGCACAAGTTGCGCCACACTCACTGCCAAGATAACAGACACTCACGCGATCCCCTGTTGTGCAACCGGCTGCGCCCTTGACAGGGCCTTCGCGCGAGGCATACAAGGTTGCCTGCATCAGTTGTTGCTGGCAAACTCACTCATATTGCGAGGAAACATGTCCTGGTCCATCGTTCGCAAGCTTGCGGCTATTCTTATCCTCATGGCAGGAACGGCATCCGTCGTTCTTGCTCAAGGCGGCTCCGACGCGCAGGCTCTGAAGCCCTACCTCGGTCGCTGGGATCTGACCCTGAAGGCGGCAGATCGCGAATATCCGTCGTGGCTCGAACTGCAAGTAGAGAAGGGCGTCCTCACAGCCCAATTTGTCGGGCGGTGGGGCAACGCTAGACCTCTTCCGAAGGTCGAATTCTCCTCGGGACAGCTCACGTTCGTCTCCCCCAAAGAAGAAGAAGGCAGCGAGCGAGATATGGTCTTCGAAGGCAAGCTGGCCGGAGAGACTCTTTCCGGCACTGTCGCCGCCCCGAAGGGAGAGACCTGGACTTGGGTAGGCAAACGCGCCCCATCACTCAAGAGGACGAAGACGCCGAAGTGGGGAAAGCCGGTGACGCTGTTCAACGGCAAAGACCTGACTGGCTGGAAGATGGACAAACCCAATCCAGAAAAGTCATGGAAGGTGGTGGATGGAACTCTGGTCAGTCCCGGGAATGGGCCTGAGATCATCAACGACCAGAAGTTCACGGACTTCAAGCTGCACGTCGAGTTCAACTGCGCTGCCAACTCTAACAGTGGCGTGTACCTGCGTGGCCGCTACGAAGTGCAGGTCGAGGACAATTCCCTGCACGAGCCTCCCAGCCACCACACCGGGGGTGTCTATGGTTTCCTTGCAGCCTCGCCAGAACCGCCGCGGAGGCCGGGAGAATGGCAAAGCTATGACATCACGCTGATCGGCCGCACCATCACAGTCGTGCTCAATGGGAAGACGATCATCGATCAGCAGGAGATTCCAGGCATCACTGGCGGAGCGCTCGACAGCCATGAGGAACTTCCGGGACCGATCTACCTACAAGGCAGCGAGGATGGACACATCGCGTACCGGAATATGGTGCTTACTCCCGCCAAGGACTAGCGGGACAACATTCTGGAGCCGTTCGCCGGAGCGGGGCCGCTCGACTCACGGATGACCAGCGTGGGCTCGATCGCAATCTTGCTCGGCACGTCTTCCTTTTCCTCAATCAACTGGATCAGTGTCTCGGCCGCAATCTGTCCCATCTTGTCGAGCGGTTGCTGGACTGTCGTCAAGCTCGGCGTGTTGTAAGCGGCGCTTTGGATGTCGTCGAAGCCAACTACCGATACGTCCTGTGGCACGCGCAGACCGCCTTCCTGCAGGGCACGGATGGCGCCGATGGCGGCCAGGTCGTTGAAGACGAACAAAGCTGTGAAAGGAACCGCACGCGCCAGCAACTGCTTGGCGTAAGGATAGCCAAGTTGAGGAGAGGCATCTTCCGACTCAATCTGTATGGTCAGCGCAGGATCCATCGCGATCCCCAGACGCTGCGAGGCCCTGCATATCGCTTGCCACCGATCCTCCGAGTCCGAACTGGCTGGATGCCCTTTCATGAAGGCAACTCTGCGGTGACCCAGCTCCACCAGATGCTGAAGAGCCAGTGACACCGCCCGATCGTGATCGAGCACGATGTTGGTGACGCCCTCGAGTTCACGATGTCCGGCTACCACGACGGTAGGCAGAGATGGCGGCCGCTCCAATTGCATGTCGACGGCAATGAATCCTTCGACTCCACGCTCAATCAGCAAGTCTGCGTATTGTCGTAGCAGCGCAGGATCGTGCCGGTGTACCACCGTGAGAAAGAAGTAATTGCGGCGGCGCAGACAGGCTTCGACGCCGCTGATCACACCGGAACTGTAGGCGTCGCCGATCTCCTCGGCGATCACTCCGATGGTGTAGGTGCGCTTACGTCGCAGGGTGCGGGCAAAGAAGTTGGGACGGTAGTTGAGCTCGCGAGCGGCTGCGTGAATCCGGGCCTTGGTCTGCTCGGGAATGGCGCGCGCGGAAGGCGCATCATTCAGTACTGCGGAAACTGTGCCTGGAGACAGACCGACATGCTCGGCGACTGCCTTCAGCGTGACGGTAGTCGGCTGACCGGCGCGCGATTTTCGTTTGTGGCCCATTCGCCTGAAAACGGGAGTATTGCGGCAACTAAGGGTAGCGTAGAAAACTGGGTGGTGCCAACTGCCTACAAAGGGGCCTGCCAGGGTGCGCCGTCGGCACCTGATCTTGGTGGGCAGTGCAGGACTCGAACCTGCGGCCTCCTGCTTGTAAGGCAGGCGCTCTAACCAGCTGAGCTAACCGCCCGCTACAGAAACACGGTCATCGCACTTGAGAGGCACCCGAGGGCACACCCCGACTTGAGAATACTGGACCGCTCGGTCCAGGGTCAAACCCGTGCAGGATTCGGCGTGCCACATGCTGTTGAGCGCTGGTTCTGGGCTGCTACACTCGGATTGTGCGGCGGCTTATTGTGAACGCGGACGATCTCGGACTGACCCAGGGCGTAAATCGCGCAATTGGAGAGGCACACGCCGATGGGGTCGTCACATCGGCGACGCTAATGGCTTGCGGCGCGGCGTTCGACGACGCAATTGCCCTGGTGAAGGCGAATCCCGGTCTATCGGTCGGCTGTCATGTCGTGCTGGTTGACGGAATGCCCGTTTCCGACCCTGAACTGATCCCGAGCCTGATTGCGAAGCGCGGGCCGGCACCCGGCAAATTCTTTACCCGAATCTCTCCAGTCGCGGCGCGGGCAATGTTGGGAGGATTCGATCCGGACGATCTGGTACGCGAGATCGTCGCGCAGGTCGAGAGGATTCGGGCCAGCGGCGTTCAAGTCACCCATTTGGACACACACAAGCACACCCATCTTTTCCCTGTGGTTCTGGCGGCGGTAGTGAGAGCGGCGCGAATCTGCGGAGTGCCCGCCATCCGTAATCCTTTTGTCCCGCGCAGCGCGATGCAAGTGCGTCAGTTCGCCGCCCGGCCCGAGATGTGGAAGCGCTACGGACAGGTGCGCGTCCTGCAGACGCTAGGCGGGCGGTTTCGCCGGCGAATGAAGAGGGCCGGACTGATCACACCCGATGGCATCGTCGGGGTTGTCGAAACGGGATCGATGGGCGGTGCGTTGGTGCAAACGCTGGCCAGCTTGCCCGACGGAACTTGGGAACTGGTCTGCCATCCCGGCTACGTCGACGATGATCTGCGCACGTCTCATACTCGGTTGCTGGAGTCACGCGAAGCCGAGCGGCGGCTCCTGACGTCGCCCGAGTTTCGCCGATTCTTGCGTGAACAGGATATCGAACTGATCAATTACCGGCAGTTTGGCATGGACACCGTGCCCTAACGGGAACCTACTTTTGTCATGACGCCGAGGAGAGTCTCGGGGGTATGATCGGCATGACACGGCTGCGAGGGTAACCTTATGCCGGACCAATACGTTGAACCACGCGTTACCGTCGACCTGCCCGTACGAGTATGGGGCATGACCGCGGACGGCCGTCCGTTCTCGCAGCACGCACGCGCGCAAAACATCAGCTCTGAGGGCGCTCTCCTTTCGGGAATCGAAAGTGAGCTGAAAGTGGGCGATATTATCGGTGTTCAGTGCGACGACAGGAAAACACGTTGCAGCGTGGTCTGGGTGATGAACACAGGTGCGATTAAGAAGAATCAGGTCGGAGTCAAACTGCTGGCCGATCAGGAGTGCCCGTGGAAGAGCTACTTGCCAATTCAAAATGCGACGGTGGCAGTGCTGTCGCCCTCAAATCGGCGGCGTTTTCCCCGGCATAAGATCTCCTTCCCCATCGAACTGCGGGATGAGCGTGTGAAGACGCCGATGCGCATCAACGCCACCGACGTCAGTGGCAATGGTTGCTACGTCGAGACGATTCTTCCCTTGCCCGTCGGCACCGTGTTGCGAGTGGATTTCTACCTGCAAAGCGAGCATGTCAACATCTCCGCCGTCGTAAGGACCTGCGATCCCGGAGTTGGAAACGGGATCGAGTTCACCGGGCTGCCACCTGACGGTAAGCAGCATTTGCAGGGGTATCTGGACGGAATCGATCCGCAAATGGGAGTGTCAGCTCCGAAGACCGAGTGATGCGTGCACGCTGCTCCTATGCCAGCAGCCTCTCCGCATAACGCGCCAACACGATGGCGCGGATCAGGCCACCCATGGTGTACTCCCGAGCTTCGATCGCCACCGGCAGGTTCATTTCCCGCAACGTAGCGGACGTGATTGGGCCAATCGAAGCGAAATGAACATTCTGCAGGGAGCGGGCTCGCGCTTCGCCGACGAGTTCGGCAAAATTGCGCACCGTTGAGGAACTTGTAAACGTCACGATGTGCGGGCGGCGGGCACGGTCCTTCATCAGTGCCTGCAGCCGCGCGCGCGACTTTTTCGGGACCACCGTTTCGTACGCTTCAACCACGTCCACCTGCGCTCCCGCAGCCCGCAGTTCTTGCGGAATCACGTCACGCGCGACCTTCGCCCGTACCAGCAGCACCCGCTTCCCCCCGACCTGCGCGCGTAGACCCTCGACCACCGACTCGGCGACGTACTCTTCGGGAACCATGTCGACCTTCAGTCCGTTCTTGACCAAGGCGCGCTTGGTCGCGGGACCAATGGCAGCGACGTGGAGATGCGCGAAGTGCCGCCGCGTCAGCCGGAACTTGCGGCGGCGCTCCCACATCGCATCTACCCCGTTGGCACTCGTTAGGATCAGCCACTCGTAGCTTTTCAAATTCCTCAGCGCGTCGTCGAGCGGCTGGAAAAAGCGCGGCTTTTGGATCTCGATAAATGGGATCTCAATGACCGTTGCCCCCAGGCTGCGGAGACCAGCCGCGAGCGAGCCGGCTTGGCGCCGGGCGCGGCCCACCAGGATGCGAGTGCCCGCGAGGGGATATTTCTCGTTAGGTAATCGTCGCATAGAGAGGCAATGAGATCCGATGAGTTTTTCTTCGCGTTCCTTCGTGCCCTTGGCCCAAGGAGCACGTAGGGAAAGCATTATGGTTGTCCGGGAAGCGCAAAGCCCGCGCCGTATACCTCTTCGAGTATCGCATCCCCGCCGCGATTCAGCAGGATCTGGCCCGTCTCGTCACCCAGGCGAATCGGGTCACTGTCTTCGCGCGTCTCGCGAAGGATTTTCGTTCCATCAGGATGCGCAACCAGTGCATTCAACCGGATTCGTCCTTTCTCCACCTCCGCAAACGCGCCGATCGGAACCTGGCATCCGCCGCCGAGCTTATTCAGCAAAGCCCGCTCGCAAGTCGTCGTTGCGCGGGCCTCCACGTCATCAAGGAAAGCCAGATGCGAGCGCGTAGCGTGGTCGCCGCGGCGAATCTCGATCCCCAATGCGCCTTGCCCCGCTGCGGGAGTCATGATCTCAGTGGCGATCGTTTGACGAACCAGCTGCGTTTTGCCGAGGCGGTTCAGGCCGGCAGCGGCGAGGACGATGGCGTCGTATTCCCCTTGCTCCAGCTTCCGCAAGCGCGTGTCCACATTGCCGCGCAGGGGGTGAATCTGGAGATCCGGCCGAATTGCCTTCAGTTGTGCCTGCCGCCGCAGACTGCTCGTGCCGACATTCGCTCTCTGCGGCAGCGTTTCGATGCTGTCGAATTTGGCCGAGCAGAACACATCCCGGGGATTCTCGCGGGTCGTAATGGCGGCAATCTCGAAGTCCGCGGCGAGTTCGGTGGGCAGATCCTTCAGGCTGTGGACGGCGAGATCCACGCGATTCTCAATCAGGGCTTCCTCGATTTCCTTCGTGAACATCCCCTTGGTGCCGACTTTTGCCAAGGCAACGTCGGTGATCTTGTCGCCGGTCGTCTTGATGATCTCCAGTTCAACCGTGTGCCCTTGGGCGCGGAGCAAATCGGAAATGTGGTGAGCTTGCCAGAGTGCGAGTTGCGATCCCCGGGAGCCGATGCGCAGGCGAGCCATCAGTTCTGCGCCCCCGCGTTTCCGCCCGGTTTGGACGACGCCACGGCCTTTTGCCTGTCCTGCAGGTTGAAGAGCCGGCGCACGAGCTCGATCACGGTTGTCGATTCCGGGTCGCGCGCGGCGGATTTCAAAGTGCTGATCGGAGTGTGCATGATCTTGTTGATAATGCCGCGTGTCAAGGCTTCGACGGCAAGTTCCTGCTCAGGACTCATTTCGCCCAGGCGTCCGCGAACACGGTCAATTTCAGCCTGGCGAATTGTCTCCAGGTGGTCCTGAAGGGAAACAATCGTCGGCACCACGTCGAGGGTTTGCAGGCGAGCCTGGAACTTTTCTACTTCGCCATTGATGATCGCTTCTGCCTTCTCCGCCTCCTTCTTACGGTCGGCCACGTGGCTGGCGATAGCCTGCTGCAGATCGTCAATGTCGTAGACGAAGATGCCGTCCAGCTTGTTGAGTTCGGGATCCACATCCCGAGGCACCGCAATGTCGATGAAAAACATGGGCCGGTTGCGCCTGCGCGCCATAAATTGTTCGCCATGCTCCGGCCGGAAAATGAAATGGGGAGCGCCGGTCGACGTGATGATGATGTCGGCGCGATCGCAGGTTTCGTACAGACGGTTGAATTCGATCGCTTGCCCATTGAACTCGTTAGCCATTCGGATGGCCCGGTCGTACGTACGGTTGGCGACGAAGATCGAGGCAGCGCCGTGTGCGAGTAGATGCCGGGCAGCAAGCTCACTCATCTTGCCAGCTCCGACAAGATAGACGCTCTTGCCCTGCAGGTTGCCGAAGATCTTCTTTGCCAGCTCTACCGCCACGGAGGCGACCGAGACGGACGACGAGCCGACGGCAGTTTCGGTCCGCACCCGCTTGGCGACAGCAAAAGCGCGCGTCAGCAACTGGTCCAACTGAGCGCGAACGGCACCGACGGCGCGCGCCGTAGCATAGGCTTCCTTCACCTGGCCCAGAATCTGCGGTTCGCCAACGACCATGGAGTCGAGGCTGGAAGCTACACGAAAGACGTGCCGGACCGCATCGTGTTCGCGGAATTCGTACAGATGCTTTTCGAACTGGCTGGGATCAACCGAGAAATACTCCCCGATGAACTCGCGTAGGTCCCCGGTGCCGTTCTTCATGTTGGCGAGGAACTCTACCCGATTACAGGTGGAGACGATCATGCCCTCAGCGATCGCCGGATGCTCGGCCAATTTCTTGCAGGCTTCGGGCAGGCGTGACTCGGGGATTGCCAGTCGTTCGCGCACCTCAACCGGAGCCGTCTTGTGATTCACACCGATGAGATGGAATCTCATGAGGCCACGAACCTGTGCATTCCGCTGAAGTAGTTGGCGATCCAGGCGACAATGGCCGCGACAAACGCCACACTAGCCAGCATGGCAGCGCGGCGGCCGCGCCATCCCGCACTCAATCGCGTATAGACCATGAGCAGATATACCGCCCACATCAGCACCGACAACAGGATCTTCGGGTCCAGGAGATCGACCTTGCCATAGGTGGACTCTGCCACGACGGACCCGGCGATCAAACCCAACGTCATGAACGGGAAGCCAAGCATGAGCGAACGGTAGCCGATATCGTCGATCACCTGGAGCGCGGGCAAGCGGGCGAACATTCCGCCGCTCGTCTTGGTTTTGAGCGCGTGTTCCTGCAAGAGGTAGAGCAGGCTGGCGCCGAAACTCAAAAACAGCGCCGCGTAGCCAGTAAAGATCATCAGAATGTGGGCCGCCAGCCATCCCTTCCTCACGGCCGTTGAGGCGAACACGAGCGGCTGCTGTCCGGTCGAAGCAACGAATGTCAGCAGGAACACCAGCGGGAACACTACGATGCCGGGCGAGGTCGTCTTGTAGACCAGATAGGTCAACATGAAGACAACCATGACCAGAAACGCCAGCAGAGACTCGGAATTGTGAATGGAAGCCAGCGTGAGCTGGCCTGTCTCCACAACCGCTTCTGTCAGCGACACGAGATGGAACACCATGCCAAGGTATGCCGCATGGAGCGCGACCTTGCTCAGGATTTCCGAAGTGCGCGTCAGCGCCACCAGAGCGTACAGCAAACCGACTCCGTAGCAGATCAGCGCGACTCGCAACCAGATCAGAGCCATTGGCTTGAGAACATCCCGCCCGGGCTGGAGAATGGCTCCCCACCCAGATGCAGTGATTATAGAAGGTGGGGCGTAAACCCGCGAAACGGGTGCTATCACAAGTGCATGTGATGGATATCACACCGGGCGGGCCGGGGTGAGCTGATCCCTCTGGAATCGCGGGGCTAAGAAGCGCCGGCGGCAGCCTCGGCGGCGGCTTCTCCGTCGAGCACCCTCCTGACTTTCTTGAGCAATGCTTCCTTGGTGAACGGTTTTTCCAGAAGCGACACGTCAGCATCGAGGACTCCGCGCTCAGCCACGATGTCCGCGGTATACCCGGACATATACAGCACTTTCATCTCTGGTCGCGCCACGCGCAGACTTTCTGCCACTTGCCGTCCGCTGGCGCCGGGCATGATGACGTCGGTCAGCAGCAGGTGGATCGGCCCTTCCTGCTGTGTCACCGTGCGGATGGCGGCCTCACCGTCGGATGCGTCCAGTACGCGATAGCCGCTGCTCTCGAGGCAGCTACGAGTGAGGCTGCGCATCGCGTCGTCATCTTCAACGAGCAAAATGGTTTCCGCACCTCCATCGGCGGTGGAATCGTCATTGTCGGAGGGCGCTGCGGCTGCGGCATCGACCCGCGGCAGGTAAATCTTGAATCGCGCTCCCTGCCCGACTTCGCTATAAACCCAGATATAGCCCTCATTCTGTTTCACGATGCCGTACACCGTCGACAATCCGAGACCAGTTCCTTTCCCTGCTCCTTTCGTGGTGAAGAAGGGCTCGAAAATGTGGGAGAGTATCTCCTTGTTCATGCCGCAGCCGTTATCGCTGACGCTGAGCAGAACGTAGCGCCCGGGCTTCGCAAAGGCATGGTGGCTCAAATTCGTCTCGTCGAGCTCAGCATTTGATGTCTCGATCACCAGCCTGCCTCCTCGGGGCATGGCATCGCGAGCGTTGATGACGAGGTTCATGAGTATCTGATCGACCTGCCCCATGTCGGCGCGGACGTTGCCGAGATTAGGGGAGCGGATGATTACCAGCTCGATATCTTCGCCGATCAGCCGGCGTAGCATTTTCTCCGTCTCTCCGACCACAGTATTAAGATTCAGTACCACCGGCTGGATCACTTGCTTGCGGCTAAAGGCGAGCAGTTGACGCGTCAGCCCCGCAGCACGCTGGCCCGCATTTCCGATTTCGTTCGCATATCGCTGCGCCGTTGCGTCTGAGGCGAGTCGCTCCTGAAGAAGTGCGCTGTAGCCTACGATTACGCCGATGGCATTGTTGAAATCGTGTGCGACGCCGCCAGCGAGGCGTCCCACCGCTTCCATCTTCTGCGCTTGCCGGAGCTGGTCCTCCAGCGATTTACGGGCGGTAACCTCTTCGAAACTTCCGCCGTAGCGCACGACCTCACCGTTCTGGGTCACGGCGCGCGCGTTGACCGATACCCACATGCTACTGCCGTCTCTGCGACGCATCTGGCATTCGAAGTGACGCACCGAACCCTCCGAATCCATCAACTTTCGAAATTCCTGCCGGCGATCCGGATCCACGTACAGCTGCCCGCCGGCATCGGAGATGTCGCCTTTCATTTCTTCTCCAGAAGCGTACCCATACATACGAGCCATGGCCGGGTTGACTTTCAGCAACTTTCCGTCAGGCGTGCTCTCGAAAATACCGATGATCGCCTCCTCGAACATCTTCTGGTATTCCGCTTCCGAAGTGTCGCGGGCCGCGTTGGCTACCTTCCGTTCCGCTTCCGCCTGGTTCAGCTGATAGGCCAAGCCCCAGATCAGGGACACGAAGAGCCCGATTTGGACAACCATCAAACAGGCGAGTGCCATTCGTGCATCAGTCAGAGCAAATCGGCTGTGGAGATATATCGCGCCCAGAATGACGGGGGTTACGACAGCAATCGGCATCAGGCGTCGAGCGATCCAGCCACCGACGTGCGGGCTGGTGACTACGCCCATCATGCCGCTCTCCGGTCGAGAATGAAGAATGGATGCCGAGAGAATCAAGAACCCAAGCCCAGTGTGCAGGGCCATGGACGTGTATTGGGTCGATCCATAGAGCAGCGGCACGCCGTATAAGTACCCGATGATCGCAAGCAGCGCGCTCGCTCCGCTCAGAAGGGCCAGAAACTGCGGCCACATCGCCCGCTTTCGGGAGAGGGAGAGCAGCAAGAGGCTTCCTCCGGCCAAGCAGAAGTTCATCGCTGTGATGTGGGCCATCCGTCCTGGAAACGGAAACTGCCAGGGGTCGCGAAACAAGAGTTGGTCGATGCCGAGGTCCCGGTGAGCACCGTATTCGACAAGAGTTAGGGCCCCAAGAGCCGTCACCAGGCCGGACATCACGGCTGCAAGTTTCCTTGACTTGTGTTGCGGCGCCGCTTGCCCGAGGAAGAACAAAGCCAAGCCGGCCGCAAGGAATCCGACGGCCGTGTTTGGTTTCATGGTGATGCGATCGGGGAGAACCGCCATCAAGACGGTAACGTGACCTGCCCAACCCACGAGGACCGCGAGACCTAACCCTATCAGCGCGTACGCTCCCAGCCGCGCTCCGGAATGGTAAATCGAGTATCGTCGGACATGCATAACCGTAACTACCAGGAGGAAGCGATATGGGCCCAGGTGACATTGAGTCACTTATGGATTGCAGTGCGCAAGTTACCTTTGTACTCATGAGCGGCGGGGCGGGAACAATGAGTTAGAGATGACCTGGCTATTCGATCCCCAAGGAAGTGAGCGATTCGTCCAGGAACGCCGTTGCGACCTCCAGCTCGCGGCCATCCCGAAACAGGTCTGCGACCTCGTCGAAAGCGCGAAACAGGCGCAGCTTCACTGCCGCGTACTGTTCCGGATTGGTCAGGGCACGGCCATGAGTTAGGTGCCAATCCCTTAGGGCCTGCCGTGGCAGTACGACGCTGACGGCATAACTGGTTTTTCCGTCGGAGGTGACGTCGAAGATGTATTCCGTCGCATCGGAGTCCGGAGAGGGACGTTGGCCTACAAAGTAGTACTGATACACATACCCCTGCGATCCGGCATAGGTTTTGAGGCGGCGGATGGTCATCGAAACTTCCCACAACCAGCGGTTCTAGCTGCGCTAGTGGCTGCTGTTGCCCGGCGATATGACACGCCCGTATTCGCTGGCGCGGGCCATGCGGTCAAACATTCGCCAGGCCGCCAGCGATACCCTGCTGATCGCCTCTTCTCCGTCACGTTCACGGCGCAGGTAGGTTGTCATCACCGATAATATGTAAGGGCGCTTGTCGATGAAGACCACACCTGAGTCGTTGCGTACGCCTTCGAGCGCGCCCGGTTTGTTGGCGATCTTCAAATCGTCGGGTAGGTCGCGCGGGATCCAGCTGTCTTTGTGAGTGCTCAGGATCTTGAAGAAATCCTCGGTCATTTCCCGGTTGAGCACCTTGCCGCGATACAGCGATTCGAGCAGCGACGTCATCTCCGCCGGAGTGGAGACGTTCTCCCTGCCCTCACTGGCTGCTTTCAGATCCATCATCTTGCGGCGCAGCCGTGTATGCGTGAGACCCAGAGAATCAAGGAACGCGTTCACATTTTCCATCCCGACCCGGTCGATGAGCACATTCGTGGCCGCGTTGTCGCTGACCGCCACCATCATCGTGGCGAGGTCACGCAACGTAATCTTCGTGACCCCGGGAGTCAGGCCGTTCATGATGTCGCTGTCCGGTACAAGGTCGGCGGAATTGACCGTGTACAAGTCGGTCAATCTTAGCTTCCCCTGCTGCGCCTGACGGTAGAGTTCCCCGAGGACGCAGATCTTGATCGAGCTGGCCTGCGGGAAGACATCGTTGGCGTGAAGCAGGTACCTGTGACCGTCCGTGAGGTCCAGCACAGCAACGCCCATCGCGCCGTCGAGGTTGCGGTCGATGTCCGCAATGGAGGCTTCCAGTTTCTGCCAGAGGACCTGTTGCTTCTCGGGCGGCGGAGGAGCGTTGTTTTGCCCGGCAGCATTTGTGACAACGACGAAGGCGAACACAAAGATGAGAGCGATTCTCGTGACTCCAGGCATGGCGATCAGATCTTCGCGTCCCGGAGGCGCTTCACAGCAGTCTCCGAGGTGACCGGAGAATAATAGACCTCCTTGAAGGTATACGACTTCGCCTTTGCCTCCAGAAGCGGGAGGATCTCGATGTGCCAGTGGTAGTCGTCGTCGAGCGTCTTCCAGTAGCCCAGCGCTCCCGAGCCGTGGGTGCTGTTCGGGGAGGTGTGCAGCACGAGGTGGAAACCCTCGGTGATCGAGCGAATACGTTGCAGGGTACGGCGCAGCAAAGCAGCCAAGTCCAGCAAGTTGCCCACGCGCGACGTTCCGGTGCGCTCGAAGGAGGCTTCGTGATTCCGCGGCAGGATCCAGGTCTCATAGGGGACTCGCGGCGCATAGGGACAGAACGCCATGTAGTCGCCACGGACTTCCACCACGCGGAGCCCCTGACGTTCTTCCTGCGCCAGGATGTCGCAAAATACGCATCTCTCTTTGGAATCGTAGTAGTCGCGCCCAGCTCGCAATTCGTAGAGCACCCGCCGGGGAACAAATGTCGTAGCCGTGAGCTGTGTGTTGGGGTGCTCGAATTCCTGCCCAGCGCTGGCACCGAAATTCTTGAAGATGCTGATGTACTTGAAACGGCTGTCGCGCTTCAGGTCCTGAATGCGCTGCGCCATCAAGCGCAGGAATTGCTCGACCTCGGCATCACTCGCGCTCCACAGATGGCGATCGTGATGCGAGTTTTCAAGCAGCACCTCGTGCGCCCCCACCGAGCCCATCCGGTCATAGAGACCATCCCCACGGCGGGCAGGCTCGCCTTCGATGTGATAGAGCGGATTGGGGTGGACGACGGCCCGCGTCGACCACGGACTGCCATCGATTCCGGGCAGCGTGGTGATCACCTGAAGAGGTTGCGCTGCATCGCCGCAAAACGCACAGGTGCCGGCCCGGGGAGTTGGCTCCGGAACATCGTCTCCGGTAATGACCCAGGAGCGTGTGATGGGATCCTTGCGGAGTTCCATGGGGCTAGGAGAACAAAAACGCGACAGACGAGTCAATGCGATTCGCGCTCACTCACGGGAAATCGGCAAGGGATGGACCGTTATGGTCCACGGCGACGGCCCGTTGGGCGATACCAGTTGGTGTTTGCAAATCGGAGAATTACAAATTACAAATTACCAATCGCCAATGTCCGATCCTTCCACGCCTCTGATGCGGCAATATGCCGCGATCAAGAAGGAGCATCCCAACGCTCTTCTGCTCTTCCGGCTCGGCGATTTCTACGAACTCTTCTTTGATGACGCCGTTGTGGCGTCGCGCGAACTGCAGATCACGTTGACTTCGCGCAACAAAGAAAAGGGTATCGCGATTCCTATGTGCGGAGTGCCCTACCACGCGGCAGAGGGATACATCTCCAAGCTGATCCGTCGGGGATTCAAAGTGGCAATCTGCGAACAGATGGAAGATCCGCGCTTGGCCAAGAAACTTGTGCGGCGCGAAGTAACCCGCGTGGTCACGCCGGGGACAGCAGCAGATTCGTCGCTTGGTTCGGAAGAGAACAATTTCCTGGCAGCAGTGGCGGCGGTCGGAGAGCGAGTGGGATTTGCAGCGCTGGACCTCTCAACGGGCGAGTTCCGGGCAACGGAGTTCGCCGGGGAGGCGGCTGGCCGACGCATTCAAGAAGAACTTGAACAATTACGGCCAAAAGAGTTGCTTTACGCGTCTTCCGCGCCTTTATTTGAGATGAGGCACGATGGACAGCGTGCCCCTCACGTTGTCTCCGGTGGGGCGCAAATGCGGTCGTCGCTCCACGAGACGGAAGCGAGGAGCGCCCGTCTCGCCAACCTTGGCTCCACATCGGTCGCTTTTGCGGAAACGCCTCTGGAAGATTGGGTCTTCGCTCCCGACCACGCCGTTCCGCTGCTGGAGAACCACTTCGGCGTGCTCTCGCTCGAAGGATTCGGACTGGCGGGCAAGCCGGCAGCGGCTTCGGCAGCGGGCGCGATTCTCTACTACATCCGCTCCACGCAGCGCGGCACGCTCGATCATGTCGATCGCATCGGCTTCTATGAGCGGCAGAACTGTCTGGTTCTAGATGCGGTCACGGTACGAAACCTCGAACTGATGGAGCCGCTCTTTGCCGGTACGGATGCAGGGGTGACTCTATTTCGCTGCATTGATTCCACGATCACGCCGATGGGCAAGCGTTTGCTTCGCGCGTGGATGCTCCGGCCATCTCTGGATCGTTCCGAAATCGAAGCGCGCCTGGACGCAGCCGAAGCGCTAGTCAACGATACGGTTCGGCGGGAAGAACTGCGGCGTGCACTTGACGGAATTCTCGATCTGGAGCGCCTGCTGAGCCGCGTCACCCTTGAGACGGCGAATCCTCGCGACGTGCTGGCCATGGCGGCGTCTCTCGCGCGCATTCCTCACTTACGGCAAGTCCTCTCCGGTCTCCTGGCGGCCCGGCTCGGAGCGCTGCATCAGTTGATCGACGACCTGAGCGATCTGCGAGAAACCATCGAACGCACGATCGTGCTCGAGCCACCACTGACACTCAGCGACGGTGGTGTCATTGCGACCGGCGTAGACCACGATCTCGACGAACTGCGCGACCTGAGCCGCAACTCCAAGCAGTACCTGGCGCAAGTGGAACAGCGTGAGCGCGAACGGACGGGTATCGGCTCGCTCAAGGTGAAGTTCAATTCCGTTTTCGGCTACTACATCGAGATCTCGAAGGCGAACCTGCATCTGGCGCCCACCGACTATGAACGCAAACAGACGCTGGTCAACGCCGAACGTTTCACGACTCCGGAGCTGAAAGAGTACGAATCGAAGATTCTGGATGCTCAGGAGAAGATCGTCGAGATCGAGCGCCGGCTGTTTGCAGGACTGCGGTCCACGATCGCGGCCCAGGCGAAGCGCATCCGGCAGACGGCGCTGGCGCTGGCGGAAGTGGATGTGCTGGCGTGTTTGGCGCATATCGCAGCGCTGCGGAATTATTGCCGTCCGAAGTTTGCCGAGAAGCCGGAAGAGGCTGGCGACCTGGAGATCGTCGATGGGCGGCATCCGGTGATCGAACTGCAGGAACTGGCAGCAGGCAGCGAGCGGTTCGTGCCCAACGATCTGTTTCTCAATGCTTCGACGCACAACATCATCGTGCTGACCGGGCCGAATATGGGCGGCAAGAGTACCTATCTGCGGCAGGCCGCGCTGATCGTCATCCTGGCGCAAATGGGATCGTTTGTGCCGGCGCGAGCGGCGCGGCTGGGAATTGTCGATCGCGTGTTCACGCGTATTGGCGCGAGCGACAATCTGGCGCGCGGGCGCTCGACATTTATGGTCGAGATGACGGAGACGGCAGCGATCCTGCATACGGCTACACCGCGGTCGCTGATCCTGCTCGATGAGGTTGGGCGTGGCACGGCGACCTATGACGGTCTGGCGATTGCGTGGGCGGCGATTGAGTATCTGCACGCGCGGGTTCGGGCGAAGACCTTGTTCGCCACGCATTATTTCGAGCTGACAGAACTGGCTGAGCAACTCAGTGGCGTCAAGAACTACCATGTGTCCGTGAAAGAGGCAGGCGGGAGCGTGGTGTTCCTCCGCAAGGTCGAGCCGGGCGCGGCGGATCGCAGCTACGGAATCGAAGTCGCTAAACTGGCGGGCTTGCCCAACGACGTTGTGGTTAGGGCGCGTGAAGTGCTGGCGGAGCACGAGACGGCTGAGCATCGCATGTCGGAGCATTTGACTCCGGGATCGCAACCGGAGCGTCCGGCACAGTTGACGATCTTCACGCCAATCTCGCAGCCGGTGCTGGAGAAGTTACGGGAAGTGGATTTGAATCGGCTGACACCGCTGGAGGCGCTAAACTTGCTGGCGGAGTTGAAGAGACAGATTGAGTAGACGGTCGCTGGTCGCGAGTCGTTCGGAACTCTTGATTGAGCAAATAGGGAGGATATGAGCGAAAAGACCAGTTGGTGGCGCAGCTGGGAAATCACGATCGACAGCAATTGGATCACGACGGGCCTGATGGCTGTCCTTCTCGTCGTTTGCGTCTTGTTGCTGGCGCAGGAAATCCACCGCGTCGCCCTAGGCCACTTCTTCGGACCTGTGCGTCCTCGCATAAGTTTCTGGAGCATCTGGAACAAAGTTTTTCAGGTCATCGCTGCAATCTACTTTTTTCTGTTTGCATTCAAGTTCCCGAAGAAATCTGTGAGGATTGCCTCCGTCTTAATGGGAACCGACCTTGCTGTTCACGCCTTGTTGAGCTTCGTTTCTCTTTCATTGACCGTGGGCCAAATTGTGGCCGTGAGCGGATCCTTTGTACGGCAGATCGCGCTCATCATCTACTGCGTAGCCATCGCCCAATGGTTTAAGTCGGTCGTGAGCCGGAGTTCTCCTTCAGAGTCTTGGGGGAATGAAACCTGATGGCGTACATGCCAATGCGCGCAAACATCGGCCAACCTCTCATCATCGGCTTTGATGGGACTGAGATGTCGACGCGGCTGGCTTCCCTGCTCACGCGCGTTCAGCCGGCGGGAGTAATTCTGTTTGCCCGGAATATCACTGGGGTTGAGCAGACGTATCGACTGCTCCGCGAGTGCCAGAAATTCGTGACGACGCCGTTATTCACCTGCGTCGATCTGGAAGGCGGCACTGTGGATCGCTTCCGCAATGTGCTGGGTCCCGCGCCTTCGGCGGCCGCCGTTTTTTCCACCGGCAATCGCCAGGTCTTCCGCAAGCATGGACGCATCCTCGGCGCGAACTGCCGGGCTCTGGGTTTCAATGTTGATTTCGCTCCCGCGCTCGACCTCGCTTTTGACGCCTCGCGGTCGGTGATGAGTTCTCGCGTGGTCTCCTCCGACCCGAAGCGGGTTGTCTTTTACGCGCGCGAATTCTTGCGCGGACTGGACGAGTCTGGCGTGCTTGGCTGTGGCAAGCATTTCCCCGGCCTCGGCGAGGCGAATCTTGACACGCATCACGATCTGCCCCGCGTGAACAAGACTCTCAAGAAACTGTGGGAGCAGGATCTGGTTCCCTATCGCACCATGCGTCGTGAGTTGCCATTTGTTATGGTCTCGCACGCGGCTTTTCGCGCCGTCACAAAAGAAGAAACACCCGCGTCGCTTTCGAAGAAATGGATCACCGGCATCCTGCGCAAGAAGATCGGCTATCGCGGGCTGATCTGTTCCGACGATTTGGAAATGGGCGGCGTTCTCGCGGCCGCGCCGATCGAGCAGGCGGTGATCGGACATATTCGAGCCGGAGGCGACCTCGGCTTGATTTGTCACCAGGAAGAGCTCATCCGGCGCGCACATGAGGCGATGATCCGCGAGGCCGAACGCGATCGCCGCTTTGCTCAACGGGTGGAGGAATCGGCGCAGCGAGTGATGGCCTTCAAGAAGAGATGGCTTCGAGGCTGGCGGCCCGCTCCCGTTCCCACGACGGCAAAAGTCGAGAAACTCACCCGCCAGCTCTGGGAGTTCGGAGAAGAAATCCGGCTCGACGCCCTCGAGCGACAGGAGCGCGCCTTATGATCGTAGCCGGAGTGATGAGCGGCACCTCTGCGGATGGGATCAATGTCGCGTTGGTGCGTATTAGTGGAACCAAGACCGCCCGTCGCTCGACCTTCAAACTCATTGCCCACGAGGAATATCCGTTCCCGGCTCCGGTGCGGCGGACCATCTTGCACATGATGAACTCCGACGCGGCCCGAGTTGCTGATCTCGCGCGTCTCAACTTCCTGCTCGGCGAGCTCTATGCTGAAGCTGTCTTCAAGACTGCCCGCAAGCATCAGGCGGGTCTGGACCTCGTCGGATGCCATGGACAGACGCTCTATCACCAGGGTGCTCCGGCAACGTATCTCGGAAGGAAGCTCGCGGTTACCTGGCAGACCGGCGAAGCCGCGCTGCTGGCATCTCGGCTGCGCATACCGGTTGTTTCGGATTTCCGGCCTGCCGACATGGCGGCGGGCGGCAAAGGTGCTCCGCTAGTTCCGTTCCTCGACTACGTGCTCTACCGGGACCCGCGTATCGGCCGCATTGCGCAAAATATCGGCGGAATCGCAAACCTGACGGCGATTCCCGCCGGTGCCAGACCGGAACAAGTCATAGCCTTCGATACTGGTCCCGGCAATATGGTCATCGATGCCGTAATGGAAAAACTCTTCGGCCGCCAGTACGATCGCGATGGCCGAGTCGCGGCTTCAGGGCGCGTGCTCTACGACCTCATCACAAAACTCTTGCGGGCTCACTTTTTCCATCAGCGGCCGCCCCGTACCGCCGGGCGTGAAGAATTTGGTCGCGAATATGTCCGCCGCTATCTCCAGTTGTGCCGTGGGAAAAACCGGCATGATATCGTCGCAACGGCTACCGCTCTGACGACGCGCTCGATCGCTGACGCCGTTCAACGTTTCGTCATCCCAAAACGCGGTGGATACCGGGAAATGGTTGTTTCCGGTGGCGGCGCAAAGAATCCGACGCTGATGGCGATGCTGCGAGAAGAGCTCACACGATTGGGAATCACGCTGCGCTTCTCCCATGAATTTGGCGTACCGGGCGAAGCCAAGGAAGCACTCGCGTTTGCCGTGCTTGCCTATGAAACCTGGCACCGGCGGCCGTCTAATGTGCCGTCAGCGACGGGAGCGAAACGTCCCGCAATTCTGGGAAAGATTTCCTATGCGTGACTGCTGGCCTAGGACCGCTGCCCAGGTCGTGCTGATTTGCATGATCTGTGCCTCGATCTTTCTGTTCCTGTCCTGCTCGCAGGCGCCCGATCCAAACACTCTAGTGATGATCATCGAGAGCAGCCCAACCAACCTCGACCCGCGTGTCGGCCTGGACGCGCAATCCGAGCGAATCGACGAATTGCTGTTTGATGCGTTGCTCACTCGCGATGAGCATTTGAACGTGCAGCCTGGACTGGCGGAGCGATGGGAGAATCCCGATCCGCTGACCTACGTCTTTCATCTACGTCACGGCGTGACGTTTCATAATGGACGTCCACTTACGTCGCGTGACGTGAAGTGGACCTTCGATTCCCTGCTCGAAGGCAAAATTCGCAGCACTAAGAAGTCGGTGTACAGATTCGTAGATCGCATCGAGGCCCTGGACGATAACACCGTCGTCTTTCACCTGAAGGAACCGTTCGCAACCCTGCCGTGGAACCTTTCCGACGGAGCAATCGGAATCGTCCCCTACGGAACCCTAGACGAGATGACGCGCCATCCGATTGGCTCGGGTGCGTTCAAGTTTGTGAGCGCCGAGCAGGACAAGGAAGTCATCCTGGAGCGCAATGACAATTACTGGGGAACCAAAGCCAGGGTGTCGCGGGTCCACTTCACCGTCGTTCCCGACACGACGACCCGGGCGCTCGAACTGCGCAAAGGGAGCGCCGACGTCGCCATCAATGCGCTGACCTCCGACATGGTGCTTACCCTCCAACGCGAACCGCAGCTCGTCGTCCAGCAGGCCCCCGGAACGATCCTTTCGTATCTCGCATTCAACCTGCGCGATCCGCACCTCAGCGACGTTCGAGTACGGCAGGCGATCGCCTACGCGATCGACCGCGGTCCGCTGATCGAGTACATCTGGCGCGGGTTCGCACAACCCGCCGCGAGCGTGCTGCCACCGGAAAGTTGGGCTTACAACGCGGAAGTCAAGACCTATCGCCACGATACCGACAAGGCCAGTCAGATACTCGATGCGGCCGGGTATCGTGCCATCAACGGCGTCCGGTTCCATCTGGAGATGAAGACATCGACGGAGGAATCGACGAGGCTGATGGCGGCGGTCCTGCAGCAGCAACTGAAACAGGTTGGCATCGTCCTCGACATCCGCACCTTCGAGTTTGCAACCTTCCTCGCCGATGTTACGAGCGGAGCATTTCAGTTCTATTCCCTGCGCTGGATCGGGGGCAACGAAGACCCCGACATCTTTGAGTCCATCTTTCACTCGGCAAGGTTTCCGCCGAATGGAGCAAACCGGGGGTTCTATTCGAATCCGCGAGTCGACGCCTTGATCGACCGGGCGCGCCGCGAGACGGATCAGGGTGTCCGCAAGCAGCTCTATGCAGAATTGCAGGATTTGCTGGCGCAAGACCTGCCCTACATCAACTTGTGGTACTTCGACAATGTGCTCGTGCACTCGCAACGAGTGCGAAACGTCACCCTGAATCCATCCGGGAACTACAACTTCCTGAAGACGGCGGAAATCGAAGATCGGTGATCGACGGCACGTGGGTTACATCTCTTTTCGCGTGATACCATCGAGTTTCGGTGATCCCTCTGGGCAGCGAGCGCGCTTTGCTGACACCTGAAACCTGAGACCTGTTCTTGAACATCCTCTTCATCGGTGACATTTTTGGGCGGCCGGGGCGGACCATCGTCAAGGAACGCCTGCCCGAACTCGTCAAGAAATACTCCATTAATCTCGTGATCGCCAACAGCGAGAACGCCGCCGCCGGCTTCGGCATCACGCCACAGCTCGCGGAAGAACTCTTCGAGCTGGGTATCGATGTGATGACCACTGGCAATCACGTCTGGGACAAACGCGAGATCATCGAGTACTTCCAGATGGCGGACAGTAATCCGCATAGTCCCGCGCGACGTGTGCTGCGTCCGGCAAACTTCTCCGCCGGCTTACCCGGATGGGGCCTGTATGAAGGCCAGAAAAACGGCACACCCTATGCGGTCATCAATCTGCAGGGACGCGTCTTTATGGGGCAAAGTGACGACCCGTTCCGTTTCGCCGACAGGATTTTGGAGAAGGTCAAAGCCAAGGTGATTTTCGTCGATTTTCACGCCGAAGCGACTTCCGAAAAAAATGCGTTCGGCTGGTATCTCGATGGCCGCGTAACGGCCGTTGTCGGCACCCACACCCACATCCCGACGGCTGACGAGACCGTCCTTCCCGGAGGCACTGCTTACATCACCGACGTGGGTATGACCGGGCCCTACGAGAGCGTGATCGGCGTGAAGAAAGAACTGGTGATCGACAAATTCCTGAGTGGCATGCCGGCGCGGTTCGAACCCGCGAGCGGAGATGTCAGACTTTGCGCGGTGGTCGTAGAGTGCGATAACAATAGCGGAAGAGCCACGCGGATGGAAAGACTGTTGGTAAGGTGAGCCGATCTCGAATCTTGAATTGCTTGAACATCCTGAATTTACCGCTTAGAGCCAGGCTCCTGAAACCGTTACCGCTAGCGGCTCCTTGCCCTAATTCCTCTTTGCAAGACACTAGGAGCAGCGCATTCTATAGTAGTCAGAACGATGCGCTTGTTCTTCACAGTGGCGGTGCTGGGATTAGGAGTGTGCCTGGCTGCAGATGGCGTTCCGGTCAAACCGGCGTCGATGTGCTCCGATGCGCCGGGAGCACCGGCCTGTCAGGGTTCCTCGAAAGACCTCAAGGCGGCGCGGAGCGCGTTTTCCCGTGGGCTCAGGCTTCAGCGCGAGAAGAACCTGCACGAAGCGCTTGTCGAATTCGAACGCGCGTCCAGCATCGTGCCACAGAATGTCGAGTACCTGACCGCCCGGGAGATGATGAGGCAACAACTGGTCACATCTCACCTGGAACGCGGCAGCGACAGTCTGCTCGAAGGCCAGCAGATCGAAGCGTTAGCGGAGTTCCGTCAAGCGTTGCACCTCGACCCTGAGAATGAATTCGCGCAGCAGCGGCTTCGCGATGCGGCCGGACCGATTCCTGTTCACGCTGACAACGCCGCTGAACTGGTTGCCAGCGCCGATGGGATTGCGGCCAAGCCCAAGGAAGAACGGCACGACTTTCACTATCGTGGCGATTCCCGCGGGCTGCTCACCGCGATCGCCCAAAGCTATGGCCTGAGCGTCATCTTTGACGACTCTTTCCCCAACCGACGTGTCCGATTCGACATCGAAGACGTCGACTTTCCCACTGCCATGCAGGCGGCCGAAGTCGTCAGCAAGGGCTTTGCCGTCGCATTGGACGAGAAGGTATTGTTTGCGGCGCTTGACTCTCCCGAAAACCACCGCGTCTTTGACCGCATGGGGATGCGCTCGTTCTACATTCCGGGTGGCCCGGCTCCGCAGGAGCTGAATGAACTGTTGAATGCGCTGCGCTCACTGTTCGACCTTCGTTTCGCGAGTCTGAATACCGCCGCCAGCACGATCACCCTGCGGGGCCCTCAGGGAACATTGGAAGCGGCGACGAAGTTTCTCGATACGCTGGATTCCACCAGGCCTGAAGTATTGATCGACGTCAAAGTTTACGAAGTGGATTACAGCTACACCCGCAACATTGGCCTGCACATTCCGAATGAATTCAAACTCTTCAATATTCCGATCGGAGCTTTGGCCGCGTTAGGCGGGCAGGACCTTCAGGATTTGATCAACCAGCTGATCTCATCGGGCGGCATCAATCAGGCTGGAAACGAAAGCATCGAGGCGCTCCTCGCGCAGCTGCAGGGCCAGCAGAACTCGATCTTCAGTCAGCCTCTCGCAACGTTCGGCGGCGGCATCACGTTGATGGGGTTGAGCCTGGATCAACTGCGGGCGACGTTGTCCCTGAATGAAAGTTCTGTCCGGACGCTGGAACACATGACGCTCCGCGCTTCGCACGAAAAAGACGCGACGTTCAAACTCGGGGCACGATATCCCATCATTAACGCTAGTTTCGCGCCGATCTTCAACAATGCCGCTATTTCACAGGTGATTGGAAACGAGTCCTTCACAGCCCCAATTCCATCTTTCAACTACGAAGACTTGGGCCTCACAATTAAAGCCAAACCCTCCGTGCACGGCACATCGGATGTCAGCCTCCAGCTCGAGCTGCAATTCCGCACGCTTGGCGGCGCCAGCCTGAACGGCGTGCCGGTGATTTCCAACCGCGAGTACAAGGGGGGCATCGCCCTCAAAGATGGGGAGCCGGCGGTCGTCGCCGGAATGATCACCAAATCCGAACAGAAAAGCCTGAGTGGATTGCCTGGTTTTTCGCGGATTCCCGGCCTGAAAGCGTTGGCCTCGGAGAGTGGCAAGCAGAAGGAAGACGACGAATTGCTGATCGTGATCACGCCCTATGTCGTTCGCGGTCCGGAACGAGACGAAGCGCCGGAAATCTGGTTGACCAAATAGCCGGAGCAGGTAGTCCGCCGTCTGTAGGCTGGTTGTCGGCTTGACCCTGCCACCGCATCTAAGTCCGGCCACCTGCAATCGACTACTTGGATGTTTCCTGTTTCTCGCCTTCCTGGGACGCCGCAAACTCCACAACCTGTTTGAGAACTTCTTCCGGCACGCCTCCGCTCAACAAGCGCCCATTGACGAAGATGGCCGGCGTACCTGTAATGTTGACCGACCTGCCCAACGCCAACGAAGCCTCGATTCGGGCTTTGGTGGCAGGCTTGACGGCACAAGCAGCCGCGTCATCGCCGTTGGCTCCGGCCGCAGTGGCGATCTCTTTCAGCCTCTCATCCACGTTGGCCTCGGTGATGTTGGCTTGATCTTCGAAAGTCTTCTGAATGAAAGTCCAGACTGCGTCGCCGGAGGTGCGCCCGATGCAATCCACGTAGCCGGCAGCCTTGTCGGCCCAGCTGTGCACGGGAAGGGGGAAATTCTGGAAGACAAAGCGTACGTCTGGCTCCTGCGCCAGAACCTGCTCGAGCACAGGAGCAACCTGTTTACAGTGGGGACACTGCATGTCGCTGAACTCAACGACCAGGACGGGGGCCTTGGCCGGTCCCCGCGAGGGGCCGTTGACGCCCTTCTCCAACTTGAGTCGAGCTCCCTCGAAAGGCTTGGGGCCGAAAGGGATGATCTCGCCGGTGATGGCGTGCTTGCCGTCGGCGGTAACCAGGAACCTGTTCTGGGTAGAACCTTGCTGGTCCGAAATCACCACCGAGACTTCGGTCAGGCCCGGAACTTCCGTCGGGCGGATGTCGGCGACCTTCCACGTAACGGTTGGGTTGTATCCAACCATCTGGTACATGAAAGAGTTAACGGCATCCTCGGATGGGAGACTGTTGGCGGCAACAGGAGAAGACGCGCTGGCCTTCGCGGTCGGCTTGGCGGCTGGCTTTGCCGGTTTTGTTTGTCCAAAAGCCATGGCGGCCAAGGAAAGACCTACGACTACGCTTCTAAACATAAATTCCTTTCAAAGGATGTGTGCTTTTCAACACGGCCGGATCAATTTCGGGTTACGTTCCCTGACTTCCGGCGAGCCATTTTCAGCTCCGGACGCTCGTCGCCCACCCCGACCTCAGCCAGGATGCGAAAATACCGCTTCGCCACCTCTGGCTTACATGCCAACTCTGCGCTCGACTTGAGGTTGTGTGATCTTATCGCATTTCCCTTGTGCCGATGGGAAACACCGTTACAGCTCCGACTTTGCCGCGATGGGGAAACGGCGTCCGTATCCAAACGCCTTGCTGGAAATCTTGATGCCGGGTGCGGCCTGCTGGCGCTTGTATTCGCTACGCTCCACCATGCGGATGACCCGCTTGACCAGGCCAAGGTCAAGATCGTGAGCAACGGCAATCTGTTCGGCGGATCGTGCTTCCTCGACGTAGTCCTCCAGAATTGCATCCAGCACATGGTAGGGCGGAAGGGAGTCCGAGTCCTTCTGATCGGGCCGTAGCTCGGCAGAAGGAGCCTTGTCGATCGTCGCCTGCGGAACTACTGGCCGGTCCGAGTTCAGATACGCAGCGAGCCGATAGACAAGAGTCTTGGGAACGTCCGAGATAACGGCCAGGCCCCCGACCATGTCACCGTAGAGAGTGCAGTACCCCGCCGCCACCTCGCTCTTGTTGCCCGTCGAAAGCACCAGAGCGCCGAACTTGTTCGACAAGGACATCAACACCAGCCCTCGGCTGCGTGACTGGATGTTCTCCTCGGTAACGTCGGCTTGCAGCCCGGCGAAGACAGGCGCCAGTGTCCTCACACATGCTTCGTAGATGTCGTTGATCGAGAGCAGTTCGAAGCGAATCCCAAGATTCTTTGCCAGCTGCCGGGCATCGTCGATCGAACCCTGGGAAGAATAGGGCCCCGGCATGCCGACTCCGATCACATTCTCCGGACCCAGCGCGTCGGACGCAATGGCTGCCGTCAACGCGGAATCGATGCCGCCGCTCAGGCCGATGATGACGCGCTGAAATCCGCATTTCCGCACATAATCCCGCGTGCCCAGGACGAGTGCCGCATACGCGCTGCCCTCCTCGCCCTCGATCTGCTCGTGCTTATCGCCGGTAAGGCTCTGCGTATCGAAGAAGACAATATCCTCGGCAAACGACTTCGCCTGAGCTACCACGCGCCCGTCCGGAGCCATTACCACACTGGATCCGTCGAACACCAGGCTGTCGTTGCCACCGACCTGGTTGACCATCGCCACAGGAATTTTGTTGTTCTTGGCAATCGTTGCCAGCATGTCACGCCGCAACTCGCGCTTCCCGAGCCAGAAAGGCGAGGCCGAGACATTGAGCACGACATCCCCGCCCGCGCGCACAAGTTCCTCGACCGGATCGACTCCGTAAAGTCGCCGGTTCCAGAAATGCTTGTCGTTCCAGGCGTCCTCGCAGATCGTCAACGCAACCTGCTTGTCGCAAAAACGGAAGAGTTGTTGGCTCTTCGCCGGGGCAAAATTGCGCATTTCGTCGAAGACATCGTACGTCGGAAGCAGCATCTTCGATTGAATGAACTGGATGCGGCCGTCGCCTATGAGAGCCGCGGAATTCATCACGGATTTACCGGTTTCGGCATGCGCAGGAGTCACCAGGCCGCAGATGACGGCAATTCCCTGCGTCTCCGACGCGATCTTCTCCGCCCATTCGCGGTTCCGTACGACAAACGACGGCCTTTCCACCAGATCGCGAGGCGGGTATCCGCACACCGACAATTCGGGAAACAGAATCAGGCTGGCCCCGGCACTACGAGCTTGCCCGGCAAATTGAACGATCTTGGCAGCGTTGCCGGAAAAATCCCCGACCGTGGGATTGATCTGGCCAAGGGCGATCTTCACACGAATAGTGTAGTGGAGCAGGTGACAGGTGTCAGGTCGAGGGCCTCGATCATCTGGTCTGTTCTCTGGACCTGAGCCCCACTCTAGTTCGGCGTGGAACCGCTGGGGTCGTTCGAAGGCGGCGATCCCTGCGGCAGAGTGGGGTCAATTCCTCCGGCCGGCCGTGCCTCCGGCATGTCCTCTCCAGGCCTTCGCAGGCTGGGGGCGTTGACTGGGCGATTGCTAGGTTCTTCCGAAGCAGCGACTTGAGGAACATCCACTTCGCGTTCTGTGCGCACGACCTTCTCGCCATTGACCTTCATCGTCTCGACGCGGGCGACTTCATCTCCCACAAAACGGACGAAGTCTACGTCCTGCGGAGGTGTGCCGTAGATCCATTCCTCGTATTCGGTCTCGCCGTCGTGCTCGCGCAATTTCCTCGGTGGCCGCCCTTTGGAGTAGATCACCATGTCGCGATTCATCCCAACCAGTACGCGGTGATTCTGAATCGCGGCTTTGACCTTCGGGGGAACCGTCTCGAGGTAGGCTTCCACCCCGGACTTGGAATCAAAGTCAAACACAGGCCGGAGCAGTTGTTTCAGTTCAGGGCCCGTGAGTTCAGGGACATACTTATCAAAGTAGAGGTCGACGAACGATCCGCGAGCGTTAGCATTAGAGTCCGATGGGGCAATCGGAGTGGAACCGCCCGCTCCCTGAATCTGTATCCGTTGATACCACTTGGTCTTCTTGACCGGGCCGCCGTTGAACTCAAAGTGAATGTGGTCATCCTTGATCACGACGTCGGTAATTCGTGCCTGGTCGCCCGGCTTGGCAGCGGGTCCCCAGAGCGCCATCAGGTGCTGCAAGTCCTCTCCCGAAGGTGTGAGCTTTCCGTCCTTGAGCCTGAGCCCCGTCTTCCCCATCGGGAAGTTGGTTCGGATGTAGCAGAGCTCGGCGTTGAAAGCGCGGACAACTTCCTGACGCGTCTGTTTCGTCATGTGAGGCAGGGGGGTCGCGCCAGCACGGGCAAAAGGCAAACCGATCAACAGCGTCGCCGGCAACAGGAGATAAGATCGGAACGGCATGCAGAACCCCGGGCCCGATAACGATAATTATAGACCCATCTGCGGAGCGATCATCCCCAAGTAACAGTGAATGAATGCAAATGGGGATCCTTCCCCACTGACAGCTGCTCCCGCCCCGGTGCCTTGCGAGCGCCGGAATCGCATAGCGTCACCGTTCTTGTCAGCGCTGCCACGTGGGCAAGAGCACAGAAAACGCCAGCACGCGTAAATCAGCAATGAACTCTTTCTGACTGATTCCGTGTGGGAGTTCGCTGGTTTGACATCATATTTGAAACGTTTTAACTTGGCCGCGTTGACCTGTGTATTCGTCCGAAATAACCACTTGTCTTCGGGAGTGCACTCATGAGATTCCGCGTCGCGCCTTTCGCTGTTGCAACTCTTCTCTTTGCTGTCGGCGTGCTTTCAGCCCAGGATGCAAGTGACACCGCCACTTCGCAATATGAGGCTCTCCGACACTCCATACTGGTGTTGAAGTTCGGTCGCTCACCCGAGGGCCAGCAGATCCCTTCGCCCGAGTGCTTCAACCGGGCGCCATGGGACAGACGATCCTGGTTCGGCGGAATGGATCCCTGCACTCCGGAGGAGCACGATACATGGCTCACCGATCTTCGCCGCTGGCGCGAGGAGCGCCGCATTCGCGTCGGCTATGACGGCTCGCGCTACGACCTGCCTGCCCTACAGTGGACACAGTCCAGTTTCATTCAGCCGCAGATGATGGTTCACGATCGTTACTTCTACGACCCCGTCGCCCGCCGCTACACGGTCGACCGTTATCTCGATGACCTGGAAAAACGATACGGCGGCATCGATGCGGTTCTCATCTGGCCGACCTATCCAAATATGGGGATTGACGATCGGAACCAACACGACCTCATCCGCTCTATGCCAGGAGGCATACCCGGTGTGCGGCAGATGGTCGCCGACTTTCATCGCCGCAATGTCCGCGTGCTCTTCCCCATGATGATGTGGGATCAGGGAACCCGCGATCCGGGAAAGCCCTGGCCCGAGGCGATTGCCGCCCTGATGGCGGAAGTCGGAGCCGACGGCGTCAACGGCGACACTCAGGACGGGGTTCCAGCGTCTTTTTCGCTGGCCTCCGACAAGACGGGTCATCCGCTCGTTTTCGAGCCGGAGGCCGATCCTTCAGATGGCGACTTGGCTTGGGATCTGATGACCTGGGGGCAATATGAATACTCTTTTGTGCCCAGGGTGGACAAGTACAAGTGGCTTGAAACACGGCACCAGGTCAACATTTCCGATCGCTGGAAACGCGACAAGACCGACAACCTGCAGTTCGCCTTCCTGAACGGTGTGGGCTGGGAGAGCTGGGAGAATGTATGGGGCATCTGGAACGGAATCACTGCGCGCGACGCCGAGGCGACCCGCCGCCTCGCTACCATGGAGCGCGCACTCGCTCCGTTTCTGGTCAGTCCCGACTGGGAGCCGCTGGTGCTGATGTCGCGCTATGGGGTGTTTGCCAGCCGCTGGCCGCTGGGACAGCAGACCGTCTGGACGATTGTGAATCGCAATAGTTACAACGTAGAAGGCTCGCAGATCGAACTGCCGTCTGAAAACGGCATGCGCTATTTCGATCTCTATCACGGAGTCGAACTCCAGCCAGTGAAAAATCAGGCTGGCAAAGTGGAACTGAGCTTCCCCATCGAGAGCCACGGCTTCGGAGCTTTGCTGGCCGCTCCCGGAGCGCCGGATGCCAAGGTTCAAACATTGATGGCGAAGATGAAGGAATGGAGTATGACTCCGCTCTCCACGTACTCCCACGAGTGGAAGGTCTTGCCGCAGCAGATCGTGCCCATCGCCGTCACCAAGCCGCCTTCGGGATCGCCTGCGGACATGGTCAACATTCCCGAGGGTGACTTCCACTTCCGCGTGGTGGGTATCGAGCTTGAAGGATTCGACGATGTCGGAGTCGATGTGCAGTATCCGTGGGAAGATTCGCCGCGCCGCTTTCACGATCACACCCTGCACGTGAAGTCATTCTGGATCGATAAGTATCCGGTGACCAACACGCAGTTCAAGAAATTTGTCGATGCCACTCATTATCATCCGCAAGATGATCTGAACTTCCTCCACGACTGGAAAGAGGGAACCTATCCATCGGGATGGGAGAACAAGCCCGTGACATGGGTCTCGCTCGAAGATGCCCGCGCTTACGCGGCCTGGGCAGGCAAACGTCTGCCTCACGAATGGGAGTGGCAGTATGCGGCGCAAGGCAGCGATGGACGCGCCTATCCATGGGGAAATGACTGGCAGGCCGATGCTGTGCCCGTTCCTGGCCAGGGGCGGGCCATGCGTGCTCCGGATGCAGTTGCTGCGCACCCCAAGGGTGCCAGCCCGTTTGGCGTCATGGATCTGGTCGGAAACGTCTGGCAGTGGACCGAAGAATTTCAGGACGAACACACTCGCGGCGGAATTCTGCGAGGCGGCAGCTATTACCAGCCGCAGGATTCCTTCTTTTACTTTCCCCAGGCCTACAAGCTCGGCGAACACGGCAAGCTCTTGCTGATGGCTCCCAGCATGGACCGTTCCGGAGGGGTCGGGTTCCGTTGCGTCCAGGATGCGCAGTAACTGACACGCCGGAAAGCAGCCTGTGGCTTCTTTTTGATTGGGAGGAAGGAACTTCGGTCATTTGAAGTGGATGGACAGGTGCTGAGGGGAAGTGAAACTCGTCAAGGAGATCATAAGCGTTGTCAGTTGATCTCGCCCAACTACGCCGCGAGATCGACGGCTACGCCTGGGTCTCATAGCGCAGCCCTTCCTGAGCAACTTTCAAGGGCAATGTGCGCCCGCCCGCTTCAGCCACTGCATGCGCGACGGCTTCCTTCGCGCCCTCCTCCACCATCATCAGGACGCAGCCCCCGCCTCCGGCGCCGCATACCTTGGCGGCGCGGCCGCCGTTTTTTCCCGCCACCGCAATCAGCTTGTCAATCAGCGGCGTCGTGATGCCGGGAGCGTTTGTCCGACGCAGTTTCCATTCCTCGCGCAGCAAGCGTGCGACGTCTTCCCAGTCATGGCGCAGCAAAGCCTGGTGCATCTCGCGAGCGATCGCAGCAATCTTCTCCAGATTGCGGAACACATGTTTGTCGCCGTCAACGTGCGACTTGAATACCTCCCAGTTGTTGATACCCGACTGTCGCGGCGCACCCGTGTAGGCCAGCACAAAACGCATTTCAATCTCTTCCGGCGCCACAGGAACTGCAGCACGGCGAATTCCGTCCGCATCGAGGTGAATCGCGCTCACGCCGCCGTAGAGCGCCGGGTAGTAATCCTGGCATCCGGTCGGCACCCGGATAATCTGGGCTTCTATGTTCTGGGCGATGACCCGCATTTTTTCCAGATCGAGTTCTCTGCCCGTGAACCGCGCCAAGGCTGCAGTGGTCGAGATCATCAGCGCTGACGATCCCGAGATGCCGGCGCCGGCGGGCGACTGTGAGTTCGTCTCGATGCGCAACCCCTCCTCCGGCGCAAAAAAGCGCACGAGATACGCCGCCAGCAGATGCCGATGCCTGCGCGCGGCGCTCAGTTCGTCGAGGCTCGCAAACGCCTCTTCCTGGCGGGTATCGAGCGAGCAAAGTTCGATGCGACGCCCCTTGAGCGGCGTGATGCGGCACGTCGTAAGGATTTCCAGGGCGAAATTCAGCGTCAGCGCCCCGGGATGGAACAGATACAGAGGCCAGAGATCGACTGTGCCGCCAGCCATATCGGCGCGACACGGCGCATGTGCGGTTACAGTGGGCCTGGATGTGGTTGAGGGCTTGCCGGGCATCCTCAAGTTTGTATCATGCTGCAAACCCGATCGACGTGACACAACGCACGGGCCTTGGGTCGGGGAATCACAGAAGTGAACCGGGGCCCGTCCCGGCACCGGGGCGCCGGCCCATTCGATAGTGATCGAAGACGGAGTACTTCCGTAACGGTCAGGTGTACCAGAAGCACCTAAGTTCCCGTCCATCTTGAAACTTAGAATGTTGGAGAGATGGCCAAGCGGCCCCCGCGCTTGGGCCGCAGGATTGTCTCTTTGACACTGAAACTGCCTATCCCTACGCGTGTTCCGCTGTTGTACGTCATCCTCGGCGTGCTGCTGGCGATCAGTGTTGTGCCAATGTATTTCTATTCGGCGCAGATTGAAGAGCTCAACCGGGAACGCCTCAAAACCAATGAGATGATTCTGCAGAACACGGTGACACGTTCCCTCGCCGATGACATTTCCCAGCACCAGGAAACGCTGCGTCTGATGCTGGCCAACCTGGCATCTTCGATTCAGGTTACGAGTGGAAACGACATCGGAGCGCAGAATATCGAAGCTCCGGAACTGCGCGCACTGCTTGAGAACTTCGTCTCTTCGTCCAATGACCTGGCTTATGCAACGGTATTAAACGCGGACGCCAAGGGAATCTCGGCCGGGCGTATCGAACCCGATGCATTCCTGCAGCGCGAACTGGAGCGCGCCTACGCGGCAGCGCGCGAGGGGCGGGGCTACAGCGGTCAGCCGCTGGTCGTGGGGAGCGGCAAGTCAGCCCGTACCGTCATGCTGGTGAGCACTCCCATCAAGTACGGCGATCGCTTCCTGGGGATGATCGGATCCGTTGAGGACCTGCAATTCCTGATCAAGCGCCTGCAGGAAGTGAGCCGCTCTGGCCTGATGCCCTATGTGGTGGACGCCCAAGGTCGCCTGGTGGCAGCCGGCTCGGCGGAATATGCCACCGGGCAGGATATGACGAGCTTCGACATCGTCCGCAGCTTTGTCGACGATGGCGCCAAGGCCCAGCTGGTAGCAACCCGCGAATTCGCCCTCCGCGAGGGCAAAACTACCACGGAGATGCTGGGCACCTACAGTCCCGTGTCCGCCCTCGATTGGGCCGTGGTCGTGCAAAAGCCGCGCGAGGAAGCCTACCGGAGTATTTACGAAATGCAGCGCACCGGACGCCTGCTGGCGTGGCTGGCTGTTTTTCTCAGCGTGGGCTTGAGCATTGTCTCCGCCCGCCGCATCACCAGCCCGCTGCGGACGCTGGCTGAATCGAGCCGCGCCATTGCTCGCGGTGACTTCACCCAGCGCGTTCATGTGAAGACTCGTACCGAAATTGGCGAACTCGCGGCGACATTCAACACGATGTCCGACGAACTCGAGCAGTTCGTCGAGGACCTGAAGCGCGCCGCCGATGAGAACAAGGCCCTCTTCATGGGCTCGATCCAGATGCTCGCCGGCGCGGTCGACGAAAAGGACCCCTACACTCGCGGCCACTCCGACCGGGTCACGAAGTACTCGCTCATGATCGCCACGGAAATGGGGCTCGATCCCGGCTTCCTAGAAATCCTCCGTATCTCTGCGCAGTTGCACGACGTGGGCAAAATCGGCATCGAAGATCGGATTCTGAAGAAGCCGGGCGCTCTGACTCCGGAAGAATTCGAGATCATGAAGACGCACACCACCAAGGGTGCGAACATCCTGCGTCCGGTGACGCAGTTGCGCGAAATGTTGCCGGGTATCGAGTTGCACCACGAGTCACTCAACGGACGTGGCTATCCGTATGGGCTGAAGGGTGACGAAATCCCCTTGCTGCCGCGCGTCATCGCCGTCGCCGACACATTCGATGCCTTGACTACGAACCGACCGTACCAGAAGGCCCATGATCCGTTCGAAGCAGTGCGGATCATCGAAAACCTTTCCGGGAAGCGCCTAGACCCGAACGCAGTGACCGCACTGCTGGCCGTGTTCCTGCGCGGCGATATCAAGCTCGAGCAAGCTGGCCAGGCTGTGCCGCTCGAACCTCCGGCGCCGCTCGTCATCAAGCCAATACATTCCGATCCGCTCACCATCGATACCACACGGTCGTAGTGGGCTGAGAGGTTCGAGCCGCGAGCTGGGAACGAGCCACCAGCAAAAGGTTCCGCGCTTCTTACCACAGGGACGGTCTTGCCGCGTGTTATCGGCACTGCGCAAACATCACTGAGACAAGCTTTGTTTTCTGCAGCAGTTCGCTCGTAGCCGCGGCTCGAAGCTCGTAGCCCTATATAATCAGCCTACGGACCCGCGATGATTCAGACCCTGTTCGGCAGCCTCGACGAGGAACAGAAGCCGAGTTTTCTCGAGCGCATGAAGGAAGCTGTCACGCGCACGCGTGAGAATCTGGCCGAGCGCATCGAGGACGTCGTCTCCATCGGCCAGGAGATTGACCGTTCCACGCTTGATGACCTGGAGGCCACACTCATCAGTGCTGACCTGGGTACGACCACCACGCATGAAGTCCTCCAGAAACTCCGGGACAAGGCAGACCGCAAACAAATCAAAGATGTCAACGAACTCAAACGCCTGTTGAAGGAAGAACTACTCGCGATCCTCACCGCCGCCGACTCGCGTCCACCGAGGAAAGTGGATCAACCGCCCGAAGTCATCCTGGTTGTCGGCGTGAATGGGACCGGCAAGACGACCACGATCGGGAAGCTTGCGCAGGTCTTTCGCTCACAGGGCAAGACGGTCCTGTTGTGCGCAGCCGACACATTCCGCGCAGCAGCTATCGAACAACTGGAAATCTGGGGACAGCGCACCGGCACGGAAGTCATCAAGACGAAAGCGGGTGGCGATCCAGCAGCAGTCTTGTTTGACGCGCTGCAGTCAGCAACTGCACGGAAGACCGACTACGTAGTCGTGGATACTGCTGGCCGGCTTCATACCAAGCAGAACCTGATGCTCGAACTCGAGAAGATGACACGCACGGCGCAGCGGATTGTGCCCGGCGCGCCCCATGAGACGCTTCTGGTCATGGACGCCACAACGGGACAGAATGGCTTGCAACAGGCACGGTTGTTTACACAATCGGCAGGAGTGACAGGGATCGTCCTGACCAAGCTGGACGGTACAGCCAAAGGCGGAGTGGTCGTGGCGATCTCACGCGAACTGGGACTTCCCGTGCGCTTCGTCGGAGTGGGTGAGAAGGCGGGCGATCTTCTGCCCTTCGATGCCAAGGAGTTTGTGGAATCACTGTTTGCGTGAACCAGGTCTCGGTTCCCAATAGTCGCGCGAGAAGCGAGCTAACTTCTGCAATCTGAACTCTGCCATCTGCAATGCCTTCCCTTCTCCCTCCGTGGTGGAAATTCGTCCAACGTGGTCAAATGGTTCTACTCTCATGAACTCCGACGAACAATTCGTGCGGCGGGCGCTGGAACTCGCGCGTGCTGGAATCGGCCTTGTCTCACCCAATCCGGCCGTAGGCGCAGTGATCGTCGATCCATCCGGGCAGGAGGTGGGTGCCGGAACACACACGTACGAGGGTGTGAAGCACGCCGAAGTGATCGCGTTGGAATACGCCGGTGGGCGCGCCCACGGCGGCACACTCTACCTCAATCTTGAGCCATGTTCTCATCAGGGGCGTACATCACCCTGTGTGGATACGGTCATCGCCGCCGGAATTCGACGCGTCGTTTGCTCGATGAAAGATCCGAATCCGCAGGTGAGCGGAACCGGGTTTGCAAAACTGCAGTCTGCCGGAATTCAGCTCGACGTTGGCCTGCTTGAATCCGAAGCCAGGAAGTTGAACGAAAGCTTCGCCAAGTACATCCGCCGGGGCATTCCCTTCGTGACGTTGAAAGCGGCGATGACCTTGGACGGAAAGATTGCCCCGCCACCTGCGGGATCACGGAATCCGAGTGCAGTGGCAGCCGGCGGTTTTACCGGCGGCTGGATCACGGGCGAGATCGCGCGCAAGCATGTCCATGAACTACGTCATCAGCACGACGCCATTATGGCTGGCGTTGGTACCGTGATTGCCGACGATCCCCTGCTCACCGACCGCAGCGGTCTACCCCGCCGCCGTCCGCTGTTGCGCGTAATTCTCGACTCCTTCCTCCGTTTGCCGCTGACGTCGCGCCTGGTGAAAACTGCACAGAACGACGTGCTTGTCCTCTACTCGCAGGCTGATGACGCAAAGAGGCAGGAACTGGAGAAACTGGGCTTGCAGCTCGAACAGATCTCCGCGCGTGACGACGCGAGGCCCGACCTGGCCGACGCTCTGCGCCACCTTGGGAAGCACGCGATCACCAGCGTGATCATTGAGGGCGGCGCGACGGTGAACTGGACCGCGCTCACATCCGGCGTTGTCGACAAGCTTTTCCTTTACTATGCGCCGAAGATCCTCGGCGAGGGGTCAGTTCCCTTCACCGCCAGTGCTGGCGCCCCAGGCGGCCACGGCATGCTCCTTGCAAAGCACCTTGCGCTGCACAAGTTCGGCGAGGACTTTGCCGTAGAAGGATACCTGCGCGACCCCTATGGCGAAACCCCCTGAGTCCGCTTTCCTTCTTCTCGCGTGGAAAGCTGATCGTGTCGAAACTCCGCTGGCCGAGGGCTGAACTCCGGCCTTCCAGAGCCTGCTCGCGCCGCACTTCGACGACTACGCTTCCGGTCACCGCACCAGGCCCGCCGTTGGTGTTATGTTCAAACGTGTCTTCAATTGCGGAGGGATGCGCTTCATGTTCACTGGCATTGTCGAGGAGGTCGGCAGGATCTCGAAGATTCAGCAGCGCGGCGAGAACCGCCGCATCACGATTGAAGCCCAGCATACTCCGAAAGAACTGGGCACCGGCCAAAGTGTCGCAGTGAGCGGCGTCTGTCTCACCGCCCTCGACATCAAACCGAAATCGTTCTGCGCCGACCTGGCTCCCGAAACCTGGGAGCGCACTTCTTTCTCGCGGATTCATGAAGGCGCGCTGGTCAATCTGGAGCTGCCGATGAAAGCCGACGGGCGATTGGGCGGGCACATCGTGCAAGGGCACGTGGATGGTGTAGGCAAGCTTCTTTCCTTCGACCGGATCGCCGATTCAGAGAACTGGTGGCTCCATGTCGAGATTCCGTCAGAGGTTGAAAAATACACGGTCTACAAAGGCTCCATTTGCATTGAGGGCATCAGCCTGACCGTCGCGAAGCTGGCGAAGCAGCTCTGCACGATCGCGATCATCCCCCACACTGTCGAACTGACCAATCTCGGCTCATTGAAACCCGGCGACCCTGTCAATCTCGAGGCGGACGTGATCGCGAAGTATGTCGAAAAGATGATGAAGGTGGATTCGGGGCAGAGTTCGTTGACGGTCGAAGAATTAGTCCAGAAGGGGTTTTGAAGAAGGTGGTTGGTGATTTCACGCCAATGTCAGTCTTTTTTGTCAACCACAAGCCATTGGTTTTACGCTTCCAACTTCAACTCATCCAGTTCCAGAAACTCCTGCACAATCGGCTCGTCAGACTTTTCCATCTCCTTGTAGGAGCCGAAGAAGATCACGCGCGCTTCGTGCAGGAAAACAACTCGGTCAGCCAGTTTCTTTGCCAGGCGCATGTCGTGCGTGACGACGATCGAGGTCAGATGGAGCTGCAGTTTCAGGCGGGCGATGAGATCACCGAGCAGGTTCCCCATGAGCGGGTCCACCATCGTCGTAGGTTCGTCATAGAGAACACACTCCGGCTGCGCCGAAAGCGCGCGGGCGATCGCTACCGATCGCTTCATGCCGGTCGAGAGGTCCGATGGCAGCAGCTCTCGCATTTCTTTCACGCCGACCATATCGAGTAAGCCGTCGACAACTTGCAGAATCTGCTCTTCCGACAGTTCATTGCGCTCGCGCAATGGAAACGCCACATTCTCGCCGACGCTCAGGGAATCGAAAAGCGCGCCGTTCTGGAAGACCATCGTGACTTTCTTGCGAATGGGCTCCAGTTGTTCTTCAGCGTAGTCCGTGATGTCTTGACCGGCAACGATCACGCGCCCTGAATCAGGCTTGAGGAAGCCCATGATGTGATGCAGGGAGACGGACTTGCCCACACCGCTGCGGCCCAGGATGCAGACCGTCTCCGCCGGCAGAACGTCGAAACTGACGTGGTCCAGCACGGTGCGGTCGCCGAAAGCTTTACAGACGCTCTTGAATTCGATGTAAGGTGAGGCAGCCCCGTTTGCCATCTCCATCAGGATGGCACGAGAACCCGCCGCGGCTCAAGGCTGGAATGATTCCAATTGCGCCAGATTCAGGTCGGCGGGAGTATTGACATCGTCGACAATCCGTAACGGAACGTCGGCGAACAGCACACCGATCGCGCGCTCTGCCAGGGTCTTGCCTGCAAAGTTCCAGGAAGGCCTTTGGGGGCCCCATCCGCGAGCTTCTGCCACCCGTAAGGACGAAACCCATACGCGAGGGTTGGATCTTGTGCTTCATTCCACTTCTCTCAAAGCATGTCCGCCAGCAGGTATCAGGACAATCTCCGGAAAAACATAGGCCTTGTCCTTCAGTGCACGAAAGTAACCTATCCCGAAATCGCAACTCATCGGAAGATGGGGGTGTCCGACTCTTCCGGGCGAAATCTAAGTCATCATGCCGCAGAAGCTCATGGATGTCCTCATGTTGGGCCGTTGTTCGCACGAGTTTTCCTGGCCTCGGCGGGCAGCCAGTGGTGAGTATTACCAGGTCTGTCTGCTGTGTGCCGCGGCATACCAGTATGACTGGAAGACGATGCGGCGAGGGAGCCGCGTAGAGACACCGGTGCCGGAGACAGCTGCGGTTCGCCGACGCACCAGCCAGAAACAGCCGACCTGGGTTCCCCGAGCGCGGCGTCTCAAGCTCAACATCCCCATCCGCTTCCGGGTGAAGAACCTGAGCAGTTGGTTCGAGGGCGTGATCGTCAATATCAGCCAGTCCGGTGTCATGTTCCACGGACCTCAGCCCTTGCCTGCGAACGCGCTGGTTGAGATGGTATTCGAGATGCCGGAAGAGATTTCCGGCCAAAAGAACAGTAGCGTTCTTTGCCAGGGCCGTCTGATTCGCGCGAAAGAAGCGCACGATACGAAAGATGCATTCGGTCTGGCGGCCTCCATCCTGGACTACAAGTTCATTCACCAGGACTAAAGTTGTGAACCCAATCCTCCGCCACTGCTTCGTCACCCCGAAGGGATAAATTTCCCTGTAATCAAGCCACCAAGGTGCATCTAAACTTAGAAGAATAACCGTCTTAGAGATCAGGAGCGTTTATGAAACCGAGCCGAGGTATATCTGTTGTCCTTCTCGTGGGAGTTCTGGCGATCACCGCCGCCTGCACGAAGGCGGTCGGTGACAGCGATCTGACCAGCCAAGTCCAGACCAAGTTCAAGGGGGACTCTGGTCTGCAGGATAAGCAGATCGATGTGCAGACGGCGAACGGTGTCGCCACCCTTTCCGGAAGCGTCGAGAACGACGCTCAGCGCACGGCGGCGGCGCGTTACGCCTCAGAAGTGCCCGGAATCAAGCAAGTCGTCAACAACCTTCAGGTGACGACCACTGCCCCGGCCGAGATGGCCCAGCCTGTGGAGCAACCCATGGAGACGGAAAAGCCGGCGGCAGCCAAGCCGCGGGCGAGCAAACCCGCGCACCGCTCCGCACCGAGTTCGAGCACGATGGCCTCGGCTGCCCCGGCGCCGGCGATGGCGGCTGCACAAAGCGATCAGCCAGTCCCGGCGCAGGCCGCAACACCTGCGCCTCCGCCACCGCCTCCCGCGCCGAAGAAAGTCAGCATTCCCGCTGGTACGACGCTAGCTATTCGGCTGGTGGATGAAATCGACTCTGAAACGGCTCAATCCGGACAGACCTTCCGCGCAACTCTGGATTCTCCGCTTTCGGTTGACGGAGATGTCGTCGTTCCGGCCGGATACGATGTGCAGGGACACATCATCGATGTGAAAAGTGCAGGTAAGTTTGCGGGCAAATCAGAACTGACGTTGCAGCTTGACCGGATCCAGGTTGGCAGCAAGCACTACAGCCTCCAGACCGATCAGTATCACCGCGAAGGGAGTTCGCGCGGCAAGAACACAGCGGCCAAAGTGGGGACGGGTGCTGCGATCGGAGCCATCATTGGCGGAATTGCCGGTGGCGGCAAAGGAGCGGCGATCGGCGCGGCGGCCGGCGGCGGTCTCGGGGGCGGTGTGCAGGCCGCAACCAAAGGCCAGCAAATCAAACTACCCACCGAAACCGTGCTGAATTTCACGCTGCAGTCACCATTGATTGTGACACCAACCACGGAGGGTCCGAATTCCGGACGGCAAAAGCTGGAAACTCCGCAGTAGTTCACCTTTTTGGGGACAAGGGGCGCCCGCGGGGCGCCCTTTCTTTTTGCGGTGGATCGCATCGTAAAGGGTTTGGAATGGCTCGCGGTCACACTTGTGTTTACTCTCACAGCAACCGGTGACCAAGCTCACCGTCCGATGTTTATTGGCTGAATAGACTGAGTGTCGTAGAATCGTCGCGGTTTAGAGAAGTGCGATCCCCCAAGGAGGAACACCATGCGCACTGGCTGGAATCATCGGACCATTCTTATCTTCGTCATCGCCTTGGCAGCGTTGGCCTGGGCGCAGGACCAGCCGCAGAAGGAAATCAAACACGTTCCCGTGAAACCGACCTCGGCCGCATCCGGCCAGGACATGTACAAAAACTACTGTGCAGTCTGTCACGGAATCGACGGCACCGGCAACGGCCCGGCTGCGTCAGCATTGAAAGTGCCTCCGTCCGACTTGACTACCTTGGCCCAGAGGAACGGCGGCAAGTATCCTGCGTTGAAGATCTCTTCCGTGATTCGCGGAGAAGAGGCGCTCCCGGCACACGGCAGCAAAGAAATGCCCATCTGGGGCAAGCTATTCTGGAGCATGAGCGGCGGGCACAGCTCCGAGGTACAGCAGCGAGTTGCGAACCTGAACAAGTACATCGAGTCGTTGCAGAAGAAGTAGCGCGGTCCCGCGCGAGGGGAGGCCATTGCATTTGCGTCTCCCCTCCGTTGCTTTCTGCTGGTTGCTCCATCCCTTCCCGGCTGCTAGAGTTCCTCTGGGGGAAACGGAGCCGACCCGCCTTCGCAGATCATCCCGAGCCGCCCTCAGATTCGCCGGGTTTTGCAGTCATGCCTGGAAGCACATCCATTCTACAGAGGTTGCGAGCACACAAGCATTCTCCTCTCATCCGCTATGGAGGAGCTGCGCTGGCTGCATGGATGGCGCTGAGTATCTGGACGTTGCCGGTGCTGCACCGCCATCCCTTCGCACTCTTTCTGGCAGCGGTCGTAGTCTCGGCGCGATTCTTGGGCTTGGGTCCGGCACTGTTGTGTTCCGGGCTATCCCTGCTGTGTCTGGATGTGATCGTACTGCCGCCACGCTACAGCCTTGCACTCGACGCCGGGGACGAATTGGAAAGGCTGGTTGTGTTCCTGATTCTGTCGGTCCTCGTCGGAACCCTCGCCCGCCAAAAGCGCCAGGCTGAGTCACGGGCGGAACACACCATGCGTGAAATGGCGACGATCGTCGAGTGTTCCGACGACGCCATTTTCAGCATGACACCCGAGGGAATCATCAGCAGCTGGAATCGTGGCGCAGAAATCTTGTACGGCTATCGCGCTGACGAAGTGATCGGCGCGCCGGTCGTGCTCCTCGTTCCGCCCGACAAGCGCGAGGAGGCCGAACGCAACCGGCAAGTGCTCGCGAAAGGCGGGTCAGTGTCGTCGTATCAGACCGAACGGATGCGGAAGGACGGCACGCGCGTTCCCATACTCCTGACGGTGTCCCCGCTCAGAAACGCCAAGGGCGAAATCTTAGGCGCATCAGCCATCGCCCGCGACATCTCCGCCCGACGCACCTCTGAAGAAGCTGTCCGGCGCAGCGAAAAACTCGCCACGGCGGGACGTCTGGCGGCGACGATGGCCCACGAGATCAACAACCCTCTCGAGGCCGTGCTGAATCTGTTGTATCTGGTGCGAAACGACCCCAGCCAGGCGGAACAGTATTTGTCAATGGCGGAACAGGAGGTGGGCAGAGTCGCGCGTTTGGCACAGCAGACGCTGGGACTGGTGCGTGACTCTTCCGTCCTCGGTCGGATGGACCCGGCAACCATCATGGACGAGATTCTGCAGCTTTATGCCAGCCGGCTGGACAGCAAGAGGATCCAAGTCGTCCGCCGTTACCGTGGCAGTTCGCAGATTAGCGGCTACTCCGGTGAGGTCCGCCAGTTGCTGGCGAACCTCCTTGTGAACGCCGTGGATGCAATGCCGGACGGGGGTTGCCTTCAGGTCCGCGTTGCCGAGTGGCGTCGCATGTCCGATGACCGCGAGGGAATCCGCCTGACGGTTGCCGATAACGGCAGTGGTATTCCACGCCAGAGTTTACGCCGGCTGTTTGAGCCCTTCTACACCACTAAGCAGGATAGCGGTACGGGGCTCGGCCTTTGGGTCTCACGCGGGATCGTGCAAAAGCACGGTGGCTCAATCCGGGTGCGCAGCCGCACGGACGGGCCACATCGGGGAACCGTCTTTTCCGTTTTCCTGCCCAATGCCACGGCAGCCATCCGTGTCGCCTGAGTGCCGCTCCTTTGCAGACAATCACTTCTGGATTGCTGCCGGCTAATTCTCGTGGCAACAGGAACGTATCTTTGCCCTGTCCTCCTTGAGCCCTGGAGTCGCGCTCGGCCGGAAGTACAGTGACCTTCGTACCTTAGAAGAGTGACGAAGAGCAGGGCTATAATCGAGGCAAATCCAAGAAAAACTGGATACTTAGCCAAACATGGATCCTCTCTTCGCAGCCGCAATTTTCGCTCTCGGGCTTGCCTTCGGCAGCTTCTTGAACGTGTGTATCTATCGCCTGCCTCGAGAGAAATCAGTTGTGTTTCCCCGTTCCGCGTGTCCGCACTGTGGCAAAGTAATCCCTCTGTACGACAACCTCCCCGTGCTGAGCTGGCTGGTTCTGCGTGGAAAATGCCGCCAGTGCAAGGAGCCGATTTCAGCCCGTTATCTTGTTGTGGAGTTGCTGGTCGGACTGCTCTTTCTCGGCTGCTATGCCCAGTTTGATCTGACTTTCGCGATGCTGAAGTGCATCGTGTTCGGCTACCTGCTGCTCGGCCTGATTTTCACCGATGCCGAAACCAAGCTGCTGCCAGACGCGCTCACTTTGCCTGGTCTAGCTCTAGGCATCCTGTTCAGCCTGCTCGTTCCCGTGGAAGATCTTGCTTCCAAGATCATGCCCGGCCTCGTGTCACTGCCGGTAAGCGGCGATGTGTCCTGGCGTCTCTGGTCGCTGGCTGACTCAGCGCTTGGAGCCGCGGTCGGCGCATCGTTTCTGTACGGAGCCGCTGCGATTTATTTGCGGGCGCGCGGTGTCGAAGGCATGGGTTTCGGTGACGTCAAGCTGATGGCGATGATCGGAGCGTTCCTCGGTACCAAGTTGACCGTCTTGACAATTCTCGCGGCGTCGCTGGCGGGTTCCCTCTTCGGGATCAGCACGGTGGTAGCGGTCTGGATCAAGCGCACACGGCGCAACGCGGCTCGTGGGAATTCGACCGTCGATGCGCGGCGACGCGCGTGGCAGTCAGCGCGCATGGCCCTGCGTTACTACGAGATGCCTTTTGGGGTTTTCCTTGGCGGTATGGCGATGTTGGCCTTCATTTTTGGGAATCGCCTGCTGCACTGGTACTGGGGGCTGCTGTGACAATGCTGTTTAACCCGACGATGTTGCGCTTCGGTGTGCTCCTGTTAGTGGCCATCGTCGCCTTCGTCTTGGGTGCATACGTAATCCGGCGCTTGCGCAAGGATCTCGCCGCCGAGGCCGACTTGTCGTCACCTCTGCCCCTGGCGCCCGATGGCCTGCCCGCGCACAGCTATCATGCCGTCATCCAGCAGCTAAAGCAGCAGAAGCACGAACTCGCAGCACAACAGCAGGCGGAGCGCAGAAAAGCCAGAGTGTCCGACACTCTAAGCGCGACAGTGCTGGCCAATCTTTCATGTGGGGTTTTGTTTCTTAATGCCAGCGGTCTGGTCCGCCAGGCCAATCCTGCGGCGCGCAAGCTCCTTGGATTTGCTTCGCCGGTTGGCATGCGCATTTCCGACCTGTTTCACGCCGCTACACTGCGGCCGAGTGGCAGCCGCGGCATGGCGACCGATCTCGAACAGGCATTGGGGCCGGCGCTCAAGGGCAAGACTGTCATGCAGGGGCTCGTGCTCGACTACCGCACGCCTGACGGCCACAGCCACGTGTTGGAACTCACCGTCTCTCCGGTTCTCGCCGAAGATGCGAGCCTCATGGGGACGACGTTTGTCCTCAACGATCAGACGGAACTCGCCCGCATCCGAGAGGACGAGCAGTTGCGCCGCGAGATCTCTGCCGAAATGGCACTGGGATTGAGAAGTTCCCTGACTACGATTGCGGGATATGCGCAACAACTGGCGCACAGCAAGGATTCGGACCTGGCCGGCCAGCTGGCCAGTGATATCGCACAAGAAGCGGCACAGCTCGACCGTACGATCGGTAGCTTCCTGGCCGGTGCCAGAGCTGCCGCGACAAGTTCCTAGATTCCAAGACAGCAGGTGCGCGAGCCAATCGCGAGTCTGCGGAAGGATGACGCACATGAAACGCATGGTTTGGATGGCAATCGGAGCGCTACTTTGGATGGGGGCGAACCTTGTGCTCGCGCAGTCGTTGGGCGATGTCGCCCGTTCGACGCGCAAGGGAAAAGCGCAGCAGAGCGCGCCGAATCACAAGTATGACAATGACAATCTGCCGAAGGACGATCATCTCAGCGTCGTAGGGCCTTCCGCCCCGGCCGCGAATCCTGCCGACAGCACCAATGCCCAGGCTCCAAGCCCGCAGCAAGCTCAGGCCGACCCTAAGACCACCGCCGAGGAGCGTCAGAAGGCAAACGACGAATGGAAAGACAAAATCGACGCGCAGCAGAAGAAAGTCGATGACCTGGCCCGCGAACTCGACCTGACGCAGCGGGAGTACAAGCTGCACTCCGCTGTGGTCGCATCCGACGCGGGGTACCGTCTGCGCAACGCCGCCATGTGGGACAAGGAGGAGGCAGATTTCCGGAAACAGATCGAAGAAAAGCAGAAAGCTCTCGATGCTGCCAAGCAGGAACTGAGCGACGTCAAAGAACAAGCGCGGAAAGCAGGCGCGCCCGCAGCCAAGGAGTAACCTCCGGCATACTGACGCGCTGCATTCATTCCGTGTTCGGAATTGCGACGGAATTCACATCGAGTTCCGTCGCTTTCATTTTGTCAGGATCTTTCCAGCCGTTCTCGAATCTGCCGCGCATGGTGCCGGCCGTGCACCCAATGAAACTTGCGCCACTGCCGTACATCCAAAGGCCCCAAAACCGGATGGTCCATGATCTTCCTTCGAGAACCGAACCGCGTTTCGCATTCGGTGAGTCCGGCATCCATTCGGCGAATCTCCTCGAAGATTGCGCTCTGTACCTCTTCCGTGGGCATGCCCTTGGGAACGGCTCGTTCCGGCGCCTTCCGTCCTGTGGGGAAATATCCCGCGTTAACGACAACAAACGCGCGGATTCGGTCCCTGAATTTAACGGGGCTGGCCAGCGATGTTCCTGTTTCCAGGCACCTTGCCAATCCCTTGTTGGTACCACGGTAGGTAAGGAACAAATGCTCAAGAATCTCGGCTGGAGTCCACTTCCCTACGGGTGCCTCCTTCATGTCGGAGGGAGTGGCTCCGGCTATTGCCTGTTCGAGTTCCCCTTGCAGGCGTTCGAGATAGGAATCCAATGCAGCTGTCCGTTAGAATATCGGTACGATTCGTCCAACAATCCTACAGGAAGTGGTCATGAAGAAACTGGTCATTACGGCCGTTGCGCTTGCCTTTTTGGCAAGCTGTTCGTCCGAAGCGCCGAAGCCTGCGGAGAAGCCGCAACCGAAGGCGCCAGAAAAGATCACCGGGTCGAGCGCCCTCTACAAGTGCTACATCGCGGCGCGCACGTGGGCTCAAGACGCGCAACCCTTTCGGGCCGAGTCACAGAACGACGACTCTAAGGGCCGGGAGGGCAAAGCCATCAACTGGTGGGTGGGATTCGCTTCCCCAAGCCGTAGTGGAGTGAAAGCTTACACGTGGTCCAATGGCGATATCACTCCGGGGGTCGAAGACAGCTACAGCCCAAGCAACTCCAGCACCCATGTCTTCAATGTCCAGTTTCTCAAAGTCGATTCCGATAAGGCGCTGGAGGTCGCGCAGCAGCACGGCGGCGACAAGCTATTGGAAAAGGAACCGGACACGCCCATCCTGTACCTCCTCGATTGGAACCAGCAGACGAACGAACTTACCTGGCACGTGATCTACGGCAGTGATCGCAACACAGCCAAGCTGCGGGTGGCGGTCAATGCGAGTACGGGTGAGTATATCCGGGTAGAGAAATAGACCCGCACAATGCCGTCTCAGCAGGGCTCGGACGTTGACTTTGCCACATCGCGCAGCAGATCGGCGATCGAGTCGAAATCAATATGTTCCGGCCGCGAATAGCGAATACATCCTTTGCCGATGGTGCATCCGGACAGCGATTTCCGGTGCCGGTTTAGGACATCGTATTGCAGTACGTAAAGTGAAATGTGCTGCTTCTGGCTCGCGAAGGCCACCACCACATCGGTGCCACTCTTGTAAGCCGGCATGCCATACGCCATGCACTCTTCACAGCCCTTGAGCGAGCGCCGGCAAAGCGCGCGCAGCTTTGCCAGAGCAACCCGTCGTTCTTGTGGCAACTCCGCCATGTAAGCGCTGACCTTAGGAGCCTTGCTCTGCACCGTCCGAAACCTCCTGGAAAGTGGATAGCGCAGTTGCGGGCGCGCTATGCCGTTGGGGGATTCTACCTCAGTCAGGGGATCCCCCCGCAGGATTCAGGCCTTGAGCGCCAGGCCGTCTGCAAGTACACTTCTCGCGCTATGAATACACTGCGTCTGTTCCTGATCACACTCGTATGCATTACGCTGACCGTCGGCTGCAGCCGGTCAAAGACGGTCTCGACGCCGGGCGGAAAAGTCACGGTAGAAGAGGGCGGCAAATCTGGAGAATCAGCGGTCACGATCACCGGCAACAACGGGGAAAAGCTCACCTTCAATTCTGCCGGTGCCAAGCTGCCTGACGACTACCCGAAGGACGTTCCTGTGGCGAGCGGCGCCAAGGTCGTGATGTCCGCCTCCGTCAACAACAGCAACCAAAACGGCTCGAACCTTGTCCTTGAGTCCAGCGACAACATGGACAACCTCGTGTCGTTCTACAAGAAGGGTCTGACCGACAACGGCTGGAAGATCAACGCCACCGTAACCCAGGACAAGATGACGATGCTCGCGGCCAGCAAAGACACGCGGGCGATCAGCGTTCACATCCAGCAGGAAGAGGGCAAGAGCACGATAACGCAGACAGTGGGGACGAAATAACGCCTTCGTTCCGTGACGAGGCCGGGCTATTTGCGATCGTTCTTCGCCAGGCGATCAAGTGAAGACAGTGCCTCTTTCGCGAACGGGCCGTCGGGCAGGATCTTCAGATACTGTTCGAAGTACTTGCGAGCCTCGGCTTTGTCGCCGAGCTTCTCCTGGCATTGGGCAAGGCGAAAACTCGCAACCGCGTCGTTGTTCTTGTAGTAGAGCGCCTCTTTGTAGCGCTCACGGGCAGCGCGATAATTTTTGCGCTTGAAGTAGAAGTCGCCGACTTCTACGTCCTTCATCGCCTTCATCGGGTTCCAGGGATGGAACTCCTGCACCTCGGATGGATCTGGTTCGTCAGCCACCATGTCGGCAACGGCGGCCTTGCTGTAGGGATGATTCTTGGCGTCGTCCTTCGGGGGGCTGATATCGACGCGCGTGTCGCGGCTGGAGCTCTCCTCGGCTTCGCGGCTGTGATCGGAAGCCTTGTCGGCCGGCGGCTGCTGCGTCCAGCACCAGGCTCCTAGGGCGAGAAACGAGAGAAGAAACCAACCTCTAAACATATCTGCTGATATCTTAGCTCACCTCTCTGGAACGGGCGCCTGCCTAATCTTCCGGCTCGACTGGATGCCGCAAGATTGTCTTCAACTTCTCCGGCGCTACGCGACGCGGATCTGACAAGTAGATCTCATGGTGAACGCCGCTGAGCTTGAACCCTTTGCTCTCGGCGAGCGTTCCCATCTTGCACATCGTTTCGCGCTCCTTCTCGTACGGGCCGACATGTAGCGCCTGTACGCACAATCCCTCATCGATTGTCTCCAACTGTACTCGATCCGCTCCCGTACCCTTCCCACGCTTCTCCAGCACAGCAACTGCCTGCCGGATTTCTTGCTCCTTCACGAAATCCGGAGTGCGAATCATCATCTGCCAGATCCATTGTTCCTTGTCGCCGGGAAGCTCTCCCTCTTTGAAGCAGGGCCAGCGTCCCTCGAGTTTGGAAACCACATAGTCCCGCTTGCCTCCGAACTTGCGGGTCATCTTGACGGTAAACGCGACCCCATACAGCGCCCCAATCGCCTCCGTGAACGCCGGGCCACCGGGCGCTCCCTTCCCGCTGATCGAAAGATAGGTTGCCGGGCTGATCGTCACCAGCGCCGGCGTGGTGGATGCCGCGTATTCCTTGCTGTATTTGCTATAGAGATCGAGTTTGTCAGCGGGCTTTGGCTTCCCTGCTGACTTCACTTTTGCCTCGGACTTCGTCGCCGTCTTCATAGTGTCCTCTCTCGGGTGCGCTGGGATGCTCCATCAGCGGCGCGTAAATATCCGTCAACAACTCTTCCGGTGGGGTGCTCTGCGGGTCGTTCAGGTAGACCTCGAAACAGGGGGCGTCGCGCAGTTCCCGTCCACTGCGGGGCAACCAGTGCCCGAGGAACTCCATGTAGGTCTTGCCTAGATTGTTATATGGCCCGGTGTGCGTGGTACGTGCGTACTCTCCTCCGGCGACGACCTGCACTTGAATTCCTTCTGCCGGCTTAAACCTGTCATCGACCTCGATGCACGCGTCATAGCGAATTCTGGACGGCGGTGTAACCTCGGGATCGTCGTGGCAGATGCCCAACATCATCGGGCTTCCACCCAGGTAGCCGTCTTTCCCCATCATCGTGAGCAGGCGATCCCAGGTGGATCCCACGGCGTTGTACGGACCAATATGGCGCAGGTAGGCCACGCGCATCGGCCTTAGTTGTTGAATTTCGACGTTCATGCTCTTCCCTCCTCGGACCGCTCGGAAGCGCCGGACCGTAATTCCCGGACGGAAGTGCAGTCCGGAAGCGCTGGCGATCTGTTCCTGCCGGGTCCGGCGGAACTGCGTTGGAGACGTTCCAAACACAACCTTGAAGGAGCGGGAGAAAGCCTCGTGACTTTCGTATCCGGCCTCAAACGCAATCTCAACGACGGATTTGGAGCCCGCCCGCAACCGGCCGGCAGCCCGTTCCAGCCGCAGCCGCCGGACGTACTCCTTGACCGATTCCCCAACCATGCCAGTGAAAATGCGGTGAAAATGGTACGGCGAGAAACAGGCCAGCGCCGCCAGATCGTTGAGCGGAAGCCGGTCGTCCAGATGATCCTGGATGTGGCTGAGCACAGGGAGAATCCGCCGTTTGTAGTCCTGCAACGTGACCGATCTCATCGTGCCTTTTCAACCTAGCCTGATCGGGAGGAAAGTGCTTGATGATTCTTGCGGAATTTGGGAGAGGTGTCTGTGACGGAGCTTGTAGCCCGAAGCTCAGAAAAAAATCAGGCCACCCACGGTGGGGCGGCCTGGTTTGGCGAAGTCCTCCGGGGAGGAGGGTAAACTCTTACATGGACGACGGGTTGGCGGACGCGCTCGGCGAAGGCGTCGCGTTCGGCGCCTGGGCAGGTGTCGTGCCGGTCGTGTTGGTCATCAGGTGCACATCGACACGGCGGTTCTTTTTGCGTCCCTCAGCGGTCTTGTTCGTGTCGACCGGCTTATCCTTGCCGAGTCCAATCAAGTAGATCTTATGGGCCGGAATCTGCTTCTCGGACGCCAGATACTGGATCACCGAGTTGGCACGACGCTGGCTCAGATCGTAGTTGTATTCCGAGCTGCCGACAGCATCCGTTGCGCCTTCGACCGTGATGATGTAACCCTTCGTGTTGGAAACCTGGCTGGCTAACTGGTCGAGTTCAGCCTTGGCGTCCTTGGTCAGGTTGTCCTTGTCGAATCCGAACAGCACGGAAGTGTCAGCCACCGAGCGGTAGTTGTCGAGGTTCACGACGGTATTCGTCAGCACGTCCACGCGCTGCGTGGCGTTATTCGCCAGCGTCTGGGCTTCGTCGGCCTGCTTGCCTGCCGCCAGTGCTTTCTGGTCGACCTCAGCAGCGCGGGCCTGGACAGCCTGGATGCCCGCCTGCGCACGTTGGTCCACGTCCTTGATGTCGCGCGAATTCTTTGCGGTCAGGTCGTCCAATTCATTTGTTTTGTTGATGAGAGGGGTTGTCTGCTGGCGCACATAATTCTTGCTCGAGCAGCCAACTGTGGCGGCGAGCGTGGCAGCCAACATCAGGGTCAGCGAAATACGATTCATAAGCTTTGAGGGCTCCTTCCTCAAAAAGAAACTCGGGAAATCCTGGGGCGTTCTCACAGCACGCACTCGTACCTGATTTGAGCACGGTAGATGCCAATCCCGAGCGGTTTTGGATCGATACAAATCCATATTTTACAACATGTTAGAAGATACTCGTCCAAAATTCACACGATCAGCGAGCGCAATCGCGTCCATAAACCGTAGAAATTTTATATGGTTGGGCTCGCAGCTGGAAGTATAGACGCTCCGGACCATGGATGCAGGAAGAAAGAACTGGAAGACGAACACAAGGTCCGCCTTCGGCCCTTGGTGAGCGATCTTCTGCTTAGAGCGAGAGGACCAGAACTTGTCACATCACAGGTGGCACGGTGATTCCCATCGCGCTCAATACCCGGATCAACTCGCGGCGTACAACCGCAGCAGTGGCCAGGAGAAACCGCTTTCGACCTTCGTCGGCTTCAGCCAGGATGGGATAGCGGTGGTAAAAGGTATTGAACTGCTGTGCGAGTTGAAATGCGTGCTTCGCCAGGTAAGCCGGTTCGGCGGTGACGATACACTGGCCGACGACATAGGAAGTCTTGGCGGCGGTGAGCCACAATTCCCAGATTTCGTTGCTCTCGGCACCGGTGAAGTGCTGCGCGAACTCCTGTGGAGAGACACGGCTTTCTTCCGAAAAAGAGTCCGGATCGATGCCGCCCTTGCGGAAGATATTGGTGGCGCGAACCACGGCGTATTGCGCGTAGGGGCCTGTCTCGCCTTCGAAACTCAGGGCGTCTTTGAAGTCAAACGCAATGACCGACGGCTTGGTGTACTTCAGCATGAAGTAACGCAGAGCTCCGACGGCGATTTGGGTCGCAATGGTGGCGCGCTCGGCGTCGTTCAGCTCGGGATGGCGGGAATCGACTTCCTTTCGCGCCGACGCAATGAGCGTGTCGAGCAGGTCATCGGCTTTCACCCCAAAGCCTTTCCGGCCCGAGACCTCAATCCAGGACCGCGTCTTGTCTTCTTCGCTCAATTCATAGCCGAGTTCCACAGCACATCGCGGCGTGAGCGCGACCATCTCATAAGAAAAGTGCGTGTACCGGTCAGCGGCCTCGTCGTGGCCCAGACCGCGCAAGGCTTCAATCACCGTGTTTTGCGCTTCGGACTGACGAGCATCAATCACGTTGTAGATCTCGGCGACGTCCCCGAAGTGCGGATGCTCTTTCTCGCCATCGCTTGTCGAGATCCAGCAGTCGTGCTGGTTGGGATAGCGATAGAACTTGCGATAGCCGAAATCGCGTCCCAGCAGCCCAAACTTCCACATGTGGTAAGCGATGTCCTTGCCGACATAGCCCACAGTGCCGTTGGAACGGACGATGACCTTTTGATCTTCCTCAGTGATCTTCTCCCCAGAAGGCGCCGGCCCATCGAGGCCGATGTCGGTTAGAACTTCGTCAATACTCTTCTCTGCGTGCTCTGCGTGCTCTGCGATCTCTGCGGTCAAAGGTTTAGAAGTCCCCGCCCGTCGCATCACCCAGCAGCCTTTGTTCTTGCCCTCGGCCTCGAACGTGAGCACGCCGGCTTCTTTGAGCTTGGTGAACGCCGCGTCCCAAAAGTGCAGGTGCAGAATTTCGCTCTCGCGCGGCAAGAAGTCGTACTCGATATCGAGCCGGTCCATGGTCTCGAGATGGCGGCGCAGCACGGCAACGGAAATCAACTCGGCAATCGCGGCGGTCTCATTGTTGCCTTCCTCGATAGCATGCAGCGCCGTCGCCCGCGCCTTCAGGTTTTCTCTATCCTGCTCGTACCACTGCGAGGTGCGGGCGTAGAGGTCCCAGCAGTAGTAGTCGAAGCGCGGTGTGGCCGCGAGCGCCTTGATCTCGGATTGCGACTTCTTCTCCAGATGCAGGAACCCGACCACGACGTCGGCGACCTGCACGCCGGTGTTGTCGATGTAGTTCTGGATGTCCACTTCCCTACCCGCAAAACGCAGCAGGCGAACGAACGTGTCACCGAGAATTGCGTTGCGCAGGTGCCCGATGTGCGCAGCTTTATTGGGATTGATGCTGGAGTGCTCGACCAGGACCTTGCCCGCAGGCAAGTCCGCAGGCGGGTTCTGATCTGACTGCAGCGCGGACGCCAGCTCCGAGCGCCTCACGCGAACATTGATATAGCCCGCGCCCGCCACTTCGAATTTCTCAAAGCCCGGTACTGTCCCGATTCCGGTGACGATCTCTTCAGCAATCTTCCGCGGCGCCTTGCGCAGCTTTTTTGCCAGCTCGAACGCCAGCGGCATGGCAAACTCTCCGAGATCCACCTTCGGCGGCTGCTCAATCACGATTTTCGGCACATCGAGACTGTAGGCGCGCTGTAGGAACTGACGCATCGCCTCGCTCAACTGACGTTCCAGATGTCGGTACAAGATTCCTCGCTAAATGATTGAAGAAACAGTGATTTTAACAAAGTCGCCGCAGCCGGCGGGTTTGACGGCGCAGGAGGCGAAACCTATGATGAAAAATCAGTATTCGCTGTTCGCCTTTCGCTGTTCGCTCTTCGCGGCCACTGTCTCTGGCAGCTTCCCTGACGAGCGACTGGAAAGTTGTGCTGGGTGGACCAATCATGCGAAAACGGCGAATAGCGAACGACGACTCTATGCGCATCGCTTACCTTGACTGTTTCTCCGGCATCAGCGGCGACATGTTTCTCGGTGCGCTGGTGGATGCCGGAGTCTCGCCGAAATTGCTCGAGGAGACGGTGGCAGCACTCGATATTGGCGCGCACCTCGATATCTCTCGGGTAACACGCGGCGGAATCTCCGCCGCGAAGGTAGACGTCTTCGCGCATGGCGAAAAAGACATGCCACGGGAGCTGTTCTGGGAACACAAGGCAGATGCGCATTCGCACAGTCACTCCCATTCGCATACACACGACCATGTGAATCGTCACGCCAGCGAACAGGCATCCACGAAGACACAGCTGCAATCCCGTGACGCTGCGACCATTCGACATCAGCATGGCCGGCACCTGAAGGAAATTGTCGCCATGATCGAGAAGGCACAGATCAGCGGCCGTGCAACATCCACCGCGATTCGCATCTTCGAAGCCCTCGGTCAGGCCGAAGCTGAGGTTCACAGCACGACCATCGAGAAGGTCCACTTTCACGAGGTTGGAGCCGTCGACGCGATGGTGGACATCGTATGCGCCGCTGTCGGCAGCGATGCTTTCGACATCGACGAGTGGGCCTGCTCGCCGCTGAACGTCGGCAGCGGCACCGTCAAGTGCGCTCACGGAACACTGCCGGTACCCGCCCCCGCCACACTTAGGCTGCTCCAGGATGCGCCGGTGTACTCATCCGGGCCTGCCGTCGAGCTGGTCACTCCGACCGGCGCTGCGATCGTGAAAACTCTGGTAGCTCGTTTTGGCTCCATCCCCGCGATGAAGGTTGAGAAGGCTGGATATGGAGCCGGGACCCGCGACTTTCATGAGCATCCCAACTTGTTGCGCCTCACCATCGGAGAGGCTGCTGGCGCAGCGCTGGCCAGTGAAACGGTCACTGTTCTCGAGGCGAACCTCGATGACCTGAACCCACAGGTGCTTGCCTACGCCTCGGAGAAGTTGCTGGCGGATGGTGCGCTCGACGTATTCAGCCTGCCCGCACAAATGAAAAAAGGCCGCGCCGGTGCCCTGCTGACCGTCCTCTGTAAACCGGAAGCCGCCGATCGCCTGACGCGCCTCGTTTTCGCGGAAACCACAACCCTTGGCGTGCGCCGTCGCGACGAACAACGGCAGACGCTCACGCGCCGCTGGGAGACCGTGCGCACCTCGTGGGGCGATGTCCGCATCAAGATCGCCAGCATGAATGGCAGCATTTCGAACTATGCTCCTGAGTACGAAGACTGCAGGATGCTGGCTGAAACGAACCACGTGCCGTTGAAGCTGGTCATAGAAGAAGCTGTCCGTGCCTATGCATCCGGCAATAGAAAGTAGGGGTTGTCAGAAGGAGGATCGATGGAGGCTATCTCGCAACTCCGTAAGCTGTTGCAGGTCGTGCCCGGGCGCCTTGCCGCTTTCACCACAGGGAAGGCTGAACGGAAGCCCGACCCTTCCCACTGGTCACCGAAGGAAGAACTGGGCCATCTGCTTGACTCCGCGGTGAACAATCATCAGCGCATCGTCCGTGCGCAGATGGAAGATAACATCGCCCTGCCCGGCTACGCGCAGAACCGGTGGGTTGCGATTCACGGCTACCAGGAACGCGACTGGCAGGAACTCATTTCGTTGTGGAGCGCGATCAACCGGCAGTTGCTGCGCGCCGCCGAGTCCGTGCCCGATTCCGCGTGGTCAAACATGCTGCGCGTGGGCGGTTCCGAACCGATGACGCTGGAGTTCGTCTTCGACGACTATGTGGCCCACATGGTGCATCATTTGAAGCACATCGGAATTGAGCTCGACGATGTTCCGATTCGCGACTGGAAAGCGGCCTGATCGAAGCCGCATTCGCTAAAGCCAGGAGCTAGAAGCTAGCAGCTGCCTTATGAGCAAGAAGTTCTACATCACGACCCCGATCTACTACGTGAACGCGCGCCCACACATCGGACACGCCTATACGACCATTGCATGCGACACGATCGCGCGCCGCCACCGCATGCTGGGCGACGACACCTGGTTCCTGACTGGTACCGACGAGCACGGACAGAAAGTCGAGCGCAAGGCACAGGAGGCGCAGAAGAGCCCGCAACAATTCGCCGACGAGATTTCCGCCGCCTTCCGTGCCAGCTGGGACCGCCTCGGCATTTCCTACGACGACTTCATCCGCACCACGTCCGATCGCCACAAGCAGGGACTACAGGCGCTGTGGCGCAAGATTCGCGACAACGGACACATCTACAAGGGCACCTACACTGGGCAATACTGTGTGTTCGACGAACTCTATGTCGACGCCGCCGGTCCCGGCGCACCCTGCCCCGATTGCGGCCGCCCCACGGAAACGGTCCAGGAAGAGAACTACTACTTCAAGTTGTCCGCTTTTGAAGACAAGCTGTTGCGGCTGTATACCGAGCAACCCGATTTCATTCGTCCGGAAACGCGGCGCAATGAAGTGATTTCGTTCGTACGCAGCGGTTTGCGCGATCAGTCGATCAGCCGCAGCACCTTCGCCTGGGGCATCCCGGTGCCCGACGATCCCAAACATGTGATCTACGTCTGGTTCGACGCGCTGGCGAACTACATTACCGCGCTGGGCTACGGGCAGAAAGACTCGAGCAAATACGAGAAGTACTGGCCCGCCGACGTGCACATGATCGGCAAGGAGATCGTGCGCTTCCACTGCGTCTATTGGCCGGCATTTCTGATGGCGGCAGGGCTTCCGCTGCCGGAAGGCATCGTCGCCCATGGATGGCTGCTGTTTGAGGAAAGCAAGATGTCGAAGTCGCGCGGCAATATCGTGCGCGCGGAGACGATCGTCGACGTGCTGGGCATTGACGCCCTGCGCTATTTCCTCTTGCGCGAAATTGTCTTTGGACAGGACGGCTCGTTCAGCTTCGATGCCCTGGTCCAACGCTACAACGCCGACCTGGCGAACGGCCTCGGCAACCTGGCCAGCCGGACCTTGACCATGATCAACCGATACTTTAAGGGCGAGGTGCCATCTTATCCACCCGCTGCGCCTAGCACAGCAGACAATTCCGTATGGCAAACCGGCAACCGGGTGATTGCCGAGGCCGGGGCGCTATTCGATTACTATCATTTCTCGCGCGCGCTGGAGACAACCTGGGGACTGGTCGCCGCCGTCGACAAGTACATCGTCGAGAACGAGCCC
>DATIWL010000061.1:0-61321 GCA_035519435.1 Terriglobales bacterium
CTCATGCGGCGGACGGACCTGGCCGCTGATGGTGTCGCCGGTTTTCAGGTCAAACTTGCGGATCTGCGACGGCGAGACATAAATGTCGTCCGGGCCCGGCAGGTAGTTGTAGTCGGGCGAGCGCAGGAAGCCGTAGCCGTCAGGGAGGATCTCCAGCACACCTTCGGCGAAGATGTGTCCTTCTTTTTCACTTTGCGCCTGCAGGATCTTGAAGATGAGGTCCTGCTTGCGGAGGCCGCTGGCGCCCGGGAGCTCCAAGGATCGGGCGATCTTGGTCAGCTCGGTAATGTTCTTTTCTTTCAGTTCTGCGATGGTCATATTCACCTACGGGATTGCATTTCTAAGGGGGGTTCTCTCGGGAAATCTTGTCTCTACCGCCGTGTGGGCACACGGCGGAGCTGCTCAGGCAGCCCGCCGCTGCGCCTCAGCGAAATTCTCCGGCTCGCTCAAAACGTCGTGCCGTTCCGCTCCCGCGATCCGGTCAAACACCTGGTTCATGGTGTCCTGGATCCGGGTATTCGGACGGTGGAACTTCCGCGTCGCCTTCGAGGCAAGCTGGCACAGCATGTACCGGTTCCGCAACGTCTCAACTGCATCGAAAACACGATCAGAGCGCATTTCCTTCTCGTTCTCCTCTAGGGATAATTTCGGCTTTGGGCTCCACCTTCCGCCCACTGGACGATGGTCACCTTGGCTACTGGCCAAACTGCATTTGGGCGGGGTTGGTAAAGGAAAAAGCCAGAGTCACCCAAATAGATGCTGCACCCAGCCCGAAAGTTGCTCAATTCTAGGGATTTGTTGCACTTAGCGGGTGGGGTTCGACCGGACAGCCCAGAACTACCCGTGCCTCTGAGGAACGGACAAGTATAGCAAACCGACACCCGCGGTCAAGGAAAATGTTGCGCCGCCGGCTGGCTCGCCTGGTACCTATTTCAGCGCGCTCAAACGCTTCGAGAGACGGGACTTATAGCGCGACGCCGTATTCTCGTGGAGGATCCCTTTTTGGATCGCTTTGTCGAGCGCCGAGACGGTCTGACGATAGGTCTCATCGGCGGCTGCCTTGTCGCCTTTAGCCAGGCTCTCGCGCATGTCGCGGAGCGCTGAGCGCAGTCGGGATGTGTTGGCGCGGTTGCGTTCCGTGCGCTTTTCAGTCTGACGGGCGCGCTTCAGCGCCGAAAAATGATTCGCCATGTTGCTTTCGTTACCTTCGATTGTCCTGGAATGTGCCAGGAAGATATTCGGAGTGAAACCGAAACTATGATTCTACGGGAGCAACTCGCGTCTGGTCAAACAGATATGAATGCACTGGAACGGCTTAAGGTGCTCATCAACTCCTCCACGCCCATCGTCGTGATGGAGACGGTCGAGGAGGTGCGGGCCGTCCGCATGGTGCGCGCGGCTTGTGCCGACCTGAATCTAGCAACGTTCGAGTGGACAATCGCCAGTGGTCTGGCTCGCTCGGGTTCGACTTCTCCTGAAGCTCACTTCGAAGAGGCGATGCCACCGGGTGGTTACAACCCGTCCCATCGGAGCGATTCAGAACAGAATTCCAAGGCGATCTACAACAGTCAGGACCCGGCTCAGATGCTGGCCAACCTGGAGTCGATCTCCATCGAAGCAGCGTTCATTCTGAAAGATTTTCATCGCCACCTCGAAGATGCGGTGGTGGTGCGCCGTTTGCGCGATGTGGGCCAGAAGTTCTCTACCAATCGTCGAACGGTTATCATCACCGGGCCTCGCATTGTGGTACCAGCCGAACTCGCTAGCCTCGTCGAATTCTTCGAGTTGGCATTGCCGGACAAGAACCGGCTGCGGCAGATCGTGGACGAGACGCTGGTCCGGATCAGCAAGACGCACACGCTCCAACGAAAACTCGATGCGGCAGGGACAGATGCTCTCGCGGAGAATCTCCGCGGCCTTACCGAAGAAGAAGCCGAGCGCGCAATTTCACAAACTCTCGTCGCGCGCTATGCGCTCTCGCCGGAATGTGTGGCCGACGTCCTGGAAGCCAAGAAAGCGCTGTTGAAGCGATCTGAGATGCTCGAGTTCATCGATGCCAGCGAGAGTATGGCTGGCGTTGGCGGGCTCGATAATTTGAAAAACTGGCTGGCACAGCGGCGCAACTCCTGGGAGCCGCAGGCGCGTCAGTTTGGGCTCGAGCCGCCGAAGGGTGTCATCATTCTTGGCGTTCAGGGATGCGGCAAGAGCTTGTGCGCACGCGCCGTGGCCGGCGAGTGGAAACTGCCGCTGGTGAAGTTCGACACCGCTGCCATCTACGACAAGTACATTGGCGAGACCGAGAAGCGAATTCAAAAAGTCTTCAAAGTGGCCGAGGGGCTAGCTCCCTGCGTGTTGTGGATTGACGAACTGGAGAAAGTCTTCGCCGGAAGCGGGCCCGACTCGGCGTCGGCTGACGCCGGAGTTTCCTCGCGCCTTCTGGCATCGTTTCTTTCCTGGATGCAGGAGCGCAAGGCGCCCGTCTTCGTCGCAGCCACCTGCAACAACGTCACCGTGCTGCCGCCCGAATTGATCCGCAAAGGCCGCTTCGACGAGCTCTTCTTCGTCGACTTGCCGAATGCTGCCGAACGTAAGCAGATCTTTTCCATCCAACTGACAAAACGCAAGCGCAACCCCACCGATTACGACCTCGATCGCGTGGCCGCCGGGGCGAAGGGATTTTCCGGAGCGGAGATCGAGTCGGCCGTGCAGACCGCACTCTATGCTGCGTATTCACGTAAGCAGGAACTTCGATCAGACGATCTGTTGGCTGCGCTGGCCGGGACGGTTCCACTTTCCACTACGCGTGCCGAGGAGATCGCCGAACTGCGAGCATGGGCACAAACCCGCGCCGTCTGGGCAAGCGCGCCCGAGACCCAGCGAGAAGGCGCGCGAGCCTAGCCGTCCGATTCAAGCGAGCCGTCCCGAACAAAAAGAAATCCGCGACAGAGCGTCGCAGATCGGATTTGCGCTTGGAACCTGTTACTTTCCCTGGAGTTTCTGCAGTTCCGCCAGCACATCCTCGCTGTGTTTCTGCGGATCGACCTTCGTGTACACCTTCTTGATCACGCCGTCCGGACCGATCAGGAACGTGTTGCGCGCTGCCAGGGTCATGCCGTTATAGTCCATCACAGAGCCGTATTTGTCGACCACGGCATGGTTGGGATCGGCGAGCAGCTTGAAGTTCAGTCCTTCTTTTGTGCAGAAGCCTTTGTGAGAATCCACCGTGTCGATACTCACGCCAAGGATGACGGCATTCTTCTGCGTGTACTTGTCGAGATCGCGCTGGAAGTTGTGTGCTTCGATGGTGCATCCCGAAGTGAAGTCTTTTGGATAGAAGTACAGCACCACCCACTTCCCTTTGTATTGATCCAGCGAGACCTGGGCTCCTTCCTGGCTGGGCAGGCTGAATCCGGGAGCCTGAGTTCCTTCAGCCGGAAGATCGGCGGCAACGGCAAACATAGAGAGGGCGAGGGTCAGGCACAACACAGCAAAAATCTTCATAGACATTCCTTTCGAGAGGTGTGGTAAAGCATACTCGATCCAACTCTCGGGGGGCAATTCTGGCCCAAATCCGGGCTAAGGCTTTTCCCGGGTGCAGAAGTTGTGACAAATCGCGTGTGCTACATAGCCCGCGGCCGTAGCGAAAGCACGGCCAGCGTAGTCCATCACTCCCGTACGAGGATTCACCCCTTCTGAAATGATGCCGGCGTCCCAGTTGCTGGTGCGAAGTATTTTCAACGCCTGGTCGCGGCCACGCGCCAGCGCCATGTGGTCTGCCACGCTCCACGAGGTCGTGATGGGGAGCCGATAGCTTCCCGGCAGTCCAAAGGGCGCGTCGGAGAACGAATATTCGTAATTCTTCGAATGCAGCCATTCATACGTCCGGACAAACAGGGGATCGGTCTCCGCGATGAAGCCAAGCTCCGGCAGTCGTATCAGCGAGCCGGGCGGAACGTCCGTGAACAAAGGGTCTTTGCCGTCTGTCCCGCAGACGAAGATTGGCCCGGTGGTGCCCGGAGCCTTGTCGGAAACACTGTTCTTCAAGATCGCCGTCCGCAATGCGTCGGCACGCTGCTTCATCTCTCGGGCGCCTGCGGTTTCCTTCAGGCGGTCAAAGATTTCACCCAGGTCGAGCAGTGCCCGCCACGCCAGCACGTTGTCGTAGGTGAGAAACGCCTGCTTCTGGTATTCGTCCTGCGAATCCTGCAGTGTCGAGTACAGACCGACCTCCGGGTCAAACCTCGAGAGCAGCCGGTCTTTCAGCAAGGTAATGGCGGCGCGATGCGAAGCAAGAAATGCGTCGTCCCCCGTGCGCCGGGTGTATGCAGCCAGAGCCAGGATTGGGGCGACTCCCTCATCGAGTTGGAATCCGTCCTCCAGGACAACGCCGTCAATGAAGCGGCTGTGGGTTCCGGCATTGCGCAGTTGCGTGGTGAGCGCATATTCGAGCGCCTCACGCGCCAGGTTCTTGTCGATATCCAGCAGGCCGGGAAAACTCCATAGCATGGCGTCGCGGTCCCAATAGGCGGCGGAGACGTAGTAGCGCGGGCTGCGCGACGTCACTCCCACCAGTTGCTCGGTGTCGAGCGTGCGGCCCCAGGCGTAGAGGGCCGTGAAGAGATAGTTGCGGTTCATCAACAAGTCGAGATCCGCTTGCCCCGTGGTGCGCGTGCGGGCGCGGTACCATGCGGCCGCATCCCGGATTACCCGATCGGCTCCATGGCGGTCAATCAATTCGCGAAGTGCCTTGGCGTTGTGAGGCGCGCTGAATTCCTCGAGACCCGCTCCCAACACGAAATCGGCTTCCGCAGTTTCCCCGGGATTGAGCTTGGCCTCCCGTTCCGTTTCCACACGGGGAGCAACGAACTGCGGTGGCATGAATGTCTTCGCCTCGCTTCCGGGATGGATGATGGCCCAGGCAAAGTGAGTGTCGTGCGTGATGAAACTGAAGACCTCCGCTGGGCTCACCCACGGGGCGTCGGCGACCGTGCGTTCGCCGCGGAGTTCGACCGGAAGGTACGTCACACGGCTCAACGCTCCGAACGAGGCACGAAGGCCCAGCGTGGCGGTAATCTTCTGCGAACGCCGATTGGTGACAGTGACGTGCAGGAAAGCGCTCCGTGTCTCCGGAGGGGCACAGTAGGTGAGGGTGATCTCGATGCCGTCCGTGACAAGATGAGCCTTGGGGATCCAGTATTCGATCACCTCCCACGACGGATTGCGGAACGAGAGCGGCTGCTCGTCCACCGTGAAATAAGGTTGCAGCAAAGGCTCCCCGCGCTCGCCGGTTACCTGCAACAATCCCCGGTCACGCATGGAGAGCACGTTGAAACTCCCAAGGGCACCGTCAGAGGCGCGAATCTCCGGCAGAGCAATCCACTCGTTGCCCGTAGCCAGAACATCGTCGGGCTTCAACGTGAGCGGATAGTGTCGCAGTGGCTCGGCCGCGAGCAGCGATTGGGTTAGCAAGGAGAATGCCGCAACAAGGATCCAGACACAAAAGGGCTGGGGCCGCAAGCCTTGGACCACGGGATACGAGAATGAAGAAGGCATGATTCGACGTCGCTCCTCTGGAGATGATGACACCTTCGGCAGAAAGCCTTGCCGCTCTGAGCGACAAATTCTACACGCGCGCACAGCCTAAAGTGAGTGACGAGTGATTGCCCCGGCTCACGCGAAGCCGTACCTTGGGCCGCCATTGACTCCCACCCGCGACCGCGCTAGGCTTGAAGTCAATGAAGGCCATCCGCGCCGTGCTGGCGCGCGTTCCGGAAGTTCCCACCTCCAGAGATATTTTGCGTGCAAAATTCCGGCTGGGATCGATGTCCCTGATCCCGGGCGATGCACATCCAAGATGGGGCGCTTGGCTGCAGGAGGCGGCATTCGAAGCCTGAATGAAGAAAAGCATTGAGATCTCTCCCAACATCGAGACGTTGTTCGGCACCCGTGACGAAAATTTGCATGTGCTCGAAGACGGCCTGAATATCAATATCGACTTGCGATCCGATCATATTGAGCTGGAAGGTGCCCCGCGCGACGTGGCTCGTGCCGAGCAACTCTTTGCCGACTACGATCACCTGCAGCGCAGCGGTCATCAATTCAACAATGGCGACCTGAACAGCATGTTGCGCGTGCTCGTCGGCGACCCGAATGTGACGCTCCGCGGCCTCGCGGAAGCGGGACGCCAGCGGTCGTTCGGCCGCCGCACCGTGCAGCCGAAAAGCGCCAACCAGCGCCGCTATCTCGAGGCGATCGAGCGCCACGACATGGTGTTCGGCATCGGTCCGGCGGGCACGGGGAAAACTTATCTCGCTGTGGCGATGGCGATTTCCGCGTTGCTCAACAAACAGGTCAACCGGATCATTCTTGCTCGTCCCGCGGTGGAAGCCGGCGAGCGGCTGGGATTCCTTCCCGGAACGCTGCAAGAGAAGATCGATCCCTACTTGCGGCCTTTGTACGATGCGCTATTCGACATGCTCGATCCGGAGCGCGTCGAGCGCTATCTCGAAAAGAACGTCATCGAGATCGCGCCCATCGCCTTCATGCGCGGACGCACGCTGAACGATTCGTTCGTGATCCTCGACGAAGCGCAGAATACGACGTCGGAACAGATGAAGATGTTCGTGACGCGGCTGGGTTTCAACTCCAAGGCGGTGATTACGGGCGACATCACGCAAATCGACTTGCCCAATGCGCGGCGCAGCGGCCTGCTCGAAGCCATCGACATCCTGAAAGATGTCAACGGGCTGGCGTTTGTGCACTTCGATGAAAGTGATGTCGTGCGCCATCATCTGGTGCAGCGCATCATCCGGGCCTACGACGAGTTCAGGGCACGGCAGGCGGAGCCGCAGCTGCCCTTGCTGGAAAAGCCGGGCGGGGACGGGAAATCGTCAGCCAATGGGAAGAGCGGACAGAACGCGGATCACGGTGCGCCTCCAGCGGGTTCTCCCTCTGATGAGGCGGGCATGCGGGAATAAGGAAATCGGACTCGAGAAGGAGGGAGCCTGTGTGGTCCCTCCTTTTGATTTTGGGGCGGAATCAATCGCGTACACTATTCGGGAGACATGGTGATCCTGCAAAAGCGCGTAGCCGGCGTGAGCGAGCGATCGCTGGATCGCTTTGTCCGCCGTGCGCGGCGGACTGCCGGACTTCGCACGCGGGTCAATGTGCTGGTGACCTCGAGTGCCCAGCTTCGCCTCCTGAACCGCCGGTTCCGCGGGAAAGACCGGCCCACCGATGTCTTGTCGTTCCCTGCGCTACCGGGCCTCGAAAAGAATCACGCCGGCGACATTGCCATCTCCGCAGAAATCGCGGCCAGGAACGCGCGTTCTCTTCGTCACTCCGCGGCTGATGAGATCAAGATCCTCGCCTTGCACGGAATCCTGCACTTGAAGGGATACGATCACGAGAGCGATGAGGGCGAGATGGCAAGACGGGAACAGAAGCTCCGCCGCGCGCTTCGCCTGCCTGCCGGATTAATCGAACGGGCCCAGGCGGGTCCGAAGCGGAGGCGCGCATGATCGGCGCCGGCGTCGGACTCGTTCTCTTGTTCGCCGTGCTGACGATCGTTTCCTATGCCGACCGCGTATACCAAGAGATCGGCAAATTTCTGTCGCGTGAGTTTCAGGACAATATCGATTCGTTCGAGCAGATCATCGAGCCGCGGCTGGGAGTGAGCCGGGCGCGCGCCTCGATTTCGATGGCCATCCTGACGCAGCTGACTACGGCTGCGATCGCCATGATCGTTGGTTTCACCGTTTTTCGGGATCGTGGATGGAGCATCTACGAGGTGCTCGAAGCCGTCTTCAGTCTGGTCCTTGTCATCCTCGTTTTTAACCGGCTTCTGCCGTTTGTGTTTTTCTCCCGTACCAGCGGACGATGGCTGCGCCACTTTACCTTCCTGCTGCGTCTGCTGATTTATCTGATGCTCCCCATCACGCTGGTGCTGGGATTCTGCCAATCGATCGCAGTCCTGGCGCGCGAGCATGGCGAGCCTGAACCGGAGACTTCTTCCGAAGCCGTGGATGCGCTCATCGAGGCCGGCCAGGAAGAGGGCATTCTTCAGGAAGGCGACCGCGACCTGATCCAGTCGGTCGTGGAGTTCAGCGGCAAGACAGTTCGTGATGCGATGAAGCCGCGGCCCGAGATGGTCGCCGTGCCGGTCAACACGACTGTCGAGCAGGCCATTGAATTGTTGAAGACCAAGCCTTTCTCTCGAATTCCTGTCTACGAGGGCTCGATCCATAACATCCGCGGCATTCTGGTCACGAAGGACATCCTCCAGGTACCCGACTCCGAGGCTCACACGCGCACCGTGGATACGCTGATGCGCCGCGAAGTTCATTTCGTTCCCGAAAGCAAATTAGGAAACGATCTGCTGCGCGAGATGCAGCGCAACAATATCCGCATGGCGATGGTTGTGGACGAGTACGGTGGCGTCGCCGGATTGGTGACGATCGAAGACCTGGTGGAAGAGATTGTCGGCGAGATCGGGGATGAACACGAGAAGTCGCAGATCGTCCGCGATGGCGATCATTCCTACATCGTATCCGGGAACATGGACATCGACCGCCTTGGCGAACTCTTCGGCGTTCGGCCCGAAGAGCACGAAGCGACCACCATCGCAGGCCTGGTCAGCGAACTGGCAGGAAGGATTCCGAGGCGGGGTGAGGCGGTCGAGGACGAGGGACTGAGGTTTGAAGTGCTCGATTCGACCGACCGTAAAGTGGAGCGCGTACGGATCACCGCGCTGGAGCCGAAGCAAATCAAGGCGACTTAAGAAGCAGAAGCGTGCGACGCATGGGCTAGGTTCGAATCTGAATCTCTGTGCTCGAGTTCGCATCATCTCGCTGCTGTCGTGCTATTGTTGGCTCTCAGTTGGTGGTGAGCAGCTTCCCATGTTCCACTCCGGATTTGCCGCGATTCTTGGTCGCCCCAATGCAGGTAAGAGCACGTTGCTGAATGCGCTGGTAGGCGAGAAACTTGCGATCATCTCACCCAAGCCCCAGACGACGCGGAATCGCATCCTGGGCATCATCAATGTTGCACAGCGCAAGCAACGGGACGGCGCGCAAGTCGTGCTCATGGATACTCCGGGAGTTCACCGGCCCGATACTTCGCTTGGCCGCAAGATGATGGCCGAAGTCCGGGAGGCGATCGAGGGGTGCAACGTCATCCTTTTTATCGTCGACGTGAAGAAGAAGTGGGACCCGGCCGACGACTTCGTTCTCGATCTGCTCAAGAAGTCCGGCACGCCGGCGTTTCTTTTGCTCAACAAGATCGACTTGTTGCCGGACAAGCGCGCTCTCTTGCCGCTGATTACCGACTTCCAGAAACGGCACGGCTTCAAGGAGATCATTCCTATCTCCGCGCTCAGGAAGAAAGGGCTCGACGATCTTTTACAGTGCATCGTCAAAGCGTTGCCCCAGGGCCCACGGTATTTTCCGGACGACCAGATCACCGACCAACCGTTACGATTCATGGCCGCAGAGGCGATTCGTGAGCAGGCCCTGTTGAGCACTCGCGAGGAGGTTCCCCATGCGATCGCGGTGATCGTCGACGAGTTTGAAGAAGGCGAGAAGCTCACTCGCATTGCCGCCACGATTTACTGCGAGCGCGACGGCCAGAAGGCGATCATCCTCGGCAAAGGCGGCCAGATGCTGAAGAAGATTGGAACCGCCGCCCGCCTGGACATCGAGAAGATGATGGGCATCCGCGTGTATCTCGAACTCTACGTGAAGGTCCAGCCGGGCTGGCGCGAATCCCGGCGGTTCGTGGAAGAGCTCGATTGGCGCCGTCAACTCGAGCAGATTGCCGGCACGCGGGAACCGGAGTGATCCTCACAGCAAGGACGAATGACATTGATTGATTGTGAGTGTGGACGGCCGGTGTAACTCCCTTTGGTTACCTTCGCCGGTCACGGATTTGCATTCCCGGCCCGGCAATGCCTACAATCATTTTCAAAGGCGCGCCGGACTCGCTTGGGGTTGATTTGCAGCGGGTGAAGCCAAAGCGCCGCCGTCAATTCCTACTACGAACATGTCGGATTCTTCCCCTTCACCGGAACAACATTCGGGCTGCAATTTCGATGCCCAGAAGCTGCTGCTCAAACTCAGTGTGACGCTGTGCGCTGACCGCAAGGCTGTGGATCCAGTCGTGCGGAGCGTGATGAACGTAGTGCGGGAGATGAAGTGCGCGACGGGCCGGGAAGATGATATCGAGTTGGCCTTGACGGAAGCCCTGGCCAACGCCGTAATTCATGGCGCCAATGCGGATCCCACCAAGATCGTCGAGTGCGACGTGGCTTGCGATGAAAGGCACGGCATGTTGATCGTGGTGCGCGATCCCGGCCCGGGTTTCGATATTTCCAGAATTCCTGATCCCTGCCTCGGCGAGAATATCTATTCCAATCACGGACGCGGCATTTACCTCATCAACCAGCTCATGGATGAGGTTCGGTTCCAGAAGAATGGAACCGAGATTCACATGATCAAACGATAGCACTCAGCTGTCGCCTCTCAGTTATCCCATCACGCCAAGCGGATAGAGCGCTAGGGAACCGCCCTCCTACTCCTTCACCGCGATTCCCAGGCTCCTCATCTTCCGATACAGGTGGCTGCGCTCGAGACCCAGGACTTCAGCGGTCCGGCTCACATTGCCGTGATTCTCGTCGAGCTTCTTGAGAATATAGTCCCGCTCATAGGCGGCTCGCGCCTGATGCAAGGTCGAGGCCTCGCTGCCCGCGGCCCGGCGCGATCCGTCGCGGTAAACCAGGGGCGGCAGATGCTTGCGCTCGAAACGCGAGGTCGTAGGATTCATGATGACGATGCGCTCGATCACATTGCGCAACTCGCGTACATTTCCCGGCCAGGAATAGCGCATCAGGGAGGCGATGGCGTCGTCGGTGATCTCGCGGGGCCGCCGTCCATAGGCCGACGCAAATTCCTTCAGAAGATGGCGCGCGAACAACGGGATATCCTCTTTCCGCTCGCGGAGAGGCGGGACGACGAAGGGAATGACGTTCAGCCGGTAGAATAGATCCTCGCGGAAGTTCCCCTTCGAAATTTCTTCTTCAAGATCCTTGTTGGTCGAAGCAATCACGCGGACGTCTACGGTGATTTCATCGTCGCTGCCGACCGGCGTGAAACGCTGTTGCTCCAGCGTGCGTAGGACCTTGGCTTGCGTCTTCAGGCTCATGTCGCCGACTTCGTCGAGAAACAGCGTACCGCGATCAGCCTTCTGGAACTTGCCCTCCTTGTCATCGCTTGCGCCCGGAAACGAAAGCTTGCGATGCCCGAACAGCTCGCTTTCGATCAGGTCCTCGGGCAGCGCGGCGCAGTTGACTTCGACAAACGGCTCATCTTTGCGCAGGCTTTGCAGGTGAATCGCATGGGCTACCAGTTCCTTGCCCGTGCCCGACTCGCCGTAGATAAGGACGCGGCCATTGGTCGGCGCCATGAGGGCGATCTGCTGCCGCAGCGCCTTCATGGGAACGCTTTCGCCGACGATCACGGATTTGGTCTGCAGCTGCTTGCGCAAGTCGCGGTTTTCATGCCGAAGCCGCTGCGCCTCGATGGCGTTTTTCACGAGAATGAGTGTCCGCTCGAGTGAGAGCGGTTTCTCCACGAAGTCGTAGGCGCCGAGTTTGGTTGCCCGGACTGCGGTCTCGATCGTACCGTGGCCGGAGATCATGATCACCTCCGGCGGATCATCCAGCACCCGAATCTTCTCCAGGGTCTCCAGGCCATCCATCGCCGGCAGCCACACATCCAGAAGCACGACATCGAATCTCGTCTTCCGCAGCAGATCGAGGCATTCCTCACCACTGGCGCTGGCGGCGGTCTCGTAGCTTTCGTCTTCGAGAATGCCGGTCAGCGATTCGCGGATGCCCGATTCGTCGTCAACGATGAGAATCTTTGCCATGCTAGCTCGCAGCTGGAGTGGTGACCGCTTCGGCCGCCACCGGCAGTTCAATTACAAAGCGGCTGCCGACCGGCTTGTTCTCTTCTACGCGGATGGAGCCGTGATGGTCTTCCACGATCCGGCTCACAATGGCCAGCCCCAGTCCCGTGCCGCGCTGCTTGGTCGAGAAATACGGCAGAAAGAGCCGCTCTTTTACTTCGCGTGAGACCCCGTGGCCGGTATCGGCAACCGCCAGCTCCACGGCGTCGCGACTGGCGACCAGCGCGGTCGAGATGGTGATTTCTCGCACGACAGCGCCCTGCATGGCTTCGGCTGCGTTATCGACCAGATTGGCGACAGCCCGTTTGATCGCTTCAGGGTCAGCCATTACCTTCGGCAGATCGGCGGCCAGTTCGGTGTTCAGGCGGATGCCGTTGAGGCGCCCGTCAAACATGGTGAGCGTGTTCTCGATCAGATTGTTCAGGTTCGAAAGCTGCGGATGCGAGGCAGGGAAGCGCGCCAGGGTGGAGAATTCATCCACCAGCGTGCGAACTGTTTCGACGGCGTTGCCAATCGTATCCGCGCACGAGCGGATCACCCCCAGCGAGGCCTCGTCCGGAATCGTTCCGCGTTCCAGGTGGCGCCGGATGCGCTCGGCCGACAGCGCGATGGGGGTCAAAGGATTCTTGATCTCGTGGGCCACCCGCCGCGCCACTTCACGCCACGCCGCCTGCTTCTGGGCTCGCAACATATCGGACAGGTCCTCGAACACGAGAACATAGCCGATCCGTTCTGCGCCGTGCTGCAGAGCTGCGATCGTCACTGCGACATTGAGTTGTCGGGCAGACAGGTTGAGTTCGAGATTGGCGGCGGTCATGCCCATGCGGTCCGCCCGCCGCAGCAGGGATTCGAGATCGTCGAGCAATTCGCGGGGAAGAACCTCGTCCAGCGGGCGCCGCGCCAGCACTGCGGGGCGCCGATGGTCCGGCCGGTCGGGAAAGAACATCCGCAACACTGCAGCGTTGGCGAGAGTCACGCGCCGGTTGGCATCGATCGAAATCACGCCGCTGGGGATACTTTCCAGAATGGTCTCGATGTAGCGGCGCCTGCGCTCCAAGGCTTCGTTCGCGGCCCCCAATTCACGGCTGGAGGCCTCGATCTGCTGTCGGCTGGATTCGAGCTGTTCGGCCATGCTGTTGAACGACTGCACGAGTTCGGCCAACTCGTCGGTCGCGCGGATGTCGACGCGATAGTCGAGCTGCCCTTTGGAGATGGCTTCCGTACCCGCGGCCAGCGCCGCGACCGGTCGGTTCACCAGCTTTGAGAGGAACAGGGCCAGCCACGTTGAAGCGAACAACACCAGCACCGTCAGCAGCAGCAGGAAGCCGATATAGGTTCGCCGTACCAGCTTGCGCTGTTTCGCCAGCTCGATGTAACGCTGTTGGCTTTCCTGAATCTGCCTTTCGGTCGCGGCGAATTTTGGAGGCAGGGGCATCGCTACCGCAATGACGCCCTTGTCGATGGCCGCCGCTCCCACGATGTAGTCGTTTCCGTTCCACTGGAAATGTGGATGTTCGCCGCGCAATGCCGGTGCAAGAGGGAAGAGATCCTTCATTGCTGTCCAGGGACCGGGCACTGCCAGTTCGGCGGTGACCTGGCCATCGACTACGCCCAGCACAAATCCGCCCTGCAAAGACGGTTGGTGTTCCCGGAATTCATCCAAAGCCAGGGAAAAACTGCGGCTGGAAAACGCTCGCCGCACTTCTTCCGACCGGGCGATGGCCTCGGCTTCGGCCGCAGCGTTCTCGCCGGCATAGTCGGAAATCAGCGACGCGATGGCGGCGGTATCCGCCCGCACTTCCTCCACCGGCTGTGAGAACCATTTGTCGATGGACCGGTTCATCAGTCCGTACGAGAACCAGAACAAAGCGATGACCGGCAAAAACGATAACAGCAGGCTCACCACGACCAGCCGCGTGCGGAACTTCGATCCGGCGACTCCTTGCCGGCGCTCAGCATAAAGCTTGAGCAGGTTGCGGCCGAGCACGAGCGTCAGGATGACGAAAAGCAGGAAGATGAGCGCGGACAGGCCGACAAAAAACCAGAGTTGCTGATTGCTGTCGGGGCTGATGAATTTCAGGTTGAAAGACGCTTGCGATACCAGGATTGCGAGCAGCAGAAGAGCCGCCACCGCCAGCGTGATGACAACCTTCCGCCTCCCGGATGTCTTGGGTTCCAGTCGAGTTGGCGTGGGATCGGACAAGGCTGTCGCAATTATAGAACTGAGTGCCATGCCGCGATCCGCTTACCGTTCTCTCCCCAGTGTGTCGCGCAACGCCTCATACGAGAGTTTGGGTCGATACTGGGAATCGAACAGCAGGGCCGCGCCTTGCCGATTGCCCGAATGCGACCCAATCCATGAATATTTGTCCGTGAAACCCCAGGTCTGGATGGCCGTGCACCCTGGGTACCTGAGGCAAACCGAGGCCAGTTCGCGATAGATCGCGGCCTGTCGCTGGAGGTCCTGCGGAGTGGCATTTCCGTTGGAATCCACGGGCAGGGCAACATCCATCTCCGTGATATGGACCTGAATCCCCAACGCGGTGAAGCGTGCCATGTTTTGTGAAATTGAAGCGATGTCCGGGTGGAGGCCGCTGATGTGCAGTTCGAAACCTACGCCATCGATCGGAACACCGCGATGCTTGAAATCGCGGACCATAGCGTAGATCGCGTCTGATTTCGGGTTGATCGCCTGCGCGCCGGCTTCGTTGTAGAACAGAAGGGCCTCGGGATCAGCCTCATGCGCCCAGTGAAAGCAGCGTTCGATGTAAGCCGTGCCCTGTCTTGCGAATCCAATTCCGGGCTGGTCATACCAGATGGTGCTGCGCAGCCTCCCTAAAGCAACTTCGTCGAACGCCTCGTTGACAACATCCCATGCAAATACTTGGCCGCGATAGTGTCCGACGACTGTCTTGATGTGCCTTTCGAGGATTTCCGTCAGCTCGTCATGGCTACGTTTCTCGTTCGTGAGCCAGGCGGGCAACTGGCGATGCCAGACCAGCGTATGTCCTCGCACTTTCATGTTGTGTCCAGCAGCAAACGCCACGACGCGGTCAGCCTGCGAGAAATCAAAACTGTCTTTCCTGGGATGCACGACTTCCCACTTCATGGCATCCTCGGCCTCAACCATGTTGAATTCGCGTGCCAGAGTCGTGGCGTAAGCCAGTTCGGAGAGGCGTTGCGTCCGGATTGCGGTCCCGATCAGAATTCCGGAATGCTCGGCGGCGCTACGTAGCGTGTGGCTGGGCGCACCGGTGAGGATCAGGAACGACAGAGCCGCCATGGGGACAACTCGCATTCCAGCAAACATTACCCGGGAAGAAATTTCTGCAAAGGACATTGCTCACATCGCATTTGTGACTTTAGGCAGTAATTCTTTCCAACACCTACAAGCAGGCCGTGCATCTCGTTGAGGACCTGTACTTGGTTGGAGCGGTCGGCGGTACTCATCCGCGAAGGAGAATGGGAGGAACCGCGAGCCTTGCTGGAAATAGAAGAACCGTACACATGGCGCCTTGACGGCCACGGCCCTGCCCTAGCGAGAGCGCGTTCGAACAGGAGGCGAATCTCCTCATAGTTCGCCTTAGCCTGGATGATTCCGTGGCGCTCGAGGATGCGGCGCGTATAGGCGTCGACGACGAACACGGGATGATTTCCGGCATAAAGCAGGATCGAATCCGCTGTCTCTGGCCCGACACCGTGCAGGGCCAGCAGTTGTTCGCGTAGCATCGCCGTCGGCTGGGAAAACATTCGCGGCAGGGAGCCGCCGTACTGCCGATCGAGAAAAGCCACGAACGTCTTCAGTCGTTGCGTCTTCTGCCGGAAGTTCCCCGCGGAATGAATCAGGCGCTCTAATTCCGGCGCCGACGCGTTCCGGATACCGCGCACGCTGAGCCGACGAGCGCGGCGCAAGTTAGCCAGAGCCTTCTCGACATTTGTCCAGGACGTGTTCTGGGTCAGATAGGCGCCGACGATGACCTCGAACCGGGAAGCCGCTGGCCACCAGTGCTGTGGGCCCCAGGCGGCATCGAGCGCGTCATAGTAATCGCGAATTTGCTGTTCAGGTTTCAATGCACCCGGCTTTCAACGTTTCCACGCTGTCAACCCGCTCGCCGCTCGCAGCTCGTAGCCCGAAGCTCACCCACACCGAAGAACATGTACCGCAGCGACCTCATCTTTCTTCCATATCGCGCATTTCGAGCAGAACCGCTGTCTGCAGCGGGCTTCACCGGATTCTGTCACTAAGTACAGGTACCTAAGTTACTTTTTCGGAATGCCCATTGCGTTGACAATTTGTGTCAGTGCGAAATGCATGCCCGCTGATCCCCCCGAAAATCAGCGGCTTCGCATACCCTTCAGTTCGCGGGAAACGGGAGAGATATGTCTCAACGGCTGGGCGACCTGCTGGTCAAAGAAAAGGTCATTACCCCCGAGCAGTTGGAACAGGCGACGAAACTCCAGAAGGAGCAGCATCTTCGCCTCGCTTCCGCTCTGGTCAAGTTGGGTTTCCTCTCTGATGAGGATGTCACCAACTTCCTCTCTCGCCAGTACGGCGTGCCCGCCATCAATCTTTCCTATTTCGAAATCGATCCCGCGGTCGTGAAACTGATCCCGTACGAAACCGCGAAACGCTATCAGATTCTACCGCTCAGCCGCGTAGGCGCATCCCTCACCATCGCCATGGTCGATCCTACGAACGTCTTCGCCATGGACGACATCAAGTTCATGACCGGCTTCAACATCGAGCCGGTGGTGGCTTCCGAAAGCTCGATCATCGAGGGTATCGACAAGGCCTACGGCACTTCGAAGGAAGAAGAGCTCGAACAGGTCATGCAGTCGATGAATGAGCTCGGCGAAGCGGCCGACGTCGAAGTACAGAGCGAAGAAGAAGAGATGCAGCTGGCCGACCTGGAAAAGGCGGCTGACGAAGCTCCCATCGTCAAACTTGTCAACCTCGTCCTCACCGACGCCGTGAAGCGCGGCGCCAGCGACATTCACATGGAACCCTACGAAAAGGAGTTCCGCGTGCGGTTCCGTATTGACGGTGTGCTGCAGTCGATCATGAACCCGCCGCTCAAGCTGAAAGACGCCATCACCTCGCGTCTGAAGATCATGTCGAAGCTTGACATCAGCGAGAAGCGGTTGCCGCAGGACGGTCGCATCATGCTGAAGATGCAGATCGGCGGCAAGAAAAAGCAGCTCGACTTCCGTGTCTCGACGCTCCCAACACTGTGGGGCGAGAAGATCGTGCTCCGGTTGCTCGACAAGGAAAACCTACGCCTCGACATGACCAAGCTGGGTTTTGAGGCGGAATCGCTGGTCAAGTTCGAAAAGGCCATTCTCAAACCGTACGGCATGGTGCTGGTCACGGGTCCGACCGGTTCGGGCAAGACGAATACGCTGTACTCCTCGATTTCGCGCCTGAATACGCCCGACACCAACATCATGACGGCCGAGGATCCGGTCGAATTCCAGCTGGGCGGCGTCAATCAGGTGCAGATGAAGGAGCAGATCGGCCTGAACTTTGCGGCCGCGCTCCGTGCCTTCCTCCGGCAAGACCCCAACATCATTCTTGTCGGCGAGATTCGAGACTTTGAAACGGCGGAAATCGCCATCAAAGCGGCACTGACCGGCCACCTTGTGCTCTCGACGCTGCATACCAACGGCGCGCCGGAAACCATTACCCGCTTGATGAACATGGGTATCGAACCGTTCCTCGTAGCCACTTCGGTTCACCTGATCTGCGCACAGCGTCTGGTGCGACGCATCTGCAAAGACTGCGCCGAGCCGGTGGAAGTACCACCGCAGACGCTCATCGAGGAAGGCTATGCCCCCGAAGAAGCGAAGACGGTTCAGATCATGAAAGGCAAGGGCTGCGGCACTTGCAACAAGACTGGCTACAAAGGCCGCACAGGTTTGTATGAAGTCATGGAAGTCGACGACGAAATCAAGGAACTGGTTCTCGTCGGCGCTTCCGCGGTGGAACTCAAGAAGAAGGCCATTGAACGCGGCATGATCACTCTGCGTCGCAGCGGGCTGATCAAGGTCGCGCAAGGCTGGACAACTTTGGAAGAAGTGGCTCGCGAGACGATCCACTAAACACGGCAGAGGAACGGACACTATGGCGCTCTCATTAAGCGATTTGCTCCGGCGCATGCTGGAGATGGGGGGAAGCGACCTCCATATCACCACCAACTCTCCGCCCCAGATCCGCGTGCATGGGCACCTGCACCCGCTCGATCTGCCGCAGTTGACGCCGGCCGAAACCAAGCAACTGGCCTACAGCGTCATGACCGACTCGCAGAAGCATCGCTTCGAAGAAAACCTCGAGCTCGACTTCTCGTTCGGCTTGAAAGGCTTGGCCCGTTTCCGCGCCAATGTGTTCAACCAGCGCGGCGCCTCGGCCGCGGTCTTCCGTCTCATTCCGTTTGAGATCAAGTCGTTCCATCAACTGGGATTGCCTCCCGTGGTCAGCAAGCTGTGCGACAAGCCGCGCGGCCTGGTTCTGGTGACGGGGCCAACCGGCTCCGGTAAGTCCACGACGCTCGCTGCCATGATCGACAAGATCAACACCGAGCGGCACGATCACATCCTCACCATCGAGGATCCGATCGAATTCGTACACATGAACAAGAATTGCGTGGTCAACCAGCGCGAGCTGCACTCGGACACGAAGTCGTTTTCCGACGCGCTGCGCGCCGCGCTCCGCGAAGACCCGGACGTGGTGCTGATCGGCGAAATGCGCGACCTCGAGACCATCGAATCTGCGCTGCGCATCGCCGAAACCGGCCACCTCACGTTTGGAACGCTGCACACCAACTCGGCGACTTCTACGATTAACCGCATCATCGACGTTTTCCCGGCGCACCAGCAGCCGCAGATCCGGGCCCAGCTTTCGCTGGTGCTGGAAGGGATCATGTGTCAGAGCCTGCTGCCGCGCGGTGATGGGAAGGGACGCGCCATGTGCATGGAGATCCTCATTCCCAACGCCGCGGTCCGTAACCTGGTCCGCGAAGACAAGATTCACCAGATCTACTCGGCCATGCAGTCGGGCCAGGAAAAGTTCGGAATGCAGACGTTCAACCAGGCGCTGGCGACGGCCTATTTCCAGAAGCAGATCACGCTGGAGATGGCAACGTCCCGCTCCAGCAATCAGGACGAACTCCAGGAAATGATTTCACGCGGCGCCAGTTTGTTGAGCCGGCCGACGGCGGCCAGTACATCCATGGCACGGGCTGCGGCGCCAAGCAAGAGATAGAAATACGAGCCATCGGCACGTCCAGGTGGTGGTTAGGGTGCTGGTGATCCAGCAGATTCGAGCGATAGCGGTGAGGAGAAGGGAACCATGCCGGTTTTCACATTTTCAGGAAAGACCAATTCGGGCGAAAAGGTCCAGGGAGAACGCGTAGCGGCCAACAAGGAGTCGTTGGCACAGGCTCTCCGGCGCGAGCGCATTACCCCCGCCTCCATCCGGGAGAAGGGCAAGGAATTCTCCCTGCCCACCTTCGGCAGCGGCAAAGTCAAGGTCAAGGACGTTGCCGTTTTCTTCCGGCAGTTCTCCGTCATGATCGATGCCGGCTTGCCGCTCGTGCAGTGTCTCGAGATTCTCGCGGCCAACCAGGAGAATCCCAATTTCCAGAAGACACTGATCGGCGTCCGAACGACGGTGGAAGGCGGTGCGACGCTGGCCAACGCCATGCGCCAGTATCCGAAGGTGTTTGATGACCTCACCACCAACATGATCGAGGCTGGCGAGACCGGCGGTATTCTCGACATCATTCTGCAGCGCCTGGCGCAGTACGTCGAAAAAGCAGTCAAACTGCGTTCCGCCATCAAGTCGGCGTTGATCTACCCGGTGGCCGTTGTCTCCATCGCAGTGCTGATTGTGGGAGCCCTGCTGAAATGGGTCGTCCCAATTTTCGCCAACCTGTTCGTCGGGTTAGGTGTCGCTCTGCCGTTGCCGACGCGAATCGTTATCGGCCTCAGCAGCTTCATCCAACATTTCTGGTGGTTCTTCATCTTCGGCGGTGTGGCTGCCGTCTTCGGCATGAAACAGGTTCTCAAGAACCCCAAGGGCCGCTACTACTTCGACGCCCTCTTGCTGAAGCTGCCGATCATCGGCTTGCTGCTGCGCAAGATCGCGGTCGCGCGCTTCACCCGAACTCTGGGCACGTTGATCACATCCGGCGTACCCATTCTGGAAGGGTTGGCGATTACGGCCCGCACTTCAGGCAACGCTGTCCTGGAAGAAGCGCTGATGAAAGTACGGAAGGCGATCGAAGAAGGCCGGACCATTGTAGATCCCCTGCGGGAATGCGGCGTGTTTCCCAACATGGTGACGCAGATGATCGGTGTCGGCGAAGCCACCGGCGCCATGGACGCCATGCTGCAGAAGATCGCTGACTTTTACGAGGACGAAGTCGATGCCGCAACGAAAGACATGCTGGCCATGCTCGAGCCGGCCATCATCGGTATGCTGGGTATCACCATCGGTGGCATCGTGATTTCGCTCTACATGCCGCTCTTCTCAATGATTTCGAAACTGGCGGGATAGCTGCAAGCTTCGGGCTGCGAGCTACGAGCGGGCGGCTTGCTCGAAGCTCGCGGCTCGCGGCGCGAAGCCAACAGCGGACGACGAACGACCAACGACGGGTTTTCATGTACTCCATTTCCGACGAGCGCAATTGGCTGACGTGGCTGGTGAAGGTTCGCATTCTCATCCTCACCGTGCTGCTGGCCATTGAAGTCGCCGTCATCCGCCTGACGCCCAGTACGCTCCCCATCATGCCGTTTCTCACGGCCATGGTCCTGTGGTTCGTGCTTTCGTTGTTCTTCCTGGTGCTGGTATCGGTCTGGGATGAAGGCCGCCTTCAGGCGATGCTCCAGGTGCTCAGCGACCTGGGCATGGTAACGCTGATCGTGCATCTGACCGGCGGCATCGACAGCTCGCTCAACTTTCTCTACCCGCTGGTCGTCATCGTCGCCTGCATGCTGCTTCCTCGCTCCTGGGGGTTCCTCAGCGCAGCCCTGGCGTTCATTTTGTACGGCGCAATCCTCGAACTGGATTACTACGGAGTGATCCCGTCGTTCTCGACGACCCATCCCAAGCTTCAGGCGTTGCAAGTGGTGGTGTTCGTCAATCTCTTTGCTTACTTCGCGATTGCCTATCTGGCGGGAACACTGGTCCACAAGCTGCGGCAAGCCGATGTCCGCCTGAAAGATGCCAGTGGGGCGCTGGAAAACCTGCAGGCCCTGCATGAAAACATCGTGCAGTCGATGAGCGGAGGAGTGATCACCACCGGAATCGACGGCCGCATCACGCTGGCCAACCGCGCGGCACAACAGTTGCTGGAAATTCCAGAATCCCAACTCCGCGGGCGCTCTGTCACCGAACTTTTTCAGGACCCGCTGCCCCACGTGGGCGCCGCGCGCAGCGACGCCGAGGTGCGTTACGCCGCCGGCGACAATTTCCGCAAGACATTCCGCGTAACGGTCTCGGCCCTGAACGTAACGGACCGCACCGGCTTGGGTTTTGTCTACACATTCGACGACCTTACCGAGATTCGCCGCCTGGAGCGAGAAGTTCGCCTGCAGGACCGCCTTGCCGCTGTCGGCCGCCTGGCGGCAGCCATCGCACATGAGATTCGTAACCCCCTGACGTCCATTGCAGGGTCGGTGAGCATGCTTTCCGACGCTCCCGCCTTGAACGATGAGCAGCGGCAACTGCTTCAGATCGTGACCCGCGAGTCCGATCGGCTCAATAACATCATCACTGACTTCCTCGCTTATTCGCGCGGGAAGCAGTATCGCTTCGAACGGGTCAACCTCGTTCCCCTGTTACAGGACACGCTCACGCTGCTTGAGCACCGGCTGGCGGCCGAGAACAACGGTATCCATCTTGTGCGCAACATCTCCGTAACCGAAGGGTGGGTTCTGGCTGATGGCGACAAGCTGAAACAGGTCTTCTGGAATTTCAGCGAGAATGCCTTGCGCGCGATGAAGAAAAGCGGAGGCACCCTCACTGCTTCCCTCATCGAGCGTGGGCCGGATTGGGAGTTGAGTTTCGCCGATACCGGTCCCGGCATCAGCCCGCAACAGACCGAGAAAATCTTCGAGCCCTTCCAGTCGGGCTTTGAAGGGGGCACTGGCCTCGGCTTGGCCATCGTGTATCAGATTGTGCAGGCGCACGAGGGGAAAGTCTGGGCGCGGTCGGAAGTCGGCAAGGGCACGAGCTTCGTGGTGCGCCTGCGGCGAATGGAGCAGGGAGCAATCGCCGTGCCGCCGAACGCGCAATCGGCTGCAGCCGCTGCGGCGGGAGGGGGGACGCATGGGTAGCATTCTCGTCTGCGATGACGAACGCTCCATTTGCGAACTCCTCGACATCGCCCTGCGCCGCGACGGCCACAAGGTCGAAACCGTTACCGGTGGGGACGCGGCCCAGCGCAAGATCGAGAGCGCCTTGTTCGACGTCATCGTCACTGACATCAAGATGCCGAACATTGATGGCGTCGCGGTTCTGCGGCACGCCCATCAGTATTCGCCGGAAACCGCGGTCATCCTCATGACCGCAGTCGACGACTATGAGGCGGCCGTGCAGGCCGTGAAGGCGGGCGGAGCGACTGACTATATCCGCAAGAGCCCGGCACTGGTCGACGAAGTCAAGCTGGCTATTACGCGAGCCTTGGAGAAGGTCTCGCTCAGCCGGCAGAACTTCGCGCTGCGGCGCGATGCGGCAGCCCGCAATTCGCTCGAAAACATCATCGGAGTCAGCCCCGCTCTCGAAAAGCTGAAACAGACGATCCGCACGGTTGCCTCGACGCAGAGCACGATTCTGGTCTACGGCGAGAGCGGTACTGGCAAGGAACTTGTGGCGCGCGCCGTGCACACGTGCTCGCCCCGTGCTGCCGAAAGCTTCGTGTCGGTCAACTGCGGAGCTTTCCCCGAGACCCTGCTCGAAAGCGAGCTGTTCGGCTATGTCAAGGGCGCATTTACTGGGGCTAATCAGAACAAGCGTGGACTCTTCGAAGTTGCTGATCAGGGCACACTGTTCCTGGACGAGATCGGCGAAATGACGATGCCGATGCAGGTCAAGTTACTGCGTGTGCTGCAGGAACGCACTGTCCGCCCGGTAGGAGGCACCAGCGAGATTGCCGTGGATGTGCGTGTGATCGCCGCCACCAACCGCGATCTTGACAAGCAGGTTGCCGACGGCACGTTTCGTGAAGATCTTTACTACCGCCTGAGCGTGATTCCGATCCGCGTGCCTGCCCTCCGCGAGCGCCCCGAAGACATCGCCCTGCTCGCCAACCATTTCATGAAGAAGTATGCTCCCGCCGCGGGTAAGAACATTCACCAGATACAGCCGTATTCATTGCAGCTTCTCGGGAGCTACGATTGGCCGGGCAACGTGCGGCAGCTCGAGAACACGATCGAACGCGCGGTTGCTCTGGAGACCGGTTCCGAACTGCGCGTGGATCTGCCGGCCGAGCGGCCCAAGGTCCGCGCCGTGGCTGCCGGTGCCGAGTCCAGCTTCTCGATTCCGCCCGGGTCAGTGTTGCCCGAAGGTGTGAACATGGAGAATTACGTCGCCCAGATCGAACGCTCTCTGCTCCAGTCTGCCCTCAGCCAGACGCACGGCGTGCAGGTCAAAGCCGCCGACATACTTGGTATTTCCTACCGGTCCTTCCGCCACCTGATGAAGAAGTACGACTTGTAAGCAAGACCGGCGAATCCAGAATCTCCCGTACAATCACAGGAGAAAGTGACCTTTCCCCTTGACGCGCAAAGCCCGCCGAATAATACTCAAGCCTCAAGTCCGTAAGAAGCCGGAACCTTGGTTCGAGGGGGCCTAAGGAACCGGCGGAGGCAAGATGCTGGCTCGGCAGCGGTTGCTCCTGAGAATACCCCTTGTTCTGCCCAAGGCCTGGTGCCGTGGCGCTTCCCGCCCGTCTTCCTCTTGCGACTTCAATCCCTGGAGATCTCCGTGCATAAACGCAATCTTCTCATCGCAGTAATGTTCTGTGCAGTAGCCGTAAGCCTGGTCCCGACCGTTTGGGCGGGCGACGCGTGGCCGCCCTTGTCGGCCGACGACACGAAGATGACGGCGGAACCGAAGGCGCCTGGCGCGCCCGCAATATTCCTCTACCGGCAGGTTGACCGCGACGACACCACCGGCCATGAAGTCAATTTCGCTCGCATCAAGATCTTGACCGAGGAAGGGCGCAAATATGCGGACGTGGAAATCCCTTTCGTGAAAGGACAGTCGCAGGTAAGGAACATCAAGGCACGAGCCATCCAGTCTGATGGCGCGATTGCGGAGTTCAACGGCAAGGTTTACGAGAAGACAGTCGTCAAGGCAAAGGGAGTCAAATTCCTGGCGAAGACTTTCACCTTGCCGGACGTCCGTGTCGGTACCATCATCGACTACTCGTATACCAATGACGTACCAAGCGACCTTGTCTATGACTCTCGTTGGATCCTCAGCGAAGAGCTTTTCACGAAAAACGCCAAATTCTCCCTGAAGCCGAGCACGGAGCTGGCTCTGCAATGGAGTTGGCCAGTAGGCCTGCCTCAGGGAACCAAGCCTCCGGCCAAAGATGGGGCCTACATTCGTCTTGAGACCTCGAATGTCCCCGCCTTTCTCCTGGAAGATTTCATGCCCCCGGAGAACACGCTGAAGTACCGCGTGGAGTTCACCTATTCGTATGGAGACTACGAAAAGGATCCGGTGAAGTTCTGGAAGAACTACAACAAGCGCTGGTACTCCTCGTTTAACGATTTCACCAACAAGCACAAAGCGATGGAGCAGACCGTGGCGCAGATCGTTGCTCCCGACGACACGCCGGAAGTGAAGCTGCAGAAAATCTATGCGCGCGTGCTCCAGATTCGCAATACTTCGTTCGAACGTGAAAAGACAGAGCAGGAAGCCAAGCGGGCGAAGGAGAAAGACGTCAACAATGTTGAAGACGTTTTGAAACGAGGCTACGGCGACGCGGGCGACATCAACTGGCTCTTCATCGCATTGGCCAAGGCGTGCGGGATTGAAGCCTACAGTGTGCGGGTTTCCTCACGCTCATACTATTTCTTTGACCAGAGACTGATGAACGCCAACCAGCTCAACACCGACGTCGTATTGGTGAAGCTGGGCGGCAAGGACTTGTATCTCGACCCAGGCGCGAAATTCGCCCCGTATGGGTTGCTGCCATGGTATGAGACCAAGGTGCAGGGATTGCTTCTCGACAAGGAGAACGGGCAGTGGGTGACCACCGACTTACCCAACAGCGCGTTGGCCAAAACCGAGCGTAAAGCCGAATTGACGCTGTCCGAAGACGGCACGCTTGAAGGAACGCTGACCATGACCTTTGGCGGCCTGGAGGCTCTGGAGTTGCGCACCGAGCAACGCGACGAGGACGATACCAGCCGCAAGACCGCTCTCGAAGACATGGTGAAAGAGTCTGTTCCCGTGGGCGCGGACGTCGAGCTCACCAACAAGCCGGACTGGACTTCATCGAACCCAACGCTGGTGGCCGAGTATCACGTCAAAGTGCCGGGCTGGGTTTCCGGCGCGGGCCGCCGCGCTCTGTTTCCGGTAGGTCTGTTCGGCAATTCCGAGAAACACACGTTTGAGCATGCCGATCGTGTGTATAACGTCTATTTCCATCATCCGTACCTCAAGTCCGATGAAATCAACATTACCCTCCCCTTAGGGTGGAGCATCAGCAGCTTGCCCAATCCGGTCGGCGAGGATGGCCCAGCTGTCGGCTACATTTTGAAATCCGAGAATAGAAAGGGCTCGCTGCACATCAGCCGCACCATGCATTGCGATCTTTTGATGATCAGCCAAGCCCAGTACGGGCTCCTGCGGCAATTCTTTCAAATGGTGAGGACCGGAGATGAGCAACAGGTCGTGCTGCAACCCACGAGCTAGTTTCACCAGACGGTTTCGACTTGCGTTCGCGGCCGGCCTGCTGGCGGCCTGTCTTGTGCTTCCGGTGCGAGCCATCGCTGGAGACGCTCCGACCTGGATGCACGCGGTCGTCAACGCTCCGCTTCCGGCCCATGATGAGAAGACCGAGGCCGTGCTCCTCTATGCCGAAGAGATCGTCAACGTTCAGTCAGCCGACAAGATTCGCTCGACGGTGCGCCGTGCGTACAAGATCCTTCGGCCCGGTGGAAGGGACTATGGCTTCGTCGTCGTGTCTTTCGAGTCGCACTCCAAGATCAGCAATCTCCACGGATGGTGCATCCCGGCGCAAGGAAAGGACTACGAGGTTAAGGATAAGGACGGAGCTGAGGTCTCTCTGCCGAAGATCGAGGGTGCGGAGTTGGTCTCCGATGTTCGCGCCAAGGTATTGCAAATTCCCGCCGCCGACCCCGGCAACATCGTTGGCTATGAATATGATCGGGAAGAGCAGCCCTTTGCCCTTCAAGACCTGTGGCATTTTCAGCAGAGTGTTCCCGTTCGTGAATCCCGCTACACTCTACAGCTTCCGGCTGGATGGGAGTTCAAGGCGGCCTTTCTGAACGCTCCGGAGATCAAGCCTACGCAAGCCGGCAACCAGTGGCAGTGGTCGGTGAGTGACGTCAAGGCGCTGCGGGGCGAGGAAGACATGCCGCCGTGGAACGGTGTGGCGGGACAGATGATCATTTCCTATTTCCCTTCGGGTGGCTCTGTGCCAGGAAAGACGTTTGCCGACTGGCGCCAAATGGGCGCCTGGTATGCGGATCTTACCAAGGGACGCGCAGAATCCTCGTCCCTCATCAAGGAAAAAGTCACGGCCCTTACCGCCAACGCTGCTACGCCGCTCGATAAGATGCGGGTGATCGCGCGTTTTGCCCAGCGCGACATCCGCTATGTAGCCATCGAGCTCGGCATCGGAGGCTGGCAGCCCCATCCAGCTTTGGAGGTCTTTGAGCACCGGTACGGTGATTGCAAGGACAAAGCCACGCTCATGGGTGCCATGCTCCGTGAGATCGGCATCGAGTCGTTCTATGTCGTGATCAACACCGAGCGTGGTTCTGTCACTCCTCAAGTCCAGGCGCATATGGGCGCCTTTGACCACGCCATTCTGGCGATCAGACTCCCCGAAGGATTTTCGGATCCATCGCTCTTTGCGGTCTTGCGACATCCCAAACTGGGTACCCTGCTGTTCTTCGATCCCACCAATGAGGTCACACCGTTTGGGGAGATCGGTGGTTATCTTCAGGCGAACTACGGTCTGCTGGTCGGGCCGGACGGCGGGGAACTCGTACGCCTGCCGGAACAGCCTGCCGGCATGAACAGCATTCGGCGCACCGCAAAACTGTCACTGGCATCCGATGGCACGCTCACGGGTGAATTTGATGAGGTGCGCATGGGAGACCGTGCTGCGCAACAACGGGAAGCCTTGCGCTCCGTCACCAAGGACGCTGATCGGATCAAGCCCATTGAGACACTCCTTTCCCATTCGCTATCGACATTTCAAATCACGAAGGCCACCGTTGCGAATTCTCAGGAATCCGCTCTCCCCTTCGAGTATCACTTTTCGGTCGTCTCGCCCGGATATGCGAAGACCGCCGGGAACCTGCTGCTGGTTCGCCCGCGGGTAGTGGGATCGAAGTCCAGCGGAGTCCTGGAGACCAAGGAGCCTCGCCAGTTTCCCTACGAATTCGAAGGCCCCGCGTTGGACACCGATACTTTCGAGATCATGCTGCCCCAGGGATTCGTTGTCGATGAATTGCCACCGCCGCTGGACCTGAGTTACAGCTTTGCCAGTTATCACAGCAAGACGGAAAGCAGCGGCAATGTGTTGCGCTACACGCGCACGATGGAAATCAAGGAGCTCAGTGTTCCGGTCGCCAAGATGGACGAGTTGAAAACGTTCTACCGCCGCATTGCGGGGGATGAGCGCAACACGGCGGTCCTGAAGCCGGCGCGGTAGAGGAACGGCGCTACCCGTTCGCTTTTCGGACAGAGATCACGGTTGCCGTATAGCGATCGGCGCGCAGCAGCGAAACGCTGTATTCAATGGCAATGTGCTGCGTGTCGTAAGTGGTTTCGCGGATATGTAAGAGCGCGCTGCCCGCGGACGTCTGCAGGATCCGGGCATCCTCTTCGTCGGCGTTCACCGCGCCGATTACTTCTTCAGCCCACTGCAGCTTGCGGCGATAGACGCTTTCGTAGACCTGGTAAAGCGATTGCTTCTCTAGGTTGTGCCGTTCGAGCCCGGCGAAGATCCTGACAGGGAGATGGCTGGTCACGACAGCCACCGGCTTCTTGTTCACGAAGCGGAGACGTTTCAGCCGATAGGTCTTCTCTCCCGACGAGAGCTTGAGAGCCTGTGCGATTTCGGGATCCGGCTCCTCCATGTCAAGCGCCAGAACCTTCGCGGAAGGAATCAGGCCGCGCCTTCGCATTTCCTCACTGAACCCGCGCAGCTGCTGAAAGTCCCAGGGAACTCGACCAGAGCCGATGAGAGGCCGCTTGCCTTTCGCGATGATCAGCAGGCCCTCGGAGCGGAGTTTTTGAAAAGCATGCCGGACGGGCATCTTGCTGATGCCCAGAGCGGAGGCAATCTCTCCTTCGGAGCAGAAGGTGCGGCCCTGCTGGAGATGGCCTTCCTTGACCAGCGTGCGAATCTGTTCGGCGATCTGTTCGTAGAAAGGGACGAAGCTGGTGCCGTCGAGCGCGAGGCCAAGGAGTGCGGGAGGAACGGGCGAGCCTGCCTCGCGATCGGTTTTCATGACATCCGATACCTTATCACATATTATATAACGTTACTATGTGTGAGATCGACTTTCCGCATGTGTCTGTTCTTGGGTTGTGGATTTTAGCAAAGTAAATGTAATAAATACATGACATTAGAGCTGTGCCACATCATCGAATCACAACCTGTGCAGTGTCCATCCACGTCGAAAATTCCACTTGACAACATATGTATATATGTTGCGTATTGGATGCGAACACTCGCGTGCCACGTCGCTCCCAGTCCCGGTTATGGCGGCTCCTGTTGGCTGTCGTGTCCCTTTGTCTTTTCTCGACGGCTGCCTCAGGGGCCCCCGCTTGCTCTCATCCCGCGCTGCGTGGATCCTTCCTGCAACCTGCGCTCGGCGACAGCTGGACTCCGGAGCAATGGCAAGCTGAGTTCCGCTATATGAAGGACGCGGGATTGGATCAGATGGTGATTCAGTGGACCGCCGACAGCAAGAGCCAGACCACAATTTATCCCTCCGCACTCGAAGGCTACGCCCAGAACACCACGCATGATGTCGTCGAGGAAGCGCTCAAGACGGCCGACGCCGCCGGCGCTCAGGTTTATATTGGGCTGCAGATCAATGACGACTGGTGGACCCGCTATATTTCCGACGGGCCATGGCTCCGCAACGAAGCCAAGATCGCCCATGCGCTTGCGAGCGAGCTGTGGAAACGATATGGGCAGCACGCGTCGTTTGCGGGATGGTACTTGCCGTTTGAAGTCGACAACGTGGAAACGGGGACCGCGGATTGGGACAACCTGGTTGCGTTCTATCGAAGCACCGGTAACCATCTGCATCGGCTGGCGGCGGGAAAGCCGGTGGCGATCTCGCCGTTCTTCAACTCAAAGCTAGGCCTGTCTCCTTCCCAGTGGCAAACGATGTGGGAGTATGTGCTGAAACGTAGCCCAATCGATGTCATCGCGGTGCAGGACGGCATCGGAGTGAGTCACGCCAACCGCGACGAACTCCCTACATGGTTCGAGGCGGTCAAGGCCGCGATCGAGAAATCTCGTCCCGAAGCAAAGCTCTGGGTCGACACGGAAACCTTCGACCGCGACCTGCAGCCGATGGCGATCCGTTCGATCGTGAACGACATGTGCGCGGTGCAGAGCTACGTGAGCGGCTATCTCAGTTTCAGTTTCAATCATTTCCTCAGTCCACAACAGGTGAATCCGCTGTACTACCGGACCTATATGCAGTTCCTGGAGACGGGGAAGGTGGAGAAGGTATCCCCGAGCAAGCCGGCCGAACTCGGCGCGGCGGCCCTGGATGCGGCGACCATCCGTCTGACTTGGACAGCTTCGACCGATAACGTGGGCGTGGCGGGCTACAGGATTCGCCGCAACGATCAGCTAGTGACGACGACGCACGACGCATCGAGCGCATACGTCGACTCGGGGCTCGATTCGGAGACGACATATCGCTATCAGATCAAGGCATTCGACGCCGCGGGGAATGAGTCTGACGTAAGCGATGCCGCGACCGCAACGACCCCCCAGCCACACCTCTATCCCGTCAACATCGCGTTGGGAAGACCCTACGCGGCAACGATGGCTGCGAATGCCAGCTATCCCGACACAAGTGGAGTCGAACTGACGGATGGAGCGCTGGACTCTACCAATTATGCCGACCCCTCGTGGCAGGGACGTGCGACCAACAAGCCCTACTCGTTCACGATCGATCTCGGCGAGGTACAGGTGATCCGGGAAGTGCGGAGCCACTGGCTTCAGGACAAGCCGTCGGCCGTTTTCCTTCCCAAGCAGATCAGTTGGTCAATCTCCGATGACGGTGTGAACTTCGGTTTCGCAGGCACGGTGACAAAGCCGGCTCCCGGCGACGAAAACCTGTCGCGGTGGTACACCTTGACTGACCTGGCGGGTTTCCACGGCCGCTACGTGCGCATGCAGGTGACGCCAGGATGGTCGGCGGGCTGGACGTTTGTCGATGAAATCGAAGTGCGGCAGTGAGGCCTAATCCGGCGACACGAGTATATGGAGGTAGGGAAGTGCGCGACATCAATCGAGACTGGAAAGCGATCGGAACGGCGATCCTGATTATCAGTGCTGTCATGCAGTTGGGCTCTGCGCCCGTATTCGGCGGAGAAACTCCGCAGACCAATGCGACGGAAGTCCGGAAGCTGCCGGCGGTTCATCTCGATGGCCAGTACTTCATTCGCGATGGCAAGCGCTTCATTCCGGTCGGAGCGCACTGGGTTCCGGCCAAGGCCGCCATGCAGTGGCCAGTACAGTGGGACCCGAAAGATGTCGAAGCCGATTTCGCGAAGATGCACGAACTCGGTTACAGCATCGTGCGCTTCGACATGATGTGGGCGTGGTTTGAGCCGCGTCCGGGCGACTACAATCCGGTCGCCTTTCAGCAACTCGACTACCTGGTCACCCTCGCCCACAAGTATCAGATCTACCTGCACCCCTCTTTATTCATCGGCGGCGAAGTAGGAGAGGCGTATTGGGACGTTCCGTGGCGTCATGGACGGCATCCTCATGCCGATCCCGAGATGCTGCGGCTGGAGACGAATCTGGCGGCGGAGTTTGGCCGCCGCTACGCCAATGAAACCGGCATCATCGCCTGGGACCTTACCGACGAGCCGCCGTTCTGGATCGTCCAGGGCCAGACCACGGACGCGATGGCGATCAACTGGACGCGCCTGATCGCGTCTGCGATTCGCCGCGAAGACAAGCTTCATCCGATCGTTGTCGGGACGAGCGGAGAGGAAGTTGGTCACGGACCCTTCCGTCCCGACAACATCGCCGGGGAAGTCGACTTTTTCAGCGTGCACCCTTTCACCATCTACAACCAGGATCTGTTTCCCGACGCGATGCTTTCCGAACGCGGCACGTACGGGGCCGCGTTCGAGATCGCGCTGGCGAGCGGCGCGGGACGTCCGGCGATGATCCACGAAATGGGCGGATCGACCGCGCAGTATTCGCCGGAGCGCGTTGCCCTCTACGATCGGCTGCAGATGTATGCGGGGCTCGCGGCAGGGTCGATCGGGGTCGATCTTTGGTGTTATACCGATGCTTCGCCCGAGCAATATCACAAAGCCCCATACCTGCGGACGCCGCAAGAGACGCAGTGGGGAATGACGACCTGGGATCGGCAGGACAAGCCGCTGGCCACGGAATTCAAAAAGTTCTCAAAAGTCGTTGGCCAGCTTGACTTGAACCGTGTTGCGCCCGCGCCGGCGGAGGCCGCCATCGTGATTCCCGGCGAGTGGGCCAGAACGCATGGCGACTTCTCGCGCTTCGGACTAACGGGACCGGAGGTCACTCCCTATGTTTCGACCTTCGACGGCGATGCCATGCCCGGCCAGTCGCCTCCAAACATGTCGGGCGACAACCAGTGGTTGATCAGTTCGGCGCTGAATGCTTTCATCCTGGCGCGCCGTGCTGGATTGAAATCGGATTTCCCGCGCGAGTACGACGACTGGAACAAGCGCCCGATATTGTTGATGCCGTCACCACTCACGAGTACCGCGAGCGTGATCGCGCACGTGCATACCGACTTCTACGAGAAAGCAAAGAAATATGTTGAAAGTGGCGGATTCCTTTATGCCTCGGTCGCGGCCGATGGCGCCATCCCCGGCATGGAATCACTTTTCGGAGCGCGTCTTGTCGACTCAAATACTGCGTCCGAAGTCACGCTCAAGATCGTCGAACCATTTGGCGGCCTGAAGCCCGGCGATACCTTCCACTACTTCGTACCCGGCGCAAACCCTAGAGTGTGGGGAGCGCTACTGGAAGTGAAAGGCGGGAAGGTAATTGCGGTCGATCAGGACGGACGTCCCGCCCTGGTTATCAACACGCTGGGCAAGGGTAAGACGCTGTTATCGGCGTACCCGCTGGAAACATACATCGCAAACACCCCGGCCGCCTTCGAGAAGCCAGAGAGCACGCACCGTATTTACGCCGCGTTTCGGGACTGGACCGGCGTGGACCCCGCCTTCCGAAGCGACGAACCATCAGTCGAAGTGACCTCGCTTCGTGGTGACCGCCACGGATACGCGTTCGTGGTGAACCACAGCGCACAAGCGCACAAAGTCACGATCACATCATCGGTGTCCTTGCAGTCAGTCCGCGTGCTGACGCCGGAAAGTCCCAAGCCACTTGCGGTTGCCGCCTCGGGCTGGCAGCTCGACCTCGGACCGTACGAAGCGACCATCGTGGAATGGAAATGAAGCCCGGAGGAAGAGTGATCGCAGCCATTGACATCGGCGGAACCAAGATTGCGGTCGGGATCGTAGGCGACAACGGTCGCGTGCTTGCCCGTGCGGAGTGTGCTACCGACGCGGAACGGGGATACAAAGAAGCTCTTTCTCGGATCGAACAGATGTTGCGCGGCACCTCCCAGGCAGCCGGGGAAAAGATAACAGGTATCGGCATCGGAAGCACCGGACCAGTCGATCCCTTCACCGGCGAATTCGGCGAGGTCAACTTCTTTCCCAACTGGCGCGGCGAGAACCTTGTCCAGGATCTGGCGAAACGCTTCCACGTGAAAGCTGCCATGGAGAACGACGCCGACGCATCCGCGCTGGGAGAGGCGGGCTGGGGCGCTGGACGAAATAAGAAGAGGCTGATCTACGTCACGGTCGGGACGGGCATCGGCGTCGGTGTCATCCTCGACGGACACGTTTACCGCGGCGTCGATGGCGCGCACCCGGAGATCGGACATTGCCTCATCGATGCTTCCGGGCCGCCCTGTTCGTGTGGCTTCCAGGGATGCTGGGAATCGTTGGCGGCAGGTCCAGCGCTGGCTGCCTGGTTTCAGAGCCAGCGGCCGCAAAACTATCCGCATCCAGAGAATCTCTCGGCGAAGCAAATCTGCGGATTGGCTTTCGCGGGTGACGCGTTGGCGCTGCAGGCAGCGGCGCGCGAGGCTCATTACCTGGGGCTCGGCCTGGCGAATCTTGTCACGACGTTTGCACCGGATTCTATCGTGCTGGGCGGCAGCGTGATGAAGAGTGCTTCTCTCTTCCTGGAGGAAATTCGCCGGACCATCACGCGCTCTTGCCGCTATGTTCCCTTTGAAAAAGCTGAACTAGCCCTGGCTTCGCTCGGAGAAGATGCGAACCTGATTGGCGCAGCGCGTGTGTGGCATCACCGCTTTGCCGAGGACGGAGGAGAACGTGGTTGAAGACCTTGCGGTCATCGAGGGCGAGTATTTGCGGGATATCCTCCACCAGCCAAATGCTCTGGAGGACACGCTCGCGGGCCTGGAGACGTCAAAGCCTCTTTCGGATATCGCCGCGCGCCTGAACAAGGGCAACTTTCAGAGAGTTGTTCTCACCGGGATGGGGTCGTCCTTTCATGCTCTGCATCCGCTCAACCTCGAGTTGATCGGGACGGGACATACGGCGCTGATGGTCGAGACCTCCGAGCTGGTGCACTACAAGTCCCGCTTTTTCGACCCCAAGACGCTGGTGATCGCCGTGTCCCAGTCGGGGGAAAGTGCGGAGATGCTGCGACTGGTGCAAGCGAATCACAAACGCTGCGCGGTCATTGCTGTGACGAACACGCCGGACAGCATGTTGGCGCAGCACGCCGACGCGGCGGTTGTGACACGGGCCGGGCTCGAATTCTCCGTGTCCTGCAAGACATACGTGGCCGCATTGATGGCGTTGAAGTGGCTGGGCGACGTCCTGTGTGAGCGCGATCTGCATCGGACCCGCCGGGACTTAAGCCATGCTGGCCCTGCCACTGCGGCGTATCTGGCGGATTGGAAGGATTTCACGCGCGCCCTGGCCCGGATGCTCGCGAGCACGCGCCACCTGTTTCTGGTGGGACGAGGGGCGTCGCTTGCGAGCGCCGGCACCGGGGCGTTGATCGTCAAGGAGTCGGCGCATTTTCACGCTGAAGGGATGAGCAGTGCAGCATTTCGGCACGGACCCGTCGAAATGCTCGGCGCGGAGACCTTCGTCCTCGTGTTCGCGGGAGATGCCAGGACCCGCGACTTGAACGAGAGGCTGCTGCTGGACATCCGGCAACAGGACGGGAACGCGGAATTCGTGGCTACCGACGCGCCACAACCAGTGTTTCGGATCGCCGATCACGGTTCCGGCATTCGGCAGATTCTGGAAATTCTTCCGGTGCAAATGATGACGCTGGCGCTGGCCGCCCTGGCCGGGCGCGAACCCGGTCGCTTTGAACTGGCAACCAAAGTCACAACGACAGAGTAGGAGCAGCGAGAAGGGAATTCACCGCTATGGCGCGAAACCGCACGATGGTCGGCTTGGTCTTCCTGACATTCTTCGTGATGTCACTGTTGACCAACATTCTGGGGCCGATTGTGCCCGACATCATCAGCAGTTTCGGCGTGAGCCTGACGGCGGCGGCGCTGTTGCCGTTCTCTTTCTTCATCGCCTACGGCGTGATGTCCATTCCGGCTGGGTTCTGGGTCGAGCGTTACACGGAGAAGCCGGTGATGATCGCGGCTTTTCTGGCGGGCACAATCGGGTCGCTGAGCTTTGCTCTCTTCCCGACCTATCACGTTGCGGTCGCGTCGGTATTCGTGATCGGTGCGGGGATGGCGACCCTCCAGGTTGCGATCAATCCGCTTCTGCGGGTCTCCGGTGGAGAAGAGCATTTTGCGTTCAACTCCGCGTTTGCACAGCTGATCTTTGGCACTGCCTCATTCGCCAGCCCGCGGATCTATTCCTATCTCGTCGAGAACCTTGGGAAGCCCGCGTCACACAGCGATCCGCTACTGCGCACGTTAGCGAAAGTCACGCCGCCGGCGTTGCCTTGGGCGTCCATTTACTGGATTTTCGCTGCATGTGCGATCGCGATGGTGGTTCTGCTTGGTTTCTTGCGCTTCCCCAAGGTTGAGCGCAAAGCCGACGAATCGGCGGGCTCGCTCGACATGTACGGCAGCCTGCTCCGTAAGCCGATGGTGTGGGCGTTCTTCTTCTGCGTGTTTGCGTATGTGGGTTGCGAGCAGGGAACGGCTGACTGGATGTCCAAGTTCCTCGCGCAGTATCACGGGTACGATCCCCACACAACCGGCGCCACTGCCGTCTCCTGGTTCTGGGGCTTGCTCACGGCCGGCTGCTTCATCGGCATGGGACTGTTGAAGCTGTTCGACAGCCGCAAGGTTCTCATCGGCTTTTGCTGCGGCGCCCTGCTTTGCCTGACGGCTGCGCTGTTCGGACCGGCGAAGGTCTCGTTGATTGCCTTTCCCGCCATCGGGCTCTTCGCTTCAATCATGTGGCCGGTGCTGGTGTCCCTCGGTCTGAATTCGGTCTCCGAACATCACGGGCCGTTCGCGGGAATTCTGAGCACGGGAATCTCGGGCGGAGCCGTGGTGCCGCTGATCATCGGACGCATCGGCGACTTCGCCGGACTGCGGGCCGGCGTCGCGTTTCTGTATCTGACCTTCGGATGTGTGCTCAGCGTGGGCTTCTGGGCGAAACCCATCATCACCAACGCTACGATCCTGAAACGGCAAGACGCTGCCGAGACTGCGAGCGCCAAAGCATGAAGCCGATCGCCATCATGCGTGCAGGGGCAGTCATGCGGTCATACAGCTTCGCGTTGTTCGCCATCGCTGCGTTCTCTCTACGAGTGTCTCCTCAATTACTCGCCCAAGTCCCGCCGCCGATTCACGGCGTTACCATCGATGACAAACACGACATCCGCAAAGCGAAAGTTTTGCCGAAGGTGCTCGACTCCCTGAGTCACCTCTCTGTCAAGCCAACGGCAAGAATCGTCTACACGCCGGGCAACAAGAAGGGCCGATTCGTGGCGAGTTCGTACCTCGAAGCCACGCTCCAGATCCGCAGTGTGGCTTATGTGATGGGTCAGCCTGTCGATTCTTTCTACATGCATTGTTTTACTCCGGCGGAACACCTGGCGCGCTTCAAGGACTACGTTGACACCCTCGGCTCAGCCGTCGACATCTGGGAGATTGGCAACGAGATTAACGGGGAATGGTTGTTCGGAAGCACGCGCAAGTGCCGGCCCAAAGCTTCGGTCGACCAGACGTCGCAGGCCGATGTGGTCACCAAGATGGTCGAGGCTTACGACTACGTCAAGTCACGAGGCAAGGTCGCTGCGCTCACGCTTTACTACAACAGTCCATGCCGTCGCCCCGCCGCGAACGAGATGTTTGCCTGGGTCGACGCCAACATCCCGGCGCGCATGAAGACCGGCCTCGACTACGTGTTGATCAGTTACTACGAAGTCGATTGCGCCGGACACCGTCCGGACTGGGAGTCTCTGTTCCGCCGCATTGCCGACATTTTTCCGAACTCGAGGCTGGGCATCTCGGAATTCGGATGGTCGAATTCGAGATCGTCCAACGAAGTCGTCAAAGACCTTATCTCGCGGTATTACGCCCTGCGCCCCAACGTTTCAAACTGGGTGGGCGGAGGTTTTTACTGGGAATTTGCCATCGACATGGTGCCGCGCGATCCGCGCCCCGGCTCCATGTGGACCGTGATCGACACGGCGATGGCAAAGCAGAACTGAAGCAAAACGTCATTTTACGAAGAGGAGAGTCCATGTTCCGCGCAACACCGAAGCTGCGAATTCTTTGCGTTGTCCTGGTCATTTTCGGTTTCGCTGCCATCACTGTCATTGCCCAGCAGCAGGAGAGCAAGCCGGCGTTCTCGTATTTGAAGCTCACCGCTCCACGTCACGTTCTTCCCGATGCACAGAAATGGGAAGGGAATGAGTTCCCGCACACGATGTCGGTGCTGGAGATGAAACGCGATGGCTTCCGCTACTGGGGCTGGTACGGACTCAACGAAGGCCGCGGCATCGGATTGGCGCGCAGCAATGACCTCGTGACCTGGACCAAGTACGACCAGAATCCGCTCTGGTCGAACGCGCGCTGGCCCACGGTGCTGCCGGGCGCAGACCCGAAGCAGAAAGACGTCCTCTACTTCGCGATCACGCGCGACTACGATACCCCGTCCAGCCATATCGTTCTGGCTACCTCCCGCGACGGCATTCACCTGACCGAAGAGAAGGTCCTCGTGGCAGGCGTTCCCAACCAGCGCAATCAGAATCCGAACTTGTTTCGTGATCCGCGCACCGGCCGCTTTTACCTGACCTTCTATCGCGGCAACGACAAGGACTATTTCGAGATCATCAGCAAGAGTGCGAACACGGTCGTGGACCTCGACAAGGCCCCCGAGAAAGTCCTGCTCAAGTCGGAGACGACAGTCGCGGCTCCGACCTTACTTTATGTCAAGAATGCGGTGAGCGCGGAAGGCAAGAAGAAAGGCGTTTACTACCTCGCGACAGAAATCTATCCGCATCGCTATACAACCGATCCCGAAGGCGAGTGGCAGGTAAAGATCTTCGCGGCGGATTCCCCCGACGGTGATTTTCAGCCTGTCGCCGGCAATCCCATCATGAGTGGCCAGCGAGCCTGCCTCTTCCAGCACATCTTTAACAACCGTTTTTACGCCTACGACTGCCATTTGGAGACGCCCGATCGCTGGGTCCTCGAAGAGGTCGAAGCGCCATTGCCTTAACGCAGTCCGGAAGAGAGATGAGAACCAAGGAGACCGCAATGATTGCAATCGCCATATCTGAAGTCCTCGGCCACAACGGCCGGCGCAGGATCTCCGCGCTGCGCGCATTCGCGGGCGCATTGATGGTAGCGGCGCTCGTTTGCTTTGGAACGATCCGCTCTGAGGCCCAACTCTATGCGGGATCGGTTACCGGCGTGGTCAGCGATCCCACCGGCGCCGTCATCAACGGAGCCGAAGTCATTCTGGTCGATGCGGACAAGGGTTTCACCTTCACGACCAAGAGCGACAGCGCTGGGCGATATCTGTTCCGGTCGGTGCCGCCTGGCGTTTACAACCTGACCGCGAAAGCCGCGGGTTTTCGCGATCAGACGCGCACCGCCATCAAGGTCGACATCAACCAAAATGTCGGCGCTGATTTCTCCATGCCAATGCTCGGCACGCTTGAGACCGTGAACGTCTCTACGACTGCGCCGCTCCTATCGACCGAGGATGCGACCACCGGGCAAGTCGTCGATCGGAAGTTCCTCAACGACCTTCCTCTGAACGGCCGCGGTGTCTTCAACCTGACGTTTCTGGCTCCCGGAGTTACGGAAGTCGACGCCGGCTGCATGGGCTGCTCCGCCAACAACTTCATCTCCAACGGAACCCGCAACGCCACTGCCGACATCCTTATGGACGGCGTGACCACCACCAACTACGAGCAGAACAGCGGTATTCGCGTTGACACCTACACGCCTTCGGTGGACGCGGTCGAAGAATTCAAGGTGCAGGAGACGAATTTCAGCGCGGAATACGGATTCAGCGGTGCGACCATCATCAACATGGTCACGCGCTCCGGCACGAATAGCTTCCACGGAAGCGCTTACGAATTTCTGCGTCACTATAAGCTCGACGCCAACTACTGGTTCAACCCATTCAGAGACCCGCTTCAGCCGAAGCGGCAGAACAACTTCGGCGCAACGTTCGGCGGTCCCATTGTCAAGAACAAGACGTTCTTCTTCTTCGACTACGAAGGAATGCGCTCGACTTCCGCTACCGGAGCCATCTTCTATGGAGTCCCGAGCGATGCCGAGCGGCAAGGGGATTTCGGTGAACTGTGCACGCAGGCAGGCGGCACGTTTGATGGCCAGGGAAAATGCTCGACCCTCGATGGTCAGCTCTGGGATCCTTACGCGGGAAATTACGACGAGGCGGTCGGTGGAGCACGGCGTGATCCGTCGGCCTTTATCCCCTTCAATAACCTCGCGACCTATGCCAGCACAGTCGACGATCAACACCCCGGAAACCAAAGGTTGTGGGACAATCCCGACGGCGCGCCTTACCGCTTGCCCGATGGTCCGGGAAATCTAATCGATCCGGTCGCGCAGAAGCTGATGAGCTACTTCCCGGAGCCCAACTACAACGTCGACAGCGTTGACTACAACCCCTACACCAACCGCGTCGATTCGGGGGCGGTGCGGAGTCACGACAACAAGTGGGATCTGAAGATCGATCACCGCCTCAGTGAGAAAAACCTGCTGAGCGGAAAGTACTCTCACGACGCCGCCTATTCGGAGTCCTTCAACTGCTTCAACAATCCCGCCGACCCGTGCAGCAGCGGTCCCTCGACCAGCGGCGCTCACATGGTGGCCATCAACGATACTCACACCTTTTCGCCCACCAAGCTTCTGACGGTTTCCTACGGGTTGTCCCGGGGTCGATACTCCTACAAGGGCGTGGCCAGCACGTATCCAGACGTTTCTCCGGTAGATGTCCTTGGCGAACCGCAGTATATGAAGGAGTCGGGATACAACTGGTTCCCGGCCGTTAGTATTGGCGGTGGCTACACCGGGGCGGGCGCTTATAGCATCGGCGGCAATCCCTGGAGCTACGGACGCCTCGGCCAGGAGAGTCATCACTTGATCGGAACGTTCAGTTGGACCGTGGGACGGCACGACTTCAAGTTCGGCGCGGAAGGCCGCATGCACCGCCTCAACTACACTCAGCCGAACTATGCGCCCGGGGGAACCTATTATTTCGATCAGACGGGGACCTCCAACTACGATCCCGCGTGCACTCCGGATCCGGATAATGACATCCAGTGCCTGAATCATGGCGGCGACGGCATGGCCAGCTTCCTGATCGGCGCACAACCGAACGATTGCTGCGGTCAATACGAGATTCCGAATTCGGTCGCGTCGCAGAACTTCGAGTTTGGCGGGTTCCTGCAAGACAACTGGAAGACGAATGACAGATTGACTTTGAATCTCGGCTTGCGCTACGAGGTGGTCCTGCCTCGTACCGAGCGGCATGACCAACTGAACTGGCTCGACCCGAATGTCGAGTCGCCGATCACACTCGATGGTGTGCACCTGACCGGCGGAGAACTGTTTGCCCATTCCGGAGACCGGTCGTCTTACGAAACCAGCTTGAACAACTATCAACCGCGCTTCGGATTTTCTTACCGGCTGCTGAAGAACACCGTTCTTCGCGGAGGATACGGCATCTATTTCTCGGCTTGGCGAGGAGCCGTCGCAGGAACTTCCGGCGTCGGACAACAGAGCTTTATGCAGGTCACAGACCTGGTCGCTTCATTCTGGGGCGATGGGGTCACGCCCGCTGCGAGAATGAGCAACCCCTATCCGTACGGTCCCATGAAACCGACGCGCGGCAGCCTGGGTTTGATGAACGACATCGGTCATTTTGGCTATGGCCCGATTCGCGCCATCAGCAAGAAAATTCCGAACGAGCAAAGCTGGAGCTTCGGTATTCAGCGCGAACTCAAGGGCAACATTGTGTTCGATGCGAACTACATCGGGAAAAAGGGAACTCACCTCTATTTCGCCGATGCCGGGTACCAGGACCACCTTGGCCGGGAGATTGAACACTACACGCAGGACCAGATCGAAGATTTGCTCACGTTCAACCCCAGTCCGTTTGCTGATCCGGAACGGTCGAACTTCACCGAAATCAACACAGATCCCAACAGCCCATTGCTCTGGGATATGCAGAACCTCCAGCTCAAAATGGCGCATCCGCAGTTCTATGGGTTTGGCGGCGACGAACCACCGATCGCCAACTCTATTTATCACGCGCTGCAGGTCCGGGCGGAAAAGCGCTTTTCGCACGGACTGGAATTCCTGGCAACCTACACCTTTTCCAAATCCATCGATAATGCTTCCCTGACCAGCACCAACAACATCTGGCTGGGAAGCTTCAACAGCCTGCAGAACCCCAACGACCCGAACGGAGAGAGGAGTCTCTCCACATTCGATATTCCTCAGGTGCTGCAGATCAGCTACACCTACGAGTTGCCGATCGGGCGCGGCAAGTGGATCGGCGGCGGCATGAACCGCGTGCTCAACGCATTCGTCGGCGGGTGGCGGACGAACGGCATCTGGCGGTTTTCGAGCGGGCGGCCGATTGCGCCATCGCTTTATGAATCGCAGAGCCTGCCCACCTACGGCGCGCAACGTCCTGACCTGATCGGGACGCCGCACCGCAAGGGCGGCAGTCACTTCGAATGGATCAACCAGTACTTCACCAGCGCAGACGGCAGCGATTTCCTCGCTCAGCCCGCGCAGTACGCGATCGGCACAGCGCCACGTATGCTGGGCAAGGTTCGCATCCCGGGCGAGACCAACGCTGACCTGTCCTTCTTCAAGGAATTCGGGATGGGTTCGATCCGGGAAGGCATGCGCATGGAGTACCGGCTGGAAGCCTTTAACGCATTCAACCATCCACAATTCTGCGGGCCGGACGTCACGTTTGGCGCTCAGAACGACAACTTCGGCAAGATCTACTACACCTGCAACGGCCCGCGCGAAGTACAAATGGCGTTGAAGCTCTACTGGTAGGGCAGGGTCGGAGCTGCCGAGAAAAAATCGTGAGGGAAACGCCCGGCAAGGGCGTTTCCCCTCATGACAAACGTGTTGCTTTCCCTTTGGCCACGATGCCAGTGCGTTTTTGCCCCTGAAGCTCCGTTAGTCAGCAGCCAGCGCTGCGGTGGCCTCCTCAACGTTCTTTTCCTTTACCTCCCATTTGAGGATTTTCAGATCAAGGACGAAGATCGCGTACAGCACCGGAACAAGCAGCAGGGTGATGAAGGTCGCTACGCATAGGCCCCCGATCTGGGTATAGCAAAGTGGCTGCCAGAGCGGCCCGCCGTGCAATGCCAGAGGGAACAGTGCCAGCACCGTCGCGCCGACCGTAATCATCACCGGACGCAGTCGGATAATGCCGGCATCAATCACCGCCTCTTCAAACGGCTCGCCCTCTTCGTGTTTTTCCTCAATGAAATCGAATAGGACAATCACATGGCTCACGATTACACCGATCAGGCTGGCGACTCCAAGAAATGCCATGAAGCCAAAAGGAGTGCCCATGATCCACAACGCTGCCACCGCACCGACAACGCCATACGGTGCTGCCGCAAAGACCAGCAGAGGCTTCACCGCGTTGTTGAACTGAAACACCAGCGCCAGGAAGATCAGGAAGATCGACGCAGCCATGACTACGCCAAGTTCGCCGAATCCCTTGTTCTGCTGGTAATAGTCCCCGCCCATGCGAATCTTGTATCCAGGCGGTAGATTCTTTTCGAACTCTTTGAGTTTTGGTCCCGCCGCCTTCAGCACCTCCGACGAAAGTACGCCCGGCCTCGGGAAGCAACGCACTGCAATCGTGCGGAAGTGGTCGAGGCGGATGATGCGTTCGGTGTCCATGGAGTGCTCGATTTTCGAAACTTGTGTAAGTGGAACTTTCGCCGAGCCTTGCATGGCATACACGTAGAGGCTCTGCAGGTCCGAGAGCTGAGCTCGCTCCTCTACCTTCAAACGCGCAACGACTGGGATTTCCTTGTTTCCGTCCTGCAAAGTGGAAACCTCGGCGCCGCTGATTGCCGATGTGGACGAGGCTGCGACGTCCTGGTTGGTAATTCCCGCCAGGTTGGCGCGATCCGGATCGATCTTCAGTTTCACGCCGGAGCTTTCGGTATCCCAGTCGTTACGTACCCCGGCTGTGTTCGGAAGCGACCGGAAGATATCTTCGAGTTGTGCCGAGAGGCGGCGAAGGGTGCGAATGTCTTCCGCCGACTGCCCTGCGCTCACATCGGCGTTGTTGGCGATGAGGATATCCACCGGAAATTCGATGGCTGCGTACTGCAGTTGCCGCACATCGATGCGCGCGCCGGGAATGCTGGCCGACAGGATGGGTTGCAGGTACTTCACGAACTCGGGCGTAATTTCCTTGTCCGTGACTTCCATAATGATTTGCGCATAGTTAAGTTGCTGCAGCTGGGGCGAGACCGAGAACCAGAAGCGCGGCCCGCCGCCGCCCACGAAGGTGGTGACGTACTTCAACATGTGTTCCGGCTTCTCGCCTTCTTTGGCATGTTCACGGGCAAAATGATCGGCTTCCCGCCGGACGATCTGTTCCGCCTGTTGCGCTGTTCGATTGGTGGCGTCGAGGTTGGTATCGTTGGGAAGCCAGATATCAATGTACGACCAGTACTGAACATCTTCCGGCATGAACGAGGTTTTCAACCGCGACAGGAAGAAGACGCCCAGCAGCAGGAAGGCCAGCGATCCGGCAAATACCTTCCAGCGATGCTCCATCGCGCTTTTTGCCGTGCGCGCGTACCAACCGGTGAATCCGGTCGTGCGCCGCTCTTCGATCGGCCTCTCAGGCTTCTTATCCGGCCGCAGCAGGTAGTAGCCAAGCAGCGGGACAAACGTCATGGACGCCAAGCGTGACGCAACCAGCGAACACGTCATGACGATGGGAAGGGTATAGAGAAACTCGCCCATCGTTCCCGTGAGCATCAGAAATGGAATATATGCGGCAATGTTCGTGACCGTTGCAAACATGATTGCCGTCGCCAGCTTCGTCGGCCCTAGCCACGATGCGACTACGTTCGGATGCCCATCTGCGAGCCCGCGCTTGATGGAATCTCCGGCGACCACCGGATCATCCACCAGCAAGCCGAGCGCGATGATCAGAGTTGCAATCGATACCTGCTGGATATCGATGCCCAGTATGTACATAAAGCCGAAGGTCATGGCCAGAGTGATCGGGATGGAAATCGCCATGAGGACGGCGGAGCGCCACTCCCAGAAGCCTACGAGCGACACAATCACGACGAGAAAAATCGCCTCGTAGAGCGCGCCCATGAACAAATCGATATTCTCTTTGACCTGCAAGGGCTGGTCGGATGTGCGCGCGATGATCAGGTCGTCCGGCAGATAGTTGCGCACGGCGGCGAGTTTCTCGTCCACGCTCTTGCCGAATTGCGCGATCTGCAGCCCCTCCCGCATCTGGACCGCGATCGTGATGGCGCGGCTGCGCTGCCAGTTCCCGTCCTTGTCCTGCGTGGTGAAGTAGTTCAGGAACCGCGCCGGGCTGTCGTAACCGCGAGAGATGTCGACAAGATCCCGCAAATAGACGGGCGAATTGGAAGCGGTCGCGGCAGTGCCGATGATCACATCGCCGATAGCCTTCTCATTCTCAAACTTGCCTGAGGGATCGAGCGTGACATTCTTGCTGTCGACTTCGAGGATGCCACCGGGCAGCGTCGAGTTGCGCGCCGAAAGAATCTTGCTGAGATTGCCGGGTTGAATGCCATACTCCGCCAGCTGCTGCTGGGAATAGTCGAGATACACCTTTTCGGCAAGCACGCCGCTGCGATCCACCTTTGCGACCTCCGGCGTGCCTTGCAGTGTCCGCTGAATCAGCGCAGTGAAATCGTCGAGTTCCCGGTAAGAATATTTTTCTCCAGCCACCGCAGCCAGCTTGGATTCCGTCGCCTGCGGATCGCGGATCAGAGTCACTTGCCACGCGTCGGGATGAACCTCGGAGCGATGGAAATGTTCCTGGGAAAATTTGTCGAGCCAGGCTTGGAGCGCGCGATCGTCCAGATCGGTGCTGGCGTCGGCGCCGATGAACCCTGGTCCTTCGAAGTAACGCGGATCTCGCATTACGTGCTCGCTGATGGCGACCTGACCACCCAGGCGAAACGACGCCCGGACTTCGTCGGTGGCGACCGACTTCGGGAAATTGACCACAATGCTCACGCGCGGTCGCGGCGTGTTTTTGGGGAGGTCTGCGCGTAGCTGTTCAATCGCCTTCTTCACCGATCTCGCGCGCAAGGCAATTTCGACCTCGCTCGCTCGAGGGCTGGCAACCGTGAGCATCAGCGCAGCTGTATCGCCAAAGTTGCTGTTGAACTGAATGGGACCCGCACCCTGAGGCAGCTTGTTGCTGAGTTCATTCAGCCGCAGGTTAATGTCGTTCAGCTGTTTCGTGGTGTCTTTCACGTTTTCGTCGAGCTGCACAAAAACCAGTGCGAAATTCGGGAAGCTCAGTGAGCGGACCCCGTAATCGGACCCGCTGGGTGGCTTCACGGCCTGGTTCTGCGCCATGACCTGTTCGATCGGGCGCGTGACGAGTTGCTCGATCTCCTCCGCCGTTGCTCCGGGCCACTTGCAGGAAGCAACCGCAACCCGTACCGGGATCACCGGATCCTTGCGCTTCGGCATCTTGGAGTAGCCGAACCAGCCCCACAGAAACGTGCCGAGCAGCAGCACTAGCGCGACTTGCCGGTGCTCGACGAAGAACCTTGCCGTGTTGTGAGTATGCTGAATGATCTCTGCGTCTGATTTGTGTGCCATAGTCGTCTCAATCGATGAATTCTGCGTTGTCGTGGAGGGTCTCTACTGCATCACGCGGACCTTATCCCCGCTTCGAACGAGCGTCGACCCGGAGGTCACCACGACGTCGCCCGCCTTCACTCCGCCGGCCACCTGGACCATGTTTCCGTAGGCATCCCCAAGATCGACGGCGCGGGCATGGACGGTTGTCGGGTCTCCCGATCCCTCGGCCAACAACACGGCGAATCCGTCCGGCTTTGCCGGATCGCGGATGATGGCGCTCAAGGGAACCGCCAGCACTTCCTTCGGCAGGACTCCCCCTCCTGCCGAGAGTGACGCAATCATCCCGGACTTGAGCTGGTTGCGAGGGTTGGGTAGCGTCACTTCCACCGAATAGACGCGACTCTTCGGATCTGCTGCTGGGGAGATGGCGGTCACCCGCCCGGGAAACTGGCCGGTGAAAGCATCCGTTGTGACCAACTCTGTCTGTCCCAGCTTGATGCGCCCAATGGCATTATCGGGCACACCGAACACGGCTCGCACAGACTGCGTGTCGGCGATTGTGAACGCGGCAACCGACGGACCGACGAGCGCCCCGAGGTCCACGCTGCGCTTGAGAATCCACCCGTCGAAAGGAGCGCGCAAAGACGAGTCATTGAGGGCCAGCTGGGCCTGCGAAAGCGAAGCCTGCGCGTTGTTCAACCCGGCAGTTGCGCTCTCCAACTGAGCCTTGGCCTGATCGTAGTCCGGCTTGGTCGCACTTTGCGTGGAGTAGAGGTTCGACGTGCGGTCAAAGCTCAGTTTGGCGTGATCGTAGTCCGCCTGCGCGCGCGCCAGCTGCGCCCGACCCTGATCGAGCGCATCCCTATAGTCTTGCTGCCGCACCACTGCGAGCACGGTGCCTCGAGTGACCCAGTCTCCGACGTCGGTGTTGCGCATGCGCCCATCTGAGCCGCGAACCTGGCGAATGCTTTGAACGTAGCCGCCCGACTTGAATGCAAGGTCCACCTGCGCGTTAGGGATGATGTTTGCGGAATAGCGTGTCTCGCCGCCCGTCGAGATCGTTTGCACGCGCGCGACCCTCACCGGAGTCAGCGCCCGCGGCTCCGATTCGGCGCGCGTGCACCCCGACATGCTCAGGGCACAAGTGCCCGCCAGGAGCAGGCCCAGAACTTCAGCACGGTAAGTTTGCCTCATAGCAATCATTGATCTTCTCCCATCGCTTTTTCGAAATCCGTCTTGGCGGTCCAGAAGCTGAGCAGCGCCTGCTGGTAGGTATCCAGCGCTCCTGCGGTCGTCGCCTGTTGCCTCAGCACATCACTGAGCAGGACGGCTTCTTCCTTGTACTTGTTTGTGACTTCCCGCAGCTTTTCCTGTGCGGCTTCCCGATTTGCCTCCGCTACCGCGATCAGCGCGCGCGACTCCTCCAGCTTGCGGAAACGGCTGTTCACGTCCAGCAGAACCTTTGACTGCGTGTCGCGCAGTTGTGTCTGCGCCTGGTTCTCCACGACCGTTTTCTGACGAATCACGTCTTTGCGGCGTCCCCAGTCCCACGGCTCCCACTTCACCTCGATGCCAACGCTGGCGATGTTCTTCGGAAGCACCTCCACGTTGAACGGCGAGATGTAGTGGAACGCCACGCCGACGTCCGGAATGTAGTCTGCTTTCGCGATCCGGCGGTCATAGCCCGCGCGCTGCACGTTCAGCTCGGCTTCCCGGAGCTCCGGACGCCGCGCCAGGGCCCGCTGTTGAGCGATTTTCAAGTCCACCTCTTCGAACGAAGCAGGAGGCACCTCTTCTACGCGGAATTCGGTTCGAATGTCGCGCCCCAGCAGGTCATTCAGATATTCCTTGCGCGACTCGAGCGTGTTGCGAAGCTGTACCAATTGGAAACGCTCGTTCGCCAACTTTGCCTTCACATCAAGACTGTCGGACTTCAACGCCGCCTCTTGCGAAACTCGCTGCAACACGACGCGATCGAGTTCCTGGTATTGCTTCACGTTTGCTTCGGCCGCATCGAGAGCGCTCTCCGATTGCAGCACGGCGTAGTACGCCTCCTTGACGTCTCGCACCACCGCCTGCTGCTGGCCACGCAGTTTCTCGCTCGAGAGCTGAGCGTTCAGTTCCTGCTCGCGCAGTCCAAGGTGGATTTTGTATAGCTGCGAAAGCGGTTGCGTGGCCTGGCTCACGACATAGGCAGTCGGCCTGCGCGGAGTGGTGATCTTCGTGTCGGTATTCGGGATCGGACCCGTGGAGGGATAGTCTCCAAACGCGCCCTTCTTGAAGGTGAAGCTCATCTCGGTCAATAGCTGTGATCCCAGCACCGACGCGCTGAGCGACGGGAGTCTCTGCGTCTTGAACTCGGCGATCTGCCACTTGGACTTGTCGACTTCAAGACTCGCCACTTTGATCGAACGATTGTTGGCCAATGCGAGGCGAATCGCTTCATCCAAGGTCAGAAGATTCGCCACGGACGCTTCCTGTGCGGCCGCCGCTGCCGACAGAACGCCTACCACCAACAGGCCACGGAGAATGTGTGACGCCGTCGGTGTAATACCACAAACACAGCCACTGCGTGTGTGTGTATGCATGATCGTTTCCTGATTTCTTACGTTAGAGGGTCATCTTGCTGAATCGTTTGGCTGCCGCCAGCAATAGAGTCACGCCCATTCCAAACAGAATCAATCCGTTCATCCACAACTGTTCCATTCCGGCTCCGCGCAGAATCACGCCGCGCGCAATCTGGATCATGTAGGTCGCCGGCACGAAGTGGCTCGCCACGTAGGCCCACAACGGCATGGTGTCGCGCGGGAACATGAAGCCCGACAGAAATATGCTCAGCAGCATCACCACCATGCAGATCTGCAGAGCCTCAGCTTGCGAATTCGCCTTAGTGGAGATCAGAATCCCGATCGCGAGGTTCACGAAGAGGTAACCGGTTGTGAGTCCCGCGAGCACAAGCACGTTCCCGTGGATCGGGATGCCGAATGCGAATCGCATGAACGCGACGATCACGGCGAACTCCACCATGCCAGTCACGAAGTAGGGCATGATTTTGCCGAGCAACAGCCCGAGCGGACGCACCGGAGTGACGAACAACTGCTCGATGGTGCCGCGTTCCTTCTCCCGCACAATCGAGAATGCCGTCAACAGAACCGTGACCATGATAAGCAACACCGACATCAGCCCGGGCAGCAAGAAGTTGGGCGAACGCGATGCCGGATTGAACATCATCTTGGGCCGCACTTCAATAGGGTTCTGCTGGCCGGGCGCGATCATCCGGCGCAGCGATTCATCCAGCCCGATGGAACCCGACACATTCACGGCCTGGCCGGCGACGTTCGAATCCGAACCGTCCACCATGACCAGCACCTGGGCCTGGTTTCCCTTCAGCAGATTGCGATCGAAATCGTACGGGATCTTGATGCCCACGCTGGCCCGCCCTGAGACCATCTCGTCGTTGAGTTCTTGATCGCTATGAACATACTTGTAGACGCGAAATGTATCGGAGTTGCGGAGCCGGTCTAGGAACTCGCGGCTGGCCAGACTGCCCGGAACCTGGCTCGCGAGCGAACTGCCGCTCGCGTCGTAAACCGCCGTGCGAACCTGCCGGATATTCGTGTCGATGGCGGCACCAAGAATGATCATTTGCAGCACCGGCAAGACAAGCGCAAACAGGATCGCCATCGGATCCCGGCGCATATGCCGGACCTCCTTATAGAAGATCGCTCCGAAGCCCTGGACAGGATTGATCATAACGCTGCCTCCATCTGCGCCTGCCGCCGTTGACTGAGTTCCACAAATGCGTCTTCCAGAGTCGGGATCAGCGGCCGAATCTCTTCCACCTCGATGCCCCGTCCCCTTAATTCATGATCCAGTTCTTCCTGACCGATGGTTTCGTCGACCAGCGCGTGAATCGATCTGCCGAAGATGGTGGCGCTCCGGAACAGACTCATCTCCTTGGTCCTGCGGAGAGCTGTGGTGATAGCCGGCGCGGAAATCTCGAACCGGTGCGTACCCGGAGGATTCACTTCGGGCAGTGACCGCAACGCGTCAGGAGTGCCGTCGGCAATCAACTCACCGTAGTAGATATAAGCAAGATGACTACACCTTTCGGCTTCGTCCATGTAGTGCGTGGTCACGAAGAACGTGATGCCGCGTCCCGAAAGCTGGAACAGGAGATCCCAGAGCTGCCGCCGTGCCACCGGGTCGATTCCCGCCGTCGGTTCGTCGAGGAATAGCACGGTCGGGTCGTGCATCAATGCGCAACCGAGCGCCAGCCGCTGCTTCCACCCTCCGGAGAGGCGTCCCGCCAGCCGGTCCACGTACTTATCTAGCTTGTTGGCCTCGATTGTCTCCTCGACCTTCCTTTGAAGCTGCTTGCCTTTCAGCTGGTAGGCTCTGGCATAGAACTGCAGGTTTTCCATCACCGTCAGGTCGTCATAGAGGCTGAACTTCTGGCTCATGTAGCCGATTCGTTCACGCACTTCATCCGGTTGGGTACGCACGTCAATGCCCTCGATCCACGCTTCGCCCTCGGTGATCGGCAGGATGCCGGTCAGCATCTTGATCACGGTCGTCTTGCCGCTCCCGTTCGGGCCAAGGAATCCAAACACCTCGCCCTTCTCCACCGTGATCGAGGCCTTGTTCACTGCAACGAAATCGCCGAAGCTGCGTGTCAGGTTCTTTGTCTGGATTGCTGGCATTACCGTTTCTCCGATCCGAATTGCACGTCGGCGCTGACGCCGGCGCGCAGGCGATTGCCTGGGTTGTCTACGCGCAGCCGGACTCCGATCACCTGATGAACGCGTTCCTCTTTTGTCTGCACATTTCGCGGCAGGAATTCCGACTGCTGGCGAATTTGCTCGACGCGAGCCTGGAAGGTTTCCGCGGGATACGTGTCGACGCGAAGCTGCGCGGCCTGTCCAATGGCGACGGCGCCGATCTTTGTTTCCGGGACGTATACCATCAGGTAGAGCTGATCGGATTCCAGCAACTGGGCCACGGGCGAGTTCGCGGGCAGGAGATCGCCGGGCCGCAGATCCATCGTTTCGACGATTGCCGCCGCGGGAGCGCGAACCTCACGCTCTGCCCAGCGCGCTTCGGCTTCCTTCAACTGGCCTTCCGCCAGCCTGAGTTCGGCGCGAGCGGCGGCAATATCCTCGGCGCGGAATCCGCGCTGCGTCTTGTCGGCAACGGCCCTGGCTGCGCTGAGTCTGCCTTCAGCCGCTGCTACGGCATTCGTTTGCGAACTGACCAGAGCGTGAACTGCACGAGCCCGGTCGCGCGCGTTGTCCAGCGACTGCTGTGACATCGCGCCCGCCCCGGTCAACGCTTCCGTGCGCTTCAGTTCACGGTCGGCGTTGGCCTCATCGGCGCGAGCGCGTTCCAGGTCGGCCCGCGCCTGAGCGAGTTCAGCCTCGCGATAGCCATTGGAAGCCGCGTTCGCCTCGGCGATTTCCTCCGGCCGCGATCCGCGCTCCATCTTTGTAACGTTGGCGCGAGCTGCTTCGACACGGCCTTGTGCCTGCAGCAGCTGGCCTTCCAGTTCCGCGCTGTCAAACACCACCAGCAGTTGGTTCGCGTCGACGCGGTCACCCTCGCGGACCAGCACGTGAGTGATTCGTCCGCCCACCTTCGACCCGACGTTAATGTTGCGTGCCTCCAGCGTGCCCGAGGCGCCGAGCGAGTCCGTGCTGCGCTCGCGCCAGGCGAAGCCGGCGCTCAGACAGCCAATGGCGGTAATCCCTGCGATGATTGCGATTTTCTTTTTCATGATTCGTCCTCGATCGTGGTAGAAACTCGTTAGTCTCCAGCTAGAGCAAGTTCATATTGAGGGAAAGGCGTGGGAACCGGGGTTTCTATTGGCTTCGCATCCTCTTCCAGCCTCTGCGCGGCGCGCACATGAACCCAGTCACATAACCGGTCGTCGATATTGAGCAGCAAGGAAGTCTCATGTCGCGAGTATCCTTCCATGGCTCGAAGCACGAATACGAAACGAGAGAGCGCATCCAGGTGCCGCAGGCTCTCAAGGAAAACCTCGGATGGCAGACCGAACACTTGTGACAGATGGCCGTGATCGGTTGCATCGAGCCGCAGCGGCGACAGCGGATAAGTGTCGGCACCCAGCGGCGACGCCCACGGACGCACGATCTCGATGCACGCCTTGATAACGAGACGGCGCGCCCAGCTCAACATCCAGTTGCGGAAGACGGTCTCGGCGCCTTTCAACGATTGTTCGAGCGCCGCCTCCAGAATCTTGTCGCTGAGTTCTACGTTTGACGTGAGCATGTAACAGAGCTCGCGCAGCGGTTCGGCCGCTTCGGCAAACAGCCGGCGGTAATCGCCCTTTGTGCACTTGTTGTCGGAAATGTTCGTCATTGTTCTACTTCCTTCTTGTCATCAATTGCATGCGGCGTGTTCTCGCTCAACCCGTCTGCTGAGGTCGCGATTTCCGCATCTTCAATCTCATCGATCAGCGCCGACATGAATGGCCCCGCGCCGATCAGTTTCGCTCCGGTATGGCGCATGTTCGCCAGAAGTTGGTGGCCGGCATCGTCGACAAACGAAACGTCCAACAAGTCCACGACGATCGCCGCCTCACCATTCATCTCTGCCAGCGCCAGCCAGGCTTTCGTTGCTTCATGCACCCATTCGTGCGCCAGCTTGCCTTCCAGTTTCAGTCGCGTTGTTCCTTCTGCATTCAAAACACTGATTCGCAGCATCAACTAGTCCATTTCCTGCAGGAATTGCGCGCGCTCGAGCTGCGCGACGACGCTCTTGACCAGGCCACGGCCCGCCGGTGAGAGCGACTGGTATGCGAGGCGAAGCTCCTCCAGCAACTGACGAGCTTGCTCGCGCGTGCAATGCGGCCCATAACCGCATTCGAGAGTGGTGGTCAAAGTCGGCATCATGATCAGCGTTAAGGCATGCCTCCTGCCAGACTGCGAACGCACCCATCCGGAACCGCAAGGCCGCTGATTCAAAGGGAGTTGTGAGGAGCTTGCTCGGCGAGGGAGAACGGAAGTGCCGAAAGATTCAGGTGCCCAATGTTTGGGCAAAGTGCCAATTGGCACCGTTTTCGGCAGAGCGCTCGATGCGGGAGATGCTTCGTCCCTTCGGATGCTTCACAGCAACGTCATGATGTCGGCCACCACTCTTCCCGCATGATGGCCAGCTTCTTGATCTTGTACTGCAGTGTCGTACGTTTCAGCCCAAGCCGGGCCGCGGCGCCGTTTGGACCAGCGAGAATTCCTCGTGTCTCGCGAAGGGTCTTGATGATGGCCTCGCGTTCGGCGCCTTCGGAGGCTGGACCCGGGGTAGGCGTCGGCGTTGCGACGACGACCGTAGCCTGCTTGACCTCTGGCAATGGAACCTGCAGCGCGTTGCCTGCTGTGAGAATGACCGCCCGTTCGATCAGGTTTTCCAGCTCACGTACATTTCCGGGCCAATGCCATTGTTGCAGGCGGCTCATGGTTTCGGCGGGAATCGTTTCGATTCGCTTCTGCATCTGCCGAGCCGATTTCGCCGCGAAATAGCGCACCAGGAGCGGAATATCCTCCTGCCGTTCCCGCAACGGCGGAATACGGATTGGAAACACATTCAGGCGATAGTAAAGATCGCTGCGAAATTCTCTCGTCTCTGTCATCTTCTCCAGGTCGCGATTCGTTGCGGCCACCAGCCTCACGTTGACTTTCTTGGTGTGCGTGCTGCCGAGTCGTTCAAACTCCCGCTCCTGCAAGGCTCGAAGCAGCTTGGGCTGAATCTCCGGAGGAATGTCGCCAACTTCATCGAGGAATAACGTTCCCTGGTCGGCTAACTCCAGACGTCCGATCTTCTGCGCGATGGCTCCGGTAAACGCGCCTTTCTCGTGGCCGAACAGCTCACTCTCCAGAAGGCCTGTCGGAATAGCCGCGCAATTCATCTTGACGAACGTTCTCCCCTTGCGCCGGCTGTGCTCATGAACCGCTCGCGCAATCAGCTCCTTGCCGGTGCCGGTCTCTCCCAGCAGGAGGACGGTCGAATCGCTCGCAGCGACGGTCTCGACGAGCTTCAAAACTTCACGAATCGCGGCGCCCTGCCCGACGATCTCGTCAAAATTAAGTTCGGCCCGAATTTCGTCTTCGAGGTAGAGCTTTTCCTGCGCCAGCTTGTCCTTCAACGCCTCGAGTTCCCGGACGGCAACGGCGTTTGCCGTCGCAATCGCTACTGAATTCGCGACCTGCCGGAACAGCAGCTGATCGCTTGCGCCGAAAGCGTCCTCACGGACGCTGGAAATGGAGATCACGCCCAGAGTCCGCCCGTGTACCGCCACCGGGACCGCGCACAGGGTCTTCAACCCGCGATCTGAGAATCCCTTGGTGATCGGCGACGGAAATCTCTCCAAATCAGGAAGGGCGGTGTAGACAGCTTTTCCCGTCTTCATCACCAGTCCCGAGACCGTGCCCTCCGGCGCAAAGTAGATTCCCTGGTGCATCGGTTCCAATGCCGAGCTGACGGCCTGCGAGTACATCTTGCCCGTTGCCTGATCGTAGATCGCGAGTCCGACACAATCGTGCTGGATGACCTCCTGCAGACTTGTCGACACCGCCTTCACCAGTTCAGCCAGATCCAGATGCGCCACCAATGCATTGTTGATATTGAGCAGCAGTCTTGACCGGTCACGCTCCTGCTTTGCTTCGCGCTCGGCTTGCCGTGACTTCTCGAAATTCAGCGCGTTCTGTACTGCAATGGCGATCTGAGTGGAAATCTGCTGCAGCAGTTGTGCTGCCTCTTCAGTGAATGCCCCCTCCTGCAGACTGACAACGCCGAGTGCTCCGATCACCTGCCCATGGACGACTAATGGATTGAAGCATCCTGATTTCACTCCATGCTCCACCGCATACCTGACCCATGGAGAAGAGAACTTCAATAGTTGGTCAACCGTCTGGGTTATGACCGTCTCTTGTCGTTCAATTGCTTGACCTTCCGGCGTTCCCGCCATCGGGGTCCGGAATCCCTCTTGGAAAACCACGTCCTGTAACTTGCCTACGTCAAGGCCCAGCACTTGGATCGTGTTGTCGGGACCGCACAGAGCGATGAAGGAGGAATCGTTGAACTTCACATCCCCAAGGCGTGCCGAAATCGACTTCAGCAATTCACTGATGTTGAGATGTGAGACGACCGCATTGTTGACCTCCAGCAGCAATTGCGAACGATCCCGTTCCAGTTTGGCGTCGTGCTCCGCCTTGCGGGCATTTTCGAAGTTGAGCGCATTTTCAACAGCGATCGCGATCTGGCTGGAGCACTGTTCCAGCAGCTGCGCGTGATCCCTGTGAAATGCGTCTGCTCTCTGGCTGATGACGCTGAGAGCCCCTAGCGTGCGTCCATGCGCGGTCAGCGGGACGGCGCACCCCGACTTGATCCCTTGCTCCGCCGCCTTGCGCACCCACGGACTGGGGAACCTGTTCAAGTCGATGAGCGGGCCGACCACAACTGCGTGGCCCTTGGCCATCGCTTCTCCCTCTGGCGTTCCTTCCACCGGAAGCGTGACGCCTTCTTCAAAGGCGCCACCGGGGAGAATCTTCAAGTCGAGCGCCTGTACCCGCATCCGCGTGCCACTTTCATCCAGAAGCGTAAAGAACGCCGCGTCGTGAGGGATGATGCGGCGCAGAATCCCCGAAATGGCCTGAACCAACTCTCGCAGATCGAGATGCGAAACCACCGCATTGTTGATCTCAAGGAGCAGTTTCGTTCGATCCCGCTCGCGCACCACTTCGCACTCGGCACAGCGCAAGCGCTCGTAGGCAAGAGCGTTGTCCACTGCAATGGCCACCTGCGACCCGATCTGGGTGAGCAGATCAGCGTCGTCCTCGGTGAACGCCGATTCTTGCCGGCTGGCGATCACCATGCTGCCAACGATCTTGTCATGGCGCAGCAAAGGAACCGCGCAGCCCGAGCGGATGCCCCATGCGTATGCCTGTTTCATGATCTCAGCCGGGAATTCGTCCGGATCAGGGCGATGGCGAAGCACCGGCTTGCGAGAGGAAAATGCAAGGCTGGCGGGCGTTCCGACCAAAGGAATCAGCTGGCCCTGTTGCATGAAGTCCTGCCCGCGTGGAACATCCAGCGCATGCAGGCGCAACTCGTTGCGGTCGGAATCATAGAGTGCGAGTCCTGCGAAATCGTGTTTGATCTCTTGCCGCAGGCAACTCGACACGCTGGTCAACACCTGAGCCAGATCGAGGTGCGATACGATCGCGTTGTTGATCTCGAGCAGGACGTGCGCGCGATTCGACGGCACACGTTCTCCTGTCACACGGCCATCCTCGGCAGCGGCTGAACCATCCATCCGGGCCTGCCCCTTCCCCAGTGCCTTGAAGTCTACCGCAACGCGGGGGTGCAGCGCAGGACCCCCGTCAATGTCTGCCTGAATGGCTAGTCCGAATTTGCTTTCCGTGAAAACTTCGGGATGACGATCTCACGGCGTCCGAACAATTTCGCGTCAACGGCGAAGGCCCCGGGGCCAAGGCAGGCCAGGGCAATGGCGATGACGCAACAAAAGACTGCTGTAGCCCTGCTATCGGCGAAAGCATAGTTCGGCGGGAAGAAAGAAGAAGCGATGAATATAACGGAAGCTATGACGGCAAAGATGCGAGTACGGTAGCCGAAAATGAGCAACACGCCAATGAGGATGGAGACAATCGCAATCCCGAGACTCCCAACGCTGCGCCAGGCTCGCAGATAAGCAACTCCGCTGATCGTGAGCGCGCATCCCAGCACGGCGCGCAACAGTAACAAACCTGCCCCCGACCATCCATCAGGAAATGTGGAGAACATAATGGGCGGACATTCCGCCGTGACGCCCTTATGGGAGAGTAGAACCGGGACGGCAGATCACGAATCCCTATTGCTCGGAGTCTTTTTCTAACACTATCGAGGTACGGCGTCGGTTCGACTCAATACCTCTCTCATGCCTTCGTGGAGCAGCAAAGATTGCCTGCGCTGCCAGCCATCCTTCTCGGCTCTTACCCCGAACGTCGCAAACTTGGCTCAGCTTTCAGGGTGCCGGTGCGGGTCGCGAGATTAAACGCGATGCCGCCGGGAACACGCAGTTCCACTTCCGTTCCATTCTGAGCCCTGCTCCATAATTTCAATGTTGCGCCAAGCTGCTCCGCCCGTTCCCGCATTCCTGGAAGACCCCAGTGACCTTCTCGGCCAGCGTGCAAAACGCTGGGGTCGATCCCGCGGCCATCATCGCGAACCGAAACGCGCAACTCGTCTCTGCCATAGGCAAGTACGACCTCGATGTGTTCCGCTGCTGCATGCCGGAACGCGTTCACGACCGCTTCCCGGCAAATGCGGTAGATTCCGTCGCGAATCACCGGATGCAGGGCCCGAGGCGATCCCTCCACGATCACCCGGTAGTCGGCCGCTTGGATGGCAACTTCTTGCGGGATCCTGGAGAACGCGCGTTCAAGCTCCTGCGGCTGTGAATCCATGGCGCGGAAGCCCCGTACCGTGTTGCGTCCTTCTTCGATCACACGCCCCATGAGTTGGAGCACTCTCGCAAACGATGCTGTCGCCGGACTGTCAGCAGGTAACTGGTCGACCGCAACGTGCAATTGCATGGAGGCGCTCATGAATCCCTGGAGGAGTGTATCGTGCAATTCGCGAGCAATCTCTGTACGTTCGGCAACGCGCTCTTCAATTCGAAGCTCGACGATTCTTCGCGAGAGTGACCAGCCAAAAAGCGCGGCGACAGAGAATGTCAGGATGGCTGTCGCAGGGATGATCAAGAGGATCCTCCTCTGCAGGCTTCTCATATGTTCCAGAGCTCGAGCGTGCTCCTGGTTCACGTCCTGCTCAAGGTTATTCATGAGCGCAGACGTCAGTGTTTCCACGGGCTTGAGTTCGTTTCCGAGGCGCACGTGAACCGCTCCCCAATCCCCTGTTTTCGCCAGGGACACGATCGCATCCAGCTGCGACGGCAAGGTAGTTTCGATACCGTCAAGAATTGGTATGAAGGAGAGATCGATCGGAGACTGGAGGGAGGAACGAACCACGGACCGTCGTGTTCGCTGGGTCTGCTCGAGCAGCGTCTTCCGCAACTGTGCAGCCTCACTCACCAGGCGATCCGCATCCCTGGATCGCGCAAGTTCCTCCATTTGGTGATGAAAGAGAAGAAGACATTCCTGCAGTTGCATGATGGCGATGGATTGTTGACTCACGCTCGTCAGGCGCTCGGTTTGCAGGCCGGCCGCGTGAAACTGCCAAACGAGAAGGGCGTTCCCGCCTAAGATCAGAATGACGAGAAGGACGAAGATGATCGTCAGGCGCGGGCCGACACTCAGATAAGGTGGCGTGTTCATTCTACTTGGCGACTTGCCATAACTTCGGCCGAGGCGCACTCTCCGCCGTGCCTAGTCCGCGACATTCGGTGCCCCGGCGCTAAAGCCGGTTATCTTCACAATCTGTTTTTCAAGTTCAGCTGCAGCGTCTGACGCGTTCTTTTGCCCCACAAGCACGGAATGCACAGCGTCGATGTAGAGACGAGTGACCTGCTCATATTTTTGTCCCGCCTCGCGCGACGGCCTCCTCACGATCTCGCTTCCACCTTGTTCGGTTTTGTCGCTCCCACCGCGCGGGGCGGAGATGAAAGGTATCTCGGTGAATGTCGGCGCCGGCGGGGATGAGGCACTCTCGCTCTGATTCGAGCGAGTTTCCGCTCGAATCAGGAATCGAACCAGTTCGATCGCCTCTCGCGGATGCGTAGAGTTTCGCGAGACTGCGAGACCGGCGCCCCCCAGCGTGCCGGCCCTGCCGCCGGCGCCGCCCGGAATGCTCGTATATCCAGTCTTCTCAGCCATCGGTGAGTTCCGCAGGTGGTAAAGCCGGGATGCATTACCAGGCGTAATCGTCACCCCTCCCCACACCCGGTCGAACGCCGCATTCCCTGAGTCGAACACGCTCATGGAATCGAGTTCCCGGTATTCGACAACACTCGGGGGCGAGATCCACCCAATCCAGCGCCTGGCCCGTTGCCAGGACCGAATCGCTGCCGGATTGTTTACGCTGACCGTTCGGTTCCTTTCGATGATCCGTCCCCCTCCTTCAGCCGCCTGCCACTCCAACGCGTTGCAGGTCAATGCCTCCGCAGCGGCGCCCTGCCAAACGTAACCCCAGAAATCCTTTTTCCCCTTGGCGCGCTCCCCGGCTTGGATACGCGCCGCCATGTTCTCGAGTTCGTTCCAGGTTCTGGGAGGATGATCGTAACCGTACTCGCGAAGCAGATCCGTGCGGTACTCCAAAACCCCAACTTGCGCACTGTAGGGAATCGCGACGATCTTGTCGCCGATTGTGTAACTCGATACCAATCGCGGTTCGAGCGAGGCAAGTTCGCTTGCGAGATATGGCCGCAAATCGATCAGGTTCGCCTCCAGATCTCCGGCCCAGATGAGGTCTACACCCAGGACATCCGGGCCCGAGCCGGACTGGTGCAAGAGCTTGCGCGAAAGATCCACTTGATCAAGAGTGCTTTCTGGAACTGGGAGATTCCTGAGCCGGATTCCGGTCTCATCCGTGAACTGCTTCAACAAGGGTGCTGCCGTCGACAGGTCATCTGGCTGCGCCAGCCATCCCAGGCGAAAATAGTTCAACGCGACGGGTTCGGGGTTCTTGCGCCCGCAAGAAGTGAGCGTGACCGCAAACAGCACGGGAACCAGCAAGCCCAGAGCTGGCAATGGCTTTTGCTGCGGCTCAGCAAACATGCGATTTCCTTAGGTTTCGAAACCCTCATCTCGTTGCCGACATCGGGCCTTCCCGCACCCGGCGGCGATCGAAGACCAACCCGTTACGCGACGTGCGGTCAGAATTTTTCGAGGTCCCCAAAATCATCGAAAGCTCGCTCCCACAAGCAAGCTTCCGTGCCGTGATTCTACACACAACCGATGATTGGCAACACTCGGGACAACTGTCGGCCGCTAACAATGGCCTAGCAGTGCAAAGGTTGGAAACGGCGACTCCTGGACCGAAATTAGGGGATTTCCGAATGGACTGCTTTCAACTTTATTGAAAGCACACGGGATATTGGTCGGGGCGATAGGATTTGAACCTACGACCCCCTGCGCCCAAGGCAGGTGCGCTACCAGGCTGCGCTACGCCCCGACAAGAAAAGCTCTACTGATTCTAAATCACTTCTGCGAACTGAACCACCGATGGGACTCGAACTTGTGCCCCGTATGGTGTGCAACTGTGCCAAAACTGTGTCAAAACCCCTCAATTGACTCTCGCTGTGTCATAACTGAGGCTCATGGCTCCACTCTGATCTACGTTCTGCTCATTCGCATGGCGATTGAGTTTGACCAGAGCCTCGCGTTTCATCTGCAGTTTCATCTGGGAGTACTTCTTGAAGACCTTCGCGTCCCCTTGCCGCAATAACTGTGTGACCCACTCATCGGCCACGCCTCCAGCACTGAGGCGCGTGGCGTAGGTGGACCGCAGATCGTAGATGCGGAAGTACGCGATCTTGGCGCGCCGCAACGTGGCGCTCCAGACGGTCTTCAGGGTTCTCTGGTGTCCGCTCGGGTTCTCATCGCTGGGAAACAGATACGGACTGCACGGAGAAAGACGAAGCTGATCGCGAAACGCCTCGACCGCAATCGGCGTCAGCGGGACTTCAGCCACTCCGTTGGGTGTTTTGGAATCGGGAATCCAAACCACCGCGTTCTCCAGATCCAGATGTTCTTTCTTCATGGGCATCAACTCCTTGTACACGCGCAGCCCCGTCTCGGTAATGATCCGCACGATGTTGCGCAGGTATTCGGGAGCATGAATTTCAATCTTCCGCTGTTCCGACCATGAAAGGTAATGCGGGCGGAACAGCCCTTTTACTGCAACCGGAAACTCCACTCCCGCACAGGGATTGGAGGGTAATAGTTTCTTGCGAACGGCAACGTTCAACATGCGCCGCAGCACTCGCAGCTCCTGGTGGACCGTCGCCGGCTTGAGTTCGCCGCGCTCGATGTATCCGGCGGTGGTCTTGATGCGCTTGCGGTCCCGAAGCCGCTTGCGCAAGTACAACTCGATTCCATCCGCCGTGAGATCGGCCAACTTGTAACCGGCAAACGCTCTTTTCAGATGCTTGCTCGCTCGCATATTGGCGTCGTGAGTTTTGGCAGCGCGTATGGGCGGCTTGGAATAGTTTTCCAGGAAAAAATTCACCCATTGCTCGAACCCCATTTGCTCGCCCTTCCGCACAATCTCAAGTACGCGATTGTCGCGGGCGCCGAGCCGCTCACGGAGTTTCTTGTTTGCTTCGTGCCAATCCTCAGTGAAGGTTGATTCCCGGATGCGCTTTCCTTCGCGGTCCGGATAGCACATCCAAAGAACTTTTGTGCCGGGCCGCCGATAGACGATCCCGTCGTGCTTTCTAGGTCTAGCCATCTCCCACCTCTTGTTTGAACGTCGCGCGAAATGGCACGAGATCCGCTCGCAGAAAGCGAATGTTTCGACCCATTACGCGTAGGTG
>DATIWL010000062.1:0-8336 GCA_035519435.1 Terriglobales bacterium
CAGTGCGCCGGGATAAACCGGCATGAAGGAGAGGATGAAAGAGCCTTACGAGTAAGGAGTAGCGATCCGCTCGGCCCCGAGTCTTGCGCTGCTACCGCGAGGGACGCAGTGAAGCGTAGACAGGGGATAGGCGGGGTGGGCTATTGAGCTCCGAAAAGATGCAATCCGGACGCCGACGTCTTTGTAATGCGCGGAAGGCAACATGAACGGGGGCGTTAGCGCGAGCTCCCGCTCAGTCCGGCGTAGTCGAAGACCCCAGACACGCCTAGAAGCTTCATGCACGAGAACCGGGAGACCTCGGAGATGCCTGCGATGAAAGTCAGCCGCAGGACGGCGGGAGAAGGCTTAGGCCGTACGGCCCGCGTGTACGTCTCCGAGGAGTCACACAGCGGCATAATACCGATGAAGCACTCGAACAAGGACGGAACGCTCGTCGGCGGAGAGTGAGGAGGGAAGGCCGCTGATCAAGGAGAACACTTTTCCATCTTGCACGTACCCGACACAGAGCGGGTCTGCACGTGTCCCACGGATGGGCGAGTGTGCGGCAAAGCTGTTCGCTTGGCCGTTACTCATCCGCGATAAGAACCGGATGCGCTAATGAGCGCCCGTCCGGGTCTGTGCGGGGGGCAGCCAGCAATGGTTGTCCCTACCGCGATCCGACTCCACCCAGGAACAGTAGCTGAGACTCAGGAGAGCACAGATGAAGGAAATATCTTCCCGATGGGCGGTCGCGTTCCTGTTGCTGTTGTCCAGCGCAGCATCCTACGCCCAGGACGGGTGCGAACGCCTGATTGCGGCAAAGATTCCTAACACCACGATTACGCTTGCGCAGACGGTTGCGGCGGGGGCGTTCAACGGTCCTCCCGCGCCGTTTACCGGCACCGATCTCTCGCCTCTATATAAGAGTCTGCCAGCATTCTGCCGCGTCGTTGCCGAGGCAAGGCCGACCTCAGACTCCAATATCAAAGTCGAAGTCTGGCTTCCGGTCTCGGGTTGGAATGGCAAGCTGCAAGGCATCGGCAATGGCGGATTCGCCGGACTGATTGACGATATGCAACTTGCAACGGCGGTGAAGGCGGGATACACCGTGACGGCGACGGACACAGGCCACACGGGATCTCCGACCGATGCGGGCTGGGCGATGGGGCACCCGGAAAAGATTGTCGATTTCGGTCATCGCGGAATTCATGAGATGACACGCGTCGCCAAGGAAGTAATCGCGGCGTATTACTCCAAACCTGCGCAGCAGTCGTACTTCGCCGGATGTTCGGACGGCGGGCGTGAGGCGCTGATGGAAGCCCAGCGTTATCCCGAGGACTATGACGGAATCTTAGCCGGCGCTCCGGCAAACTACTGGACTGCTCTGCTTGCGACGGCGGCTTATGATACCCAGGCCCTGACGATGGATGCGGCCAGCTTCATGCCCCCGGCAAAAATCCCCGCGATTGCAGCGGCAGTGAACGCCGCGTGTGACGAGCTGGACGGCGTGCACGATGGGATTCTGAACGATCCACGGCAGTGTCACTTCGATCCCGCGACGATCCAGTGCAAGGGAGAGGATTCCGACCAATGCCTGACGGGTGCGCAGATCACTGCGCTGAAGAAACTCTACGCGGGAACGCTTGATTCCAAAGGACACGTGGTTTACCCCGGCTATCTGCCCGGCGCCGAAGAGGGGCAAGGCGGCTGGGGACTCTGGATCACCGGCCCCGCGCCCGCGAAGAGTCTCATGGCGTTTTTCGGCAATGGATTCTTCTCCGATTTTGTGTTCGGGAAGTCCGATTGGGACTACAGAACGTTCAAGGTTGATGCGGACCTGAAAGCAGCCAATGAGACAAACGCGCAGGCCCTGAACGCTACCGATCCCTACCTCAAGCCATTCCAGGCCCGCGGAGGAAAGTTGATTCTCTATCACGGCTGGAATGATCCAGCGATCACGGCGTTGAACACGATCGACTATTACGAGAGCGTCATCAGGAAGATGGGGCAAAAGGATGTCGACTCCTTCGTCCGCCTCTACATGGCGCCGGGCATGCAACACTGCGCTGGAGGTCCGGGGCCGGATTCGTTCGGAGCGGTCGGCGATCTGAAGTTCGACGACCCGCAGCACAGCGTGGACGCGTCGCTGGAGCAGTGGGTGGAAAAGGGCACGGCGCCGTCAACAATTATTGCGTCGAAGTTCGAAGGCCAGGACCGAGCGCACGCGAAGATGACGCGGCCGCTGTGCCCCTATCCGCAGGCAGCGAAGTACAAAGGCACCGGCGATCCCAATGACGCCGCGAACTTTGAGTGCGAGCGGCGGAAGGAGTAGGCCGGAGTTACGTTCTGGTGAAACCTTCTAATCGGATAGCGCTTGAGTCCGTTGACACGGTGAAGAGGTTACGGACCACGATTCGTTTGTAAGCAGGCTCGACTGCGGAGAAATTCAGGTCGACTTGAGAATGAAGGACCGAGCCTGGCTCAGTTCACCACAACGCTGTTATCGTGTCTTCTTCCGGCCCTTCAAGATCCGCACGATCGCCATCATGGGTTCCAATTCCGCGTGGTTGCCGGCACGCCGTAAAGCTTGTCGATACGGCCGAGATACGCGATCGTCTTCATGTGACGACGGTAGGTTCCAAACACGAATTGGCCCTGCGCTGCGATCACCCGTACCAACCAGTCCCCTTGCGTGGGAAACGTGACTGGAAGTGATGCCCGGACGCCCCCGGCTTTTGACAAGATGCTTACGAACCGGACAACGTCCGGGGCTGAGGGCTCAGTTCCAAACGGATTGTCGGTCTCCAGGCGGATAAAATCGCGGCCATCGCACAGCACAACTTCCGCTTCGAACGGCAAGTTGCGCAGCAATGCGGCACAGAACTTTGCGCGAGAACCGGGTCTACGGACGACAAACGTCCCCGCAGCGCCAACATTCACGACATCGTAAGCGCTTAATTTTCGTGCGAGGATGCTTGGGCGAAACCTTCTGTGGCCGCCAACGTTGACACCGCGCAAGAAGACAACGAGCGTCATATCGTGGATTATGAGGAAAAAAGCTGAGGGACGCTATGCCTTATCTTTGCGACCGCTGCGTGGTTGAGGGCGGCGAGGCCGCCCAATTGGCGTTAGATCCCCAACAAAGCCCCATTCGACTGTCGGGCTCGGCTCAACCGGGGGGGAGCTGTCTCCACGTGCGCTCCCCTGCACGAGCGGGACGCCTGCGCCCACATTTTGGCGGATGCATCCCTTTGTCCGCCGGACCATCTAATAGGGTGAGCATCAAACTTATGGGAAACACTTTCAAGACCGCCTTTCTGCTTACCGCGCTGACGCTGTTGCTGATGGCGGTGGGCCGCGTTTTGGGCGGACAGAACGGGATGCTGCTGGCTCTGGGCATTGCCGCGGTCACGAACTTCGTGGCCTATTTCTTTTCTGACAAGATCGCGCTCAGAACCTACCGCGCGCAGCCGGTTACGCGCGAGCAGCTGCCGCGGGTTTACAACGCGGTGGAACGGATGACCCAGAAAATCGGCTTGCCCATGCCGAAGATCTACGTCATCCCAACGGATTCACCGAACGCATTTGCCACCGGCCGCAATCCGAAGCACGCTTCCGTGGCGGTCACGCAGGGCATTCTGGGCCTGCTGAATGACGAGGAGCTCGAAGGCGTTCTGGCCCACGAACTGGGACACGTGAACAACCGCGACATCCTGATCAGTTCGGTGGCCGCCACCATAGCCGGCGCCATCACCTGGCTGCGCTACGGCGCCTATTTTGGGATGGGCGATCGCGATGATCGCCGCGGCGGAGCCATGGGCGGATTGCTGATGCTGATCCTGGCCCCGATCGCCGCCATCATGATCCAGATGGCGGTTTCACGTTCGCGCGAGTACGCGGCCGATGAAACCGGCGCGCACTTTACCGGCAATCCCTATGCTCTGGCCACCGCCCTGGCCAAGCTGGACGCGTATTCACGGCGTGTGCCCATGATGGGTACGCCTACCACCGCGCACCTGTTTATCGTTCAGCCCCTGCTGGGCATGAATTTTGGCAACCTGTTTTCCACTCATCCGCCGATTGCCAAACGCATCGAGCGCCTGACGGGAAGGCCGGCAGAGTTTACGCAGTAAGCTGTCGACTATCAGCTTTCATCAGCTGAAACCATTGGTTTCGGCTGGGAGCTGATAGCTGAAAGACTGACAGCTAGACGTGACGTTCGTAACGCTTCCTGCCCGGCTCAACCGCCGCGGGCGCATAGTAGAATTCCTCGATGTCGCCTGAAACCGCCATTGCCGCGTCCCACCGGGCAACTCAGCTGGAAAACGCGCTGCGCAAGGTGATTCGCGGCAAGGATGACGTGGTCAGACTCGCCCTGGTCTCGGTGCTGGCTCGGGGACACTTGCTGATCGAGGGCGTCCCCGGCGTAGGCAAGACGACTCTCGGGCAAGCCCTGGCGAGGGCCATCGACTGTACCTTTCAGCGGGTGCAGTTTACCAGCGATATGCTTCCGTCCGATGTGCTGGGCATCTCGATCTACTCTGCCATCGAGCAGCGGTTTGAGTTCAAACGCGGACCGGTTTTCACCAACGTCCTGCTCGCCGACGAGATCAACCGCACTACTCCCAAGACCCAGTCCGCACTGCTCGAAGCCATGAACGAAGGCCAGGTCACAGTGGACTCGCATTCCTACTCGCTGCCGCAACCTTTCCTGGTGATCGCCACTCAGAATCCGGTTGAGCACCATGGGACTTATCCTTTGCCGGAGTCGCAACTGGATCGCTTTCTCATGCGGGTGCGGATGGGTTATCCCGATGGCGAGTCCGAGCGTGAGATTCTGCGCTCCGAAGCGGGCACGGCCCAACTGGAACTCCTGCAGCCGGTGCTCACGGGCGCCGATGTGCTGGAAATGCAGCAGGCCGTCACCCAGGTGCGAGTCGATGATTCGCTGGTCGGCTATGTGCTGGCGATTGTTCGTGCCACCCGCGAGTCCGAGCAATTCTCGCTGGGGGTGTCGCCTCGCGGGTCGCAGATGCTTTACCGCGCCGGCCAGGCCATGGCCTTTCTCGACGGCCGCACCTTCTGCGTCCCGGAAGACTTCAAGCCGCTGGTGGTGACAGTCTTCGCCCACCGCGTCGCGGTGAATGGGCGCTACTCCTCCACCCTTAAGAGATCCGAACAGGCCGAGCAACTGCTCCGGGAACTGGTCGAGACCATACGCGTGCCGGTCTAGAGCGGTTGGCTTTTAGGCTGACCGGAGAAAATGAGTGGTCAGTTCCGAGTTCCCGGTTCTCAGCTGGCTTTCACTTCCTTCGCCGTTCATAATAGTCACCTGTGATGTCATTTCTTCGTTTCCTCATGCTGCTGGCTCTGATTGTCTGGCTGGGGGGAGTGATTTTCTTCCCTGTTGTCGCACAGACGTCTTTTTCGGTATTGCCTACGCGCCATCTGGCGGGGTCGGTGGTGGGGCGTTCTTTGGGAATTCTGCACTGGATGGGGATAATTTCGGCGGTCGTTTTTCTGGCCAGTTCGCTGCTGTTGAGCCGGCTGAGCAGTGGCGAAGCGCACTGGTTCGTGCCCCGGAATGTGCTCGTCTGCATGATGCTGCTGCTTACGTTGATCTCGCAGTTCGGTATCATTCCGCGCATGGATGCGATCCGGGCTTCGATAGGAGAGATCGATGCGGCTCCGGTTGACAGTCCTGCTCGCGTGCAATTCGATGGCTTTCATCAATGGTCCACGCGGATCGAGGGTGGAGTGCTGCTGCTCGGACTGGTGCTGGCTTATCTGACTGCACGGTCGCTGACCTGACGTCACTGGCTGTTATCATCTTCGTGATTCCTATGAAAACTGGCATTATTGGCCTGCCACAGGTGGGCAAGACTTCTCTGTTCCGCATTCTTACCAAGGCGCATTTTTCCGACCAGGCCCACTCTAACCCGCGTGAGGCCCACATCGGGGTGGCCAAAGTTCCGGACGAGCGCCTCGACCGCCTGGCGTCGCTCTACAACCCGAAGAAGCTCACTCACGCATCGGTCGAGTATGTGGATGTGGGCGCCATTGGCCAGGAAGCTCTTAAAGAAAGCGCTTACGTCGGGCACCTGCGCAATGTGGATGCCCTGGCTCACGTGGTTCGAGCCTTCGATGATCCCTCCATCCCGCACGTCGGGCCGGTCGATCCGCTTCGCGACATCAAGAACGTTGATTTCGACCTCATGGTCAGCGACCTGGGGCAAATCGAAAAACGGCTGGAGCGCCTGGAGAAAGACCTGAAGAAGATGCGTACTCCCGATCTGGAAAAAGAATTTGATCTTCTGAAGAGGGCCAATGCCCACCTGGGAAACGAGCGGCCGCTCCGCGAAATGGAAATGACGCCGGAGGACAAGAAGCGTCTGCGTGGCTTCATGTTCCTGAGCGAGAAGCCGATTCTTTACGTGCTCAACGTCGGGGAGAGCGCGGAGTTAGGCAACGATCTGGAAAACGCGATTACCAAGTTCGGTTTGACCGAGGTCGCGTCCCGGCCCAATGCGTCTGCGTCTGCGATCTGCGGGAAGGTGGAGGCGGAACTCGCGGAAATGAGTGACGCGGATGCTGCCGAGTTTCTGGGCAGCTACGGCCTGAGAGAAAGTGGACTGGTCCGCCTGATCCGCACTACCTACTCGCTGCTGGGACTCATTTCGTTTTTCACCGCGGGGGAAGACGAATGCCGGGCCTGGACCATTCCCGTTCACACCCGGGCGGTGGAAGCCGCCGGAGCCATCCACTCCGACCTGGAAAAGCATTTCATCCGCGCCGAAACCATTCGCTGGGACCAGTTGCTCGAAGCCGGTTCCGAAGCTAATGCCCGCGCCAAAGGCACGCTGCGCCTCGAAGGCAAGGACTACATCGTGCAGGATGGCGATGTGATGCATATTCGGCACAGCGGTTAAATTCCCGTTTTGATACTAGGAACTGAGAACTCAAACCCGGGAACTGATAGCAAACCAGTTCTCGGTTCTCAGTTTTTAGTTCTTAGTGTTCACTCGTCACATCTTTCTCCGGTAGACGTCGGCATGATTGTCCCCGGGAGGATCTTTATGGGACAGTCATACCGGGACCTGATCGCATGGCAGAAGGCCATGGACTTTGTTATGGACGTTTACCGTACCAGCAAGGCATTTCCGCGGGACGAACTCTACGGACTCTCCAGCCAACTGCGAAGATCAGCGGTCGGGGTCCCGACCAACATTGCGGAGGGGCAGGCGCGTTTCTCCCCCAACGAATTCCATTATTTCCTGGGACGCGCCCGAGGATCGCTGGTCGAGGTCGAGACCCAACTGATGATTGCGCAGAACCTCGCCTACTTCACGCCGGAGCACGGCAAGTATCTTCTCAACCAGGCCGCCGAGTTGGGAAAGATACTCAATGGTCTGATCGGCGCCATCCGGCCGGCCGCGTAGCTCAGAACGGGGAACTCGGGACTGGGAACTGATATTATCGCCCGCGTACATGCATCCCATCCTGCTCAGCCTTCTGCTCGGTCTCACTGCGGCGGGGGCCAATGTTTTCGGCGGCGCCATCATCGTCCAGAAGAATTGGGACCGCTCTTACCTGAAGTACTTCGTGGCCCTGGGCGCAGGATTCATGCTGGCGACGGCAATTGTAGAGATTTTTCCCGCCAGCCTGGAACTGCGCGGCAAGAGTGCTGCATTCCTGGTTCTGGCTGGATACCTCATCGTCCACTTGTTCGAACACACGGTCACGCCCCACTTCCATTTCGGCGAGGAGACTCACAAGGATGCGTTCGTCCACGGTCACCGGGGGTACTCGGTGCTGCTGGGACTGATCATCCATACTTTTTTTGACGGCATTGCCATTGCTTCCGGCTTCATTGTTTCCAACTGGCTGGGATGGGTCATCTTTCTGGCTATTTTCTTGCACAAGATTCCGGAAGGATTCACCATTGCGTCCGTCATGCTGGCCAGCGGACAAAGCCGGCGCACCGCCTGGGGCGCCTCCATGTTGCTGGGCGCATCGACGCTGGCTGGAGTCCTCACCATGGCGCTGTTGCGCCATCAGGTCAGTTACGGCTTGCCGCTTTCCGCCGGCGTGACGATCTATGTGGCTGCCTCAGACCTGATGCCGGAGGTCAATCGTGAGCCGGGCGTGAGGATGGCGCTGGTGGTCTTCCTGGGGGTGGGGCTGCTCTTTTTGCTCGATACTCTTGTCCATGTGCACTAGCTACTTCGCGGTGCAAAAGTGATCACGGTTGAGCAGTAATTTTGCGGTTGCAGAGTCTCCGGTGCGTGCTAAAAAGTGCTTTCCGTGGATTTCACTCCAGGAGGGAAGCGTGATCCAGTTGCGGCATCAACAGCGGA
>DATIWL010000063.1:0-5171 GCA_035519435.1 Terriglobales bacterium
TCCTCGGTGCGGTAGCCTTTAATGCGTTGTGCGCCGCGGTTCCAGTTGGTGATGATGCCACTTGGATCGACCATGTAGATCGCGTAATCAGTGACGCCGTCGACCAGCACGCTGTAGCGCAGCTCGCTCTCGCGCAGCGCCAATTCGGCTGTTTTGCGCGCCGTGATATCGACAATCGCCGACAGCACCATTGTTCCGTCCTCGGTTTCGATCGGGTTCAAGCCGATCTCGACCGGGAATTCGCTGCCATCCTTCCTTACGGCGTAGAGGTCGCGCCCGACCCCCATCGGCCGTGACCGCGCATCAAGCCAAAATGTCCCGCGCAATTCCGGGTGATGATCGCGGAGCCGTTCGGGCACGAGTATCTCTACCAGTTGCCCCACCAGTTCGGTCCGCGAATAACCAAAAACCCGCTCGGCCTGCGAATTGACCATAACAATCCTGCCGGCCCGGTCTATCATTACAATAGCGTTTGGAGCTGCATCGACGACCAGTCGGAAGCGCCGTTCGCTGGTTGATTCCCCGTTGGGGCTCGTCAACGAAATCGTCCTCCATCTAGGCTGAAGCCCTATCAGACATCGTATCTACTGCTTGGAATTCAAGCAAGCGGTGCCCTGTTACTTCGCTCGGGCTTGATTTTCACGGAGTCTGGGGGCCTTCGACCTCCGCCGGATCAGGAAGAGTGAAGCAACGATCGCTACAGATATTCCATCACAATTCCGTCCGCATCTCATGTGAGTCCCAGCGATGCTTTCGCCAGTGGCTTGATCAGCGACTCCGCTGAGAAAGGCTTTGTGAGATACGCGAGGCATCCTGACTCCAGCGCCGCCACCCGAATGACAGGGTCGTCATTCCCAGTCATGTAGATGAAGGGCACAGAAGTACCCGTTGATTTGAGTTGACGCATTATGTCGATGCCCGAGAATCCGTCGTTCAGGTTTATATCCAACACGATGCAAAGGGCCTTGTCGAAATTGATATCATTTTCGAAGGCCTGCGCAGATGAAAGGATTGCGGTTCGGTACCCGTACGACCGCAGCAGACTCTGGACGGAGTCTAGAATCGAAGGATCATCATCAACGATGTAAACGATCTTTCGATTTGGCATCGAGGTATCCGATCTTGTCTCTCGACCCACTCATTGGGCGCCTTTCATGATTGGCACGTTCGCCCGCTCCAAATTTGACGTAAGTCAAGACATGCACCTCAGTCAGCTGGATACTATACAGGAATGATCTTCCTCAGATGCTTGAGCATCGTCATTTTGGAGATCGGCTTGTTCAGGCAGCGGATAGCGGTATGGCAGCGTCGGCGCGAACGTAGTTTGGCAACATTATACATTGGTTGGGATCATGTAGCCGCCCGAGCAGCCTGAGCACCCTCAAGTACAATCGAAATATTGCCGCGTCTCAGTATAGTTAACCCGCCTTATAGGACTGGTGGAGACCCGGAGATCTGGAGGCGATATGTTGAGCAAAGAATATTTGGCTACGGCGCGGACCTTGTTCCGCGAAGCCCAAACGATGAGCGACCCAATAGTGTCGGGTCAGCTCAAGGCGCTTGCCGAGGACTACGAGCGGCGAGCCGAGAAAGCCTCGCGCACTGATGCGGCCAAGGCATTAGCACGGTCGGCCGCGCGCGCCGAAACTGAAGAGAGCACTCTGATGTGAGCCGCGGTCCGGCAATAAAGGCGCAGGAATTCGAAGGCTTGCCTGATGGGATGTGATCACGGTGAAGAATGAACGGATTACCATGCTCTATTCTTCTCGAAGGTGACGAATGAAAATGGACGACGTGACGTGTTCCACGTGTGGAGCGGGCTTCCGGCGAGTTGAGCTTATGTCCGGACCGGGCGTCAAGGGCGAGTATCGTTGTCCGGTATGCGCCGAGGTTCTGGAGAAGTTCGACGGCAGCGCGCTTATCGCCTATCGCCTGACGGCCCAACCATCGACAAGGGCCATCTGAGAGTGCTGGCGCTGGCGTCCTCTTGGCTGCAAGCGGCAAACTATTATGTCCAGGCTTGCATGGCGCTAAGCCGCCGCCTTAACATGCGCACGGGCACAAGATATTTGGTAAGTCTCTGGAGATGCCGCCGTTCCACGGAGTGCGGGCTGGCTACTTCTCTTCTTCCCCTTATCAGGTCCGTTTCGATCGAGACACATCCTCTCCATTCGTCGGTAGCGAAAATTGGAAGATCGCTCCCCGGCGGTCGTTCGGTGTGGCCCATAGTCGCCCCCCGTGGGCCTCGATGATCGAGCGGCTGATCGCAAGCCCCATTCCCAAGCCATTGGGCTTGGTCGTATGGAAGGCGTCGAAGATGTGGTCGAGGTGCTTCGTATCCAGCCCCGGGCCCGAATCGCTTACCGCGACGAACACGCCATCCGAACCATTTTTCCCGGTGCCGACCAACAGCTCTCGCGGCCCATCGCTGGCCTCGTTCAGGGCTTCGATGGCATTGATGATCAGGTTGAGAACAACTTGCTGGAGTTGGACCCGGTCTCCCGAAATGGGAGGTAAGTCGCCTGCGAGGCCAGTTTGCAGTGCAACGCGGTTCCTCTGTACTTCGCTTCGCGTCAGGGCGATGACGTCGCGGACGATGTCGTTGACGTCGAGCCTGTCGTTGCGCGGTGGCGCCTTGCTAGCGAGTGCGCGGATACGGTCGATGACTTCACGGGCTCGAGTGGCTTCCTCGATGATGCCCCCGAGAGCCTGTCGTGCCTCCCCGAGGTCAGGTGGTTGGGTGGCAAGCCAGCGCAAACCGGCGTTGGCGTTGATTTTCATCGCGGCAACCGGCTGGTTAACTTCGTGAGCAATTGACGCCGTCAGTTCACCCAGCGTCGTCACACGCGCGACGTGCGCGAGATCCGCTCGCGCCCTGTGCAGTTCGTCTTCCGCTCGTTTGGTGGTCGTCACATCCATCACCGCCCCAATGAACTCGAGGTTGCCCGATTCATCCCGTGACGCGCGCGCCATCACATGGAGATGCCTCACCGCGCCACCGGGCATCAACAGACGATGCTCAAGATTCCAATCCTTTCCTTCCTCCGATACGCGCCTGACGCGTTCTTGCACGAAAACGAGGTCGTCGGGATGGACTCGTTGAAGCACCAACTGGAGAGTAGGTTTGATCGACCGGTCATATCCGAAGATACGAAAACTTTCCTCGGACCAGAACAGCTCTCCTGTGAAGACATTCCAGCCGAAACTTCCCGTGCGACTCAATCTTTGCGCTTCCGCCAGATATCCCTCGCTCCGACGCAAGGCCTCCTCGGCCCGCTTGCGGTCTTCGATGTCGGTCGTCGTTCCATACCACCTGACGATCCTTCCGGTCTCATCCCGCAGCGGCACTGCGTGCAGCAGGAACCATCGATATTCTCCATCAGCCCGCCGCAAGCGGGCCTCCCGATTGAAAGGCTGTCCCGCCGCCAAGGCCGCGCGTCCGTCCTCGGTGAGAATTGCGTCTGCGGGATGCCACTCAGCCGTCCGGACCCAGTCCCTTACATCCTCCAAAGCCAGGCCCGTGTATTCGAGCAGTCGCCGATTGCCGAAATCAATGGAGCCGTCGGGCCGGGCACTCCACACCAATGCCGGGATCGTGTCGATAACAAAACGAAGCTCCTGTTCGGTCTGGCGAATTCTTTCTTCCGTCTCAGCGCGCCACCTCTGCAGCGCGATCGTCGCTTCATTGGCAGCAATTCCGAGCAGCAACCGTTCCGCTGCGGTCGGAAAGTCTGTTCGGCGCGAGGCCGCAAGGATAACCGTGTTGCCCCCAATTCCGATCGGGGCAACGGCAATCCGCACCGCGCCCTCTCCGATCGGGTTTGGGACCGCCACCGTCGGCGCGGATGAGTACGCGGGCAACAACTCACGCATCGCCGTGCTGATTGCATCTACAAAGTCGCCGGCACGCCGCTCGTGTGTCCGGACGATTTCGATGACGGCGTCGTCGCGGCGGCCCAGCAGCGACATGTACATGAAGTCCGCATCGAGCATTGATTCCACCGCCTCCACAACAGTGTCGGCGATCTGACGCGGATTGTAGCTCTTCATGATTGCCGGCAGCGCGGAAAGCGCGAGGAGGTCGCGAATGAAGCGGCGCAGTTCGGCCGGGTCAGACAGCGCCTGCAGCATTAAAGACAGGCCCTCGTTGGCATTGCTTCCCGCCGCCTTCAGTGGGCCGAGGCGCCTCGGTCACGCAATTCGAGCAGGAATTCTTCCGCTGGCACGTAGTAAGGATTCTCCCGCATGATTCCGCCCACGATAACCTGCGGATGGGTGCGCAGAACATCCATCACTACAGCAGCGCTGAATTTCGTCAAGTCATAGGTGCAGACAACCACATCGTCGTATTTGGGCAACACGTTGTTCAACCGTGTCTCATACTCGACGAGGTCGTGTACGCCCGGCATTTCTTTGAGGGCCCATTCCATATTCGCCCACAGCCTGGTCAATCCAACGCCTTGCTGTTTGCCGGCGCTAAGTATTTCCTCGATCAGCGCGAGCATGGCCTGCTGATCAAACCGGCCGCCCCGCAGATACGCATCTTCGCATGGGCGAATCTCCAGCCGTCCGTCTTGTTCGGCGGCTATGGTGTCGACGCCACTCCTTCTCAGCTCGGCAAGTCGCTCTTCGACGGTCTCATTTGAAACGATCTGGAAACTCTTGTCTCCAGAATCCAGTCCGTCTTTCACGAACGGCAGAAGGACTTGGTATTCGTCCTCCTTCGAATAGAAGAACGCGCAGGCATGACATGAACACTGCAGTGTCGATCCCGCGAGCCGGACAGATCTTGGCGCTTCGGCCATTGTTTTTCCCCTGGATCAGTGAGTTATGAGCTGCTCGCCCCGTTCACGGTTGAAAGGGAACCAAGAGTCTAGCTTGAAGAGCCCATTCTGCCACACTCGATGCGGTTTGGGCATGTCTATTTCTGGCAAAAGGACACAGGTTGATCGCTACGGTATCGACCGTCTTCCCCTGTTTGCGGTTAGTTGGTAAGGCATTGATCTCATTAGCGTCAGTAACTTGGACGCAAGCTGCCGCTATCACCGCATAAGAGCCGTAGCGCGAGTTTGCAACGCCGGCTGTCGCAGTGAGCAACATGGTCGAGGTTGGCGACGAGTGCATGTCGCGAGCCGTATTCGCCTAATGAGCAACTATGGAAATATCCTAGC
>DATIWL010000064.1:0-47404 GCA_035519435.1 Terriglobales bacterium
TCGAACCAACGTCGGGAAACTCCAGACCGCCTGGAGTTTCGACACGCAGGAAGTCGGTGGCCTCCAGACCAGCCCGATTGTTGTGCATGGCGTGCTTTACGGCATCTCACCGTCGCAGAAGGTATTTGCTCTCGACGCCGCCGACGGCCAGCTGAAATGGCAATTTGATTCCGGAGTTCTCGGAACGCAACCGGATCGTGGACTCGCATACTGGGAAGAGAAAGATGATCGGCGTGTCGTCGTGGGGGTAATGAACTTCGTCTACGAGCTCAACGCTGACACCGGGCAGCCGGTGGCGAGTTTCGGCGATCATGGCCGCATCGACTTGCGTGCGGACCTTGGGCGCGATCCGGCTACGGTCTCTATCGTCCTTACTAGTCCTCCGGTGATCTACAAGGACCTGCTCATTGTCGGAGGGCGCGAGCCTGAGACGCTGCCTGCACCGCCGGGCGACATTCGTGCGTACGACGTACGCTCAGGAAAGCTCCGCTGGAGCTTCCATACGATTCCGCATCCCGGCGAGTTCGGCTACGAGACCTGGCCCAAAGATGCGTGGAAGACGAACGGCGCCGCGAATAACTGGGCTGGCATGACGCTAGATCCCAAGTCCGGCATCCTTTATATTCCAACCGGCTCGGCGGCCTTCGACTTCTACGGAGGCGATCGCCTCGGCGACAATCTCTTCGCGAATTGCCTGCTGGCACTAAATGCCGAAACCGGAGAACGCATCTGGCATTTCCAGGGAGTGCGGCACGACATCTGGGACCGCGATTTTCCAGCCCCGCCCGTACTTGTCACGGTGAAACGCGAAGGCAAAGATGTCGCCGCCGTCGCGCAAACGAGCAAACAGGGTCTCGTCTATGTTTTTGACCGGGCCGACGGCAAGCCCCTGTTTCCCATCGAGTACCGCAAATATCCTCCCAGTGACGTTCCTGGAGAAGTTGCGGCTGAAGAACAGCCCTTGCCGACCAAGCCGGCTCCGTACGCGCGTCAATTGCTGACGGAAGATCTGCTTACAACTCGTACTCCCGAGGCCCATCAGTGGGCCCTCGCAAAATTCCGGACCCTTCGAAGCGAGGGCCAGTTCGTTCCCCTGAGTACGAAGCAGGAGACAGTGATCTTCCCGGGCTTCGATGGCGGCGCGGAATGGGGCGGGCCCGCGTTCGATCCTGAAACCGGGCTCCTATATGTCAATTCCAACGATCTTGCCTGGTACGCCCAGTTAGCCGAAAACACCGGGCCATCTACCGGCGGGCGCGCAATCTATCAGAATCAGTGTGCCTTCTGTCACCGTGACGACATGTCGGGATCGCCGCCGACATTTCCGTCGCTGAAGGGAATTGGAAAACGGCTCGGCCGGGACGATATCGGCGGCATCATTCAGACGGGAAAGGGGAGGATGCCGGCATTTCCCGGCTTATCGAGTGCGCAAATAGAAGCGCTGATCGACTACCTCACGCTCAAGATCGATAAGAATCTCGAAATCGTAGCGCCACTCGCGCGCTATCGCTTCCTGGGTTACACCAGATTTCTCGATCCCGATGGTTATCCAGCTGTCCAGCCGCCATGGGGCAGCCTGAATGCCATCAACCTCAACACGGGCGAGTACGCGTGGAAGATTCCGCTGGGTGAATATCCGGAACTGGCGGCGCAGCGAATGAAGAACACCGGCACTGAGAATTACGGTGGACCGATTGTGACTGCCGGCGGGCTCCTGTTTATCGGTGCAACCAACTACGACAAGAAGTTTCGGGCTTTTGACAGAGCGACGGGCGAGCTTCTGTGGGAAACAACATTACCGTATTCCGGCAACGCCACGCCGATCACGTATCAGGTTAAAGGCCGCCAATATGTCGCCATCGCCGCGGGAGGAGGTAAGGACTCGAGATCGAAGTCGGGCGGAATTTACGTAGCCTTCGCGTTGCCAAAGTAGCGTTAACTATTGCGCCTCGCCGGTACTCTGGAACCGCACTCCCGCCACGGCTTCGCCTGACGCAAGCACATTACGGATCTTCTCCCGGTTTGCGCCTGCGCGGTCGATCGCTTCGGCCAGAGCACGCACGGCCTGTTCCACGGAGGTTTTCGCAGGCATGCGGAAGATCCACGGGATGTTTGTGCTCGTCAGAGAGCGGTCTGATGACAGCGCAACTACCGGCACGAAAGTCTTGACGGCAATCTGTTCCGCCAGATGGCTCGAATCGCGATCAAGCGCGATCAGCGCCAACACTTGCTGCTGATACACGGCCTTTACAAGTTCGTCGGAGGCCTTGCCCCACGAGAGCTGCGAGGGAATTCCCACCAGCTTCAGTGAGCGGCCTTTGCTGTTGATTTCCGCAAGGAGTTTCGTGACCTCCGGCGAGCCTACAACCCGATCCGCATTCGGGCCAAACACGCCGATTTCGACGCCATCCTTCGGAGAATCGGGTATCGCGGGCCCCGCATACTGGACTCCGTCCTCGCCTACGCGTGCATACACCTTTTCCATCGTGATGCGGTGGTAGTCGATGGTCCCGTTGTGTACACGGCCCAGATACATCGGCGCGATGTTCTTGCAGTTCGGATCGAAGACCATATCCCCGGTGACGCCTTTGTAGTCAGTGACGCCGGTGAGCGCATCGCGAATCCGCCCGCGATTCAAACCCGCGCGGCAGATAGCATTGAGCAAAACCTGCATCGCGTCATAGGCGAGGGAAGCGAAGTGATCGGGCTTTTCGTGAAAGCGGACACCATAGCGGGTATTGAAGTCGAGCCAGCGCGGATCGGAGCGCGATGGGTCGTACGGATACACTGCCTCGAAACCTTCCGCGGCCGGTCCAGCCAGTTTGACCAGGTTCTCGCCCAGTGTGCGGTGGCTGCCGAACACGCGTTGCTTCATGCCGAGTTCCTGCATCTGCTGCAGGATGCCAGCAGCCGGAATCTCGTCGGTCCACAAGACGATCGCGTCGACACGCGAGTCCTGGATGACACGTAACTGCCGCCGGAAATCGGTATCGCCGGGCCGGAATTTCTGCTCGATCACGACTGGATGTCCCAGCCGCCGCGACGCATCACGAAACTTGAGTACGCCGAACCGTCCGTAGCGGTCGTTCACGCGCAGCAGCGCGACCCGCTTCAGTCCCAGCTCGGTATAGATGTGCCGCGCCAATGTGTATCCCTGGACGCGGTCATCTTGAAGATCGGTGAAATACCACGGAATGATCGTTTCCGGAATCGTCGGATCGGTCGACGCGCTGTTCACCAGCGGCGTCTCTGCTTTGAGCGTCAGCCGCAACGCGATGTGCGTTGACTCGCCGCTGATGGATCCAAACATCGCCCACACCTTGTCGTCATAGATCATGCGTACAGCATCGTTCGACGCCGACCCCCAGATCGCGGAGTCCTTGGAGACACCTTCTCCCGCCGCACTGTTGATCTGCCAGTTGTCGTAGTCGTTGTGGGTGACGAGCTTGAACGGCTTGCCGCAATAACCGCCGTTGGCATTCGCCTCGTCGATTGCCATCTGTGCGCCTTGCAGCATGCGATTGCCGAGCACCTGCTCAGGATGGTCATAGAGCGGAGCCAGGAATCCGATGCGAATCTCGGAAAGATCATTGAGATTGCCATCCGGAATGTCGCGCGCGGCGCCGTTGTACTCGATGAGGTCCTGGTAGTACTCGTGGTAGGGCGTCGTGAACTTCGAGAACGGCCGCAGATCCTCAGGCGCAGCAGCGTAGGGCTTCAGCGAGCGCGGGGCCGGCCGGCCCGGCGGATGAGCCCCGCAGGAACACGAGGAAGTACTCTGGGCCCCAGCGAGGGACACGAACGCGGCAACGGCGATAAGAACAAGTGCGCGGCGCATGGCATTACTCCGTGGGCGACTCCCGGCGGAACATGGCAATCGCTTCAATTTCAACCAACAGATCGGGACGGCAAAGAATGGCCTGAATGCCCGTCGAGGCCGGCAGAGGGTTGAGGCCCTGCTCTTTGTAGAAAGCAGCTCGCTCCTCGTTGAAGGCTTTGTAGTCGCGCTCGATGTCGCGCAGATAGCACGTTGTGCGCACGATGTCGTGCCAGGTGGCGCCTTCCGATGCCAGCAGGCCGGTGATGTTGTCGAAGGTCCGCCGAAGCTGTGCGCGCAGGTCGCCGACATGCACTGTATTGCCCTGGTCGTCGATGCTGGCCGTGCCCGAGATCAGCAGGATCGTGAGCCCTTTCAGGTCGATTCGCATGCCTCGCGAGAAGGCACTGCCGTAGTCATATGCCTCGTTCAGCACTCGGTGGTTGGTGATGGCCCGCTTCGTGACCGGACCAGTGGTAATTTCGCTGAGCAACTCTGCAACATTCATAGATGACTCCTTAATGAGAACGTGTGGGGTGGACATTCCTGTCCGCCCGAACTGAACGCAACTCAGCGGTTGCGTTGCGCTGCCGAATCCCGTGACTTAGCCCCTCCGCTGTCGCGACCCAGATATCGTCTCCCTGAAAATCAACGCCGAGAATGTAGTTGTGCGCCGGAGCGCTATCGACCGGGATCCTGGTTTCTTTCTTGCCTTCGGTGTCGCGCACGAGCATCTCCGGCTTGTGCGTGTCGAGCGCAGGACGATAGATCGCCCAATTCGTTCCGTCGAAGTAGGCCAGACCCTTGTCGGTCGAGAACCAGGCGCGGTTCGCATCCACCCCCTTGATTTGGCTCATGAAGTTGCTGGGCAAGCCGCTGTCTTTGGTGAGGAAGTTGTGCCAGTAGCGCCCGTCATAGCGGCTAGCGCCGAAGTAGGTCGCGATCCAAACCACTTTGTCAACGTAGCTGACCGATGTCGTGATCTCATGAATCAGCCCCTGGTCTTTCATGAGCACCATCTCGGTCTCGCCGTCGGGATCGTTGTAGTCTTTCCAATGTCCGGTCGCGACGTCGTATTCGAGAACGCCGCCTCCCCACACCGCGTAGTAGACCTTGTCGTCACCGGGGCTGACGGCATAGGTCCAAATCTCAAACATCGGAGTGTTGCGCTCGTTGAAGAGATCCCAGTGTCCGGTGCGGGTATTGAGCCGGCTGGCGCCCGCGGCGGTTGCTGTCCAGACGAAATCTCCGCGTATGCCGACCCCATACACGATGTCGTTACTCAAGCCGGAATTCAGTTGCGTGTAGGCATCGATCCGTCCCGCAGAGACGCGGCTCAGGCCACCCATCGTGCCGGCCCACACATCGCCGCTGCGTTTGTCGAGCGCCAGAGAAAGCACCGCCTGATGTGCCAGGCCATCTTTTGGCCGATACACCTTCCACTTTCCGCTTTCATACAACCCGAGGCCATCGTCGGTGCCCGCCCAGATCCGATCTCCATCTACGAGGACGCAATACACGTGGTTGTTGGGCAGGCCATCGGCCGTCGTGAAGTTCTGCCACCGGAAGCGCGGCATGTCCTGTGCAGCCGCGATCAGGGGAGTCGCGATCAAGAGAGCGAGCGTCGCAAACCAGATTCTCGTTTTCATAGCGTTTTCAGATACTCGATGAGATCGTTCAGCTCATCCTTCTTGAGATCGTTGGTCACGCCGTGCTGATCTCTCGGGTTATAGATGGTCCAGATTTCCTCGAGTGATCGTGCCGAGCCGTCGTGCAGATACGGCGCAGAATCGGCCACGTTCGGAAGTTGCGGCACATCGATCAGTGGTGAACGATCGGTCGGCTTGCCCGTACCCACGTTGAACAATTGCTGGTTGGTGTATTTCGGCCCACTGTGGCAATAACCACACTGGCTGGCTACCGGGATCGGCGTGCCATTCCGCGCCTTTGTCCGCTCGAAAATTGCCTTGCCGCGCTCCTGAGCCGGCGTGAGTTCTCCGTTCGGAAGACGGTTCCGGTTCGGACGATAGGGAAGGGAATACACGTACGTCACCAGGTCGGTGAGTTCCTGATCGTTAAAACTCTGCGAGCGATAGAAGAACTTCTCCGTCCGTGGGCCGCATTCGGTCGGCATGTTGGGATTGCCGCCGTTCCATTTGAAAGGCTCCGTGCCGGCAAGATTCTCGAGCAACCGGTTGTCAACGATGTCCTTCCCGAATCCGTCCGGCTCCAGGTCCCATTGCAGGCCGTCAACAGTCGAATCGATGTGGCAATTTGAGCACCCGAATGCTCCCTGGAATGCGAAGTCGGCTGTGTAGAAAAGCCGCTCGCCCCGACGCAGTGCGTTGATAGTCTTCGGTCCGCCAAGATCGACAGTTGAGGCAACCTTCTTGGTGGCGGTATCGATGATCGAGATTGTGTCGTCCAGGTGGTTGGCGACGTAGAGTGTCTTGCCGTCACCCGACAGAACAAGGCCGCGCGGATTGCGTCCGACGGGAATTCTCGCGGCAACATATTCCCCCGATGCCGATAGGTCGTTGACGAATGGTTGCGGCCGCGAATGCACCGTCCGGATTAGTTTCTGCACGTTAATTGCTGTCACGCTCTGCGAGCTGGCCGTACTCACGAAGATCCTGGACTTGTCAGGCGTGATCGCTACGCCCCACGGCAAGGCGTAATAGCGATCTAGCTCGTCGATCGGAATCTGAACCGGTTCTCCTACGTCCAGGCCAACTAGGGTCAAGGAATCGCCGAATGCCCATCCATGCTCGACGTGCGCCAGCGGAATCAGGTTCTTAGGACGAAGCTGCGCAACTACGGCAAGTCTGCCGTCCCCGGAGAACGCAACGTGGAACATGCCGGCAACGTTATGCAGTTCCTTACGTTCAACAACCACCTGCCGCGCAGTATCGATGATCGTAATTTCCGACGTTGGTGGAGTCCGGTGTGCGCCAAGGTTTGGATAGATGTGCGTGCAATAGATCCACTTCCCATCCGGCGAGAGCGCCAGGTAGCTCGCACCCCGCCCAGCCAGCAATCGCTTCGTCTCCTGGCCCGTCTTCAGGTCGATCACGGAAACGTCGTTGCTCAAACGATTTGCAACATATAGGGTCTGGCCGATCCGATCGAGGACAACCCCGGTTGGCTCGGCCCCGGTTGCCAACGCCTGGACAACCTTCAGTGCAGCAGTCTCAATGACCGAGACCGTGTCGTTCCAGGAATTCGTTACATAGGCGTGCCGACCATCCGGCGATAGCGCGATCGCGCGGGGAAGGTGCCCGACCGCAACCGTACCAACCACCTTCATGGATCGCATGTCCAAGACGCGCACTTCATCGGAGCCCTCGCACACGACGTACATGCGCAGCCCATCGGGCGACAGCACCATTTCGATCGGGGACAAATAGCGTTCCGTGGGCTGGTTCTCCGATTGGATAGACGTCGGCTTGGCCGCGACCAGTGCAAGCATCAGCGCGACAATGGGAACAACCTTGGCAGTGAGCCAGAAGCCTTGCGGTAATGTCAGGTTGCACCGCATTATGGCTCCTCCACCGTCAGCACGCGATCGACGGCCAGGTTCTCAAGCACCTGGTCTTTTCCGCTGGGCCAGTGGACCGAGAGTTTGTCAGCTTTCGCCGCCGATCCCAGTCCGAAATGAACGCGGCCATCATCCTGCGAGAGATATCCAGAGCCGGCAATTCGCTGAGCAACCTGCGTGCGGCCACCAGCCACGAGTTCCAGGTGCGCCCCGATTCCATCGCGATTACTCTTCTTGCCCGTCAGCTTCACGGTCAGCCAGTGATTACTGTTCGAGCTGACGTTGTGCAGCAGGGTGCCCTGTGCGCCGAGATTGATCACGAAGGCGTCGATCTTCCCGTCGTTGTCGTAGTCGCCGAAGCACGCGCCGCGCGAGACCGTCTTCACGTCGAGCACCGGTCCGGCCTCGCGCGAAACATCGGCAAATCTGCCGCCGCCCAAACCGCGAAAGAGCGACTGCTCCTGCGGCACCATGTGTACCAGCCCGCCGTGGAAAATCAGGATGTCGAGCCAGGCATCGTTGTCGTAGTCGTAAACGCCCGATCCCCAACTGGTGTACTGCGCTGTCGCCTGCGAAATTCCTGAACTCGGTCCCAGGTCCTCGAACCCGCTTTTCCCAGTGTTCCGCATCAGGCGGTTGTACTTGGAATCGGTCACCCACAGGTCGACCCGGCCATCGCCATCGATATCGGCCAACACGGGCCCCATCGCCGACGTGCTTTCGCCGTTCTGGCCATAGGCGACGCCCACGTCGGCGGCAATCTCTTCGAACGTTCCATCGCGCTTGTTGCGGAAGAAGAAATTCTCAGTCTTGTCGTTGGCGACGTAGATGTCGGGATATCCGTCACCGTCGAAATCAGCGGCCGTCACTCCCATCGTGCGGCCCTTGAACGCGCCGATGCCCGACTTGTCGGTCACGTCGCTGAAGGTCCCGTTGCAGTTGTTGTGGTAGAGGCGGTTGGTCTCGCCTGCGTAGTCGAGCGGCCCGGGATAGTTGTCGGCAGGATAGAAGTTACGGTACGTCGGATCAAACTTCACATAGCGCCCGACGAACAGATCGACGCAGCCGTCGCGGTCGTAATCGAGCCAGGCTGAGCTGATCGACCAGCCATCGACGTTGATGCCGGCTTTTCCCGTGACATCCTCAAACGTTCCATCCCCCTTGTTGCGATAGAGAATCGCGCGCCCGTAACTGGTGACGAAGAGATCCACGAACCCGTCGTTGTCATAGTCAGCGGCGATCGCTGCCATGCCATAGACATTCGCCGCGACACCAGCCTGGTCGGTCACGTCGGTAAACGTGCCGTCACCGTTGTTTCTGTAGAGGTGATTGTGGGGTGGCGTGGCCGGAGGCTGCTTCAGCGGATACGGATGGATGTTTCCCTCAAGCGGTTTGCCGCTCGTCACATACAGGTCGAGAAAACCGTCATTGTTGTAGTCGAACCAGACACATCCTGCGCCCGTGCTCTCGAGCAACGATCCCAGATGCGCGGAACCGAAGTTGTGCGTGAACTGAATACCCGACTTGGCCGTCGCATCCTCGAATCGAATCGTGCTGGGATTCGAACTCGCCGGAGCCTGCGCCAGCAGAGAAGTGGACAGGAGGAGCACAGCAACCACGCGTCCAATCATCTCAGTGCCCTCCCACAGTAGGTTGTCCAGCTCCGGTCATATCCGCGGGCGTCGTCGATTTCTGCAGAATCATCGGCACGGCGTTCTCCGGCGACGTTTCAGGACCGGCGTGGCATCCGACACATACCCGCTGCTCGCCCTTTCGCATCCAGAACCAGCCCGACTCGCGCTTTACCGTCTTGCCCGAGCTGTCGAGCAATTCAATCTGCAGCGGCTTGTCGCCCGGAACCTGAACGAAAAACGATCCGTCGGCCTCGACTGGAGCTGTACCCAGGAGACGGGCCTTGCCATCGTCATCACGCGTATAGAGCCGGACCGAATGCAGCGATGCCGGGGCGAATTTGTACTTCGAGGTGTACGCATTCAGGCAAAGCAGATTGCCGGTCTGCCAGTCGTGCAGGCCTGACGGATGCCGCTTCGGCACAACTTGCTCACCAATCAGCACCGGTTGAACCAGGTTGGCGCCTTTTTCTCCGACCGCCGCGCGCAGCGCTATCTCTCCCGGCTTCCACCACATCAACTGATACTCACCGCGCCCCGTGCGCCATGGCAGAAGCCAGTCTCCAGCCTGTGTCTCTGCGATATCGCCTGCATACTCGCCTTGCGGAGCGCCGACAGGAATTTCTTTTGCCAGCGCCGAGGTGAATCTCCCGAGCCCACGCCCAGACGCGAAAACGATGTCTCCCGATCCCAGCTGCCTACCGCCCTGACGAGCCTTGCCGTGATCGCACCGATACGATTCCACTCCGCTGCCATCCGAGTAAACCGTGTAGAGCTCTGGTGATTGCGTCTCCCCGAATGCCGCCTGGAACAGGACGCGTCCGTCGCGCAGCACATCCGCTGGCAGGGAACTCCCAGATCCGTAGGTCAATGAAAGCGGCTTGCCGCCCGCGAGGTCGGCCGTCTGAATCACATACCGGCCGCCGAGTTTCTCCGCATACACAATCCGTTCTCCCGGGAGATAGAACGGCCGGACACAGTCATCCGCGCAATTCGTAATTCGTCTGCGATCGCCACCCGCCAGCGCGATTTCCCAGATCTGCCAGTGATCCTGCGGTGTGCGCTTCCCGGCAAACAGTACGTTCTTTCCGTTGAATGAGACCGCAGCATCCGCTGACGCGGCAAAACTGGACACCAGTGCATGCCGGGTCCCGCCGTCGTTGACGAAAACAGTCGCCCCGGCAGGGAACCGTTCTCCGCCCTTGATCCACGCGAGGGGCTCATAGTGATTCGCCGCGGTGTAAAGGAAATCCGGAGTGTTCAAACGGGAGGGCATCGCATGCTCTCTTGGCACCAGGGCGATCCCGGCGAGAACCAGCAGAGCGATGGCAACTTGCCGCACTAGTGCATTCCCCCCACTCGAAGTAGCTGGGGACGAAGGCAACGCGCTTCACCCCGAAGCGCCAAGTAAGGCTGCAAGTCATCCATCATGTCGCGGAATTCGTCCAGATTCAGCGACTGGTTGCCATCACTGAGCGCCCGCTCCGGGCAGGGATGCACTTCCACCAGCAATCCATCGGCATCCACCACGGCTGCAGCCCGCGCCAGAGCCGGCACCAAGCAGCGCACGCCCGCGGCATGGCTCGGATCGACGATCACTGGCAGGTGCGATACCGTCTTGAGCACCGGAACGGCGGCGATGTCCAGCGTGTTGCGTGTCGCGGTCTCGAACGTCCGAATGCCGCGTTCGCAGAGAATGATGTCGGGGTTGCCATTCAGGGCGATGATCTGCGCCGACTGCAGCATTTCCGCCAGCGTCGCCGTCATGCCTCGCTTCAAAAGGACGGGCCTTCCGCAGCCGCCGAGCGCCACCAGCAGCGCATAGTTTTCCATGCTCCGCGTGCCGACCTGCATGATGTCGGCGTACTCCGCAATCACGCCGACATCTTCCGGCGCCATGACCTCGGTGACAATCTTCAGGCCCGTCTCTTCACGCGCTTTGCGGAGAATCTTGAGCCCTTCAATTCCAAGGCCCTGAAAAGAATAGGGAGAGGAGCGCGGCTTGTATGCGCCGCCGCGAAGAATGACCGCTCCGGCTTCGGCGACTGCCTCTGCGGTTTCCAGGACCTGCCGTTCCGACTCGACGGCACAGGGTCCCGCCATGACGGCGAAGTTCCCACCGCCGATTTCGACGTCGCCAATCTGAACTACGGTAGAAAAGTCATCCGTGCGCGCAACGCGGTCATAACACGAAAATTGGCCGTTCCACTGGGAGACAGGTGTCACGGGCCCCAGCCTAGGATTGCCCAAACCACGCAACAGTGATTGAGATCACAAGGGCGTGTGCGAAACGCACAAAAGAGTCACAAATTTATGCGCGCGCACCATCATTTGCGAAGGTCAATAATCAAAATCAATTAGTCGATCCACCGGTACGCAGTCACTGGCCGGTCGAACCTGTCAAGCTACGGAAAACAGAAGGGATGTTCCGGAACTTGGAAGCTCTTCGGACCGTGGGAATTCACCGCAGTTGCGCCTAACTTCTCCTGCTTCCAGCAAGATGGTCGCGTTGGACTTGTCACATACATTCGGTTCCCAACGTGCTACCAAACGATTCTGTACGATCGCGCCAGATGTGATGAGCCGTACAGGGACCAAACCAGGGCTAACTGGAGGCCGTCCATGCGCCACTTTCGTTCGCGCGCCTGTGTCCTGTTGTCTGCCACAATTTTCGTGGCTTTTTTGGGGCAACTTCTCTGCCAGCCCGCGCCGAAGCCTACGGGTCGCGCACCAGTCGTCCAACTCCGGGCAAACAAACACGAAATCGTTCTGACGCTTCCTCTCCGCGGCCCCATCCCGAAGAGAACGCAGGCGCACATTCAGCTGCAACTTCTCAATACCGACAACGTCGTGCGGGCACAGCTGACCCAGAATCTAGACCTCTCTCCCAGGCAGAAGGACTTAACGATCAGATTCCCAGAGCCGTTTGCCAAGGTGACCCCGCAGGAGATGGAGAACCTTCACTGGATGCGGCTTCAATACGAGCTTCGATCCGCTGCCGGTGATGTTTTGGCAGCCGGCATCGAAGCGCTGCATGCGCCAGAAACCGATCCCTTCATTCTGACGGCTGCGGCCGGCCGGGTGGCTGCGACCGGCTCTCCATATCGTGTCCAGGTGCACGTCAAAGCCAACAACGGCAAGCCGATGTCTGGCGTCGATGTCCGCGGCAACGTTGCCTGGGAGGACGACGCTGCCGGCGAGAAGAAGATCGAAGCCCGATCCACAACGAATAATGCAGGAAACGCTACCCTCGAATTCTCCATTCCGAACAAGGTAGGCGCTGAAGATGGAGATTTGACGGTCAGCGTTCGTAGTGGACTCGTTGCCCGTTCCGTTGAAAGGAGTGTATATTTCCGGACCCCCAGCTTCCTCCTGCTCGATACCGACAAAGATATCTATCAGCCGGGGCAGATCGTGCACCTGCGCATGCTGCGGTTCGACTCCGCCCGCAAAGCAGTCGAGAAGGAAGCCCTCGATCTGCGCATTGACGACGAACAGAACACTCTGGTCTTCAAGCAAACCATTGCTACCAATGCATTCGGCGTCGCGAATATCGACTGGCAGATTCCTGAGAATGCTTTGCAGGGCAGCTACCAGATCCGTGCCGGCCTGGCTGGTCAAGATGAGGACTGGCGCAGCGTCCACGCACTGAAATCCGTTCGCATCTACCGCTACGACCTTCCTAATTTCCGCGTCTCCGCGAAAGCCGACAAAACCTACTATCTTCCCGGCCAAAACGCCGAAGTAGCGATCTCGGCTGAGTATCTCTTCGGCAAGCCAGTCACGCATGGCAAAGTGCGCGTCGTGGAAGAGAGTGACCGCACCTGGAACTTCAAGAAGCAGAAATGGGAAGTTGACGAAGGCCAAATCGAGAGCGGTGAACTCGATCGTGATGGCCACTTCACGGCGCGTTTCGATCTGAGCCAGAAGCACGCTGACCTCGCGAGAGAAAGCTATTCCCAGTTTCAGGACGAAGATCTGGCCGCCTACGTCACCGATCTCACCACCGGACGCACCGAGCAAAGACGTTTCCGTCTGCGCGTGACCAAGGAACCCATTCACGTATATCTGAGTGATTCATATTCACTCTCCTATAACCAGAAGATGCCGCCAACGTTCTATGTCTCGACCTTTTATGCCGACGGCACACCCGCGCGTTGCAAAGTACAGCTGAGCCTGTCGAACGAAGACGACGATGAAGCAAAGAAAGATCTCAAAGATCTGTCACTGAGGACGGTAGAAACCAACAAGTATGGACTCGCGAGGATTGCCGAACTGAAGATTCCTGAAGACGATGAGCGTGATTCACTGCGCGTGGATGCGCGCGATTCCAAGGGTCTGGCCGGACACTCTTTCGAAAGAATCTACAGCCAGGATGACGATGAAGGTCTTGTCGAAGTGACGACCTCACACACGATTCACAAGCCCGGCGATCCCATCGAAGTCACGCTACGAAGCAGCCGGCCTGACCTTCGACTGGTTGTCCAGGTAATCCGCGAGGGTGTAGTGCTGGCGACGCAGCAGACTAGGATGCGGGGCGGCCGCGCCTTCGTGACCTTCCCGTACGATCCGCGCTTCACCGACGAGGTTGCCGTCTTCGCCTTTTCGCTTCAGGAAGAGTGGTCTCCGACGGTTCTTCTCGAAGCAGAGCGTACCGTTTTGTATCCCAAGAACCGACAACTCGATGTCGCGCTTCGTGTCGACAAGGATGAGCATCGGCCCGGCGAGGGTGCAACCGTTCGGTTCGCGGTGCGTTCTGCTGACAAATCCGCGATGGAGAGCGCCTTGGGAATCAAGGTCGTCGACCAGGCGGTCGAAGAGCGCGTGCGCACCGACTCCGACTTCGGACAGGACGATGGCTGGGGATGGTGGCGCTGGTCCTTGTGGTCTTCGTACTCCGATTCGTTTTCCGGCATCTCCCGCTCCGACCTCGACCGGATTGATCTGTCGGAGCCTGTGCCCGCAGATCTTGATCTTGTTGCTGAGTTCCTGCTGAGGTCATCGTCCCGTGATTTGTTGGAACTGCTGGAGGGCAGGTCTTCTCTCAACGCGGAAAGCGCGTTCTCCAGGCTGATTGAAAAACAGTTTCAGCCGCTTGAATCAGGGATGACACGCTGGAACCAGGCCGGCAGGACTCCGCGCGATTTGCCGGAGTTGGAAGCGGTCGGCAAGGAATTAGGCGTCGACGTGACCAACCTGCCTGACCCGTGGGGAACGCCGTACCGGTACGAGCTGCTATATCAAGGTGCGCAGCATGTGTTGCGCGTGACCTCGGCCGGTCCGGACAAGCGCTTTGGGACTCGCGACGACTTTACTGCTCACCGCTCGACACGGGATTACTTCGTTCACTCCGGGGAGATCCTTGACAGGGCGTGTCGCGACTTCCTGGACAAGGAAGGCCGCTTCATCCGCGATTACAAGACGCTACAGGGCGAGTTGCTGAAACAGGGTCTTGATTTCGATGCGCTGCGCGACCCCTGGGGCAATCGCTACGAAACGCAATTCTTGATCTCGGGCTCGTACTACGTGATCGAGATCAGGAGTGGTGGTCCCGAGCCCCAGCCAAAGAAAGAGAGAAATCGAACAGTTGTCTGGACGCGCAGGGACGACTACTTTGCCGAGTCGCGCGCGAATATCAATAAAGTCCTGACTGCTCATCTCAACGCCGGCGGCGGGTATCCGGACAACGAGGCAGTCTTCAAAGAGATTCTCCGCAAGGCTGGAGTCGACCTCGATGAAGTTCGCGATCCTTGGGGGAACAGGTACTACTCCGTGTTCCGCAAGGTGGCGCAATACAGCGACCGCATCCAGATCCGGCGCACCAGCACTGCCGGCGAGCGCATAGGCGAACCCGTTACTCTTTTCCGCCAGGATGTTTCGCTGATGAGTGCCGGACCTGACCTTAAACAGGGCACGCCAGACGATTTCCAGATCGGCGACTACGCCATGCTCATTTCCGAGCAGAGCGCTCAGGAGGCAAAGCCGCGTCCTGTCCCCGTGACGACCGATCTCGTCGGAGGCACAGGCGCGATCACCGGGACTGTGGTCGATCCGACTGGTGCTGTGATCGGCAACGCGACCGTGGAGGCGACCCGCGAAGGCACCGACGAGAAACATACGACGAAGACGGATGTCCTCGGCCGCTTCGAAATCAAAGACCTTCCTCCCGGCGCTTACGATGTGCGCGCTTCCTCGTCGGGATTCCGCAATCTGGAAGTGAAGGCTGTGCCGGTGGAGAAAACGAGCATTACTGAAGTCTCGTTTGAGCTTTCGCTGGCCGGAATGACGGAGACGGTCGAGGTTTCTGCTGCACGCGCAACCGTAGAAACATCATCGGCGTCGGTTGCTATCTACGGTCGGAACTTTGCCAGCATGGTAAAGCTGTCGCCGGGCGCCGCGAACGTCGTTACCAAATCCGGCACGATGAGCACTCCGCGCCTCCGCCAGGATTTTCCCGAAACGATGCTGTGGGAGCCGGCTCTCATCACCGACCGACGTGGACGTGCGAAGCTCAACTTCAAGTTTGCGGACAGCATCACGACATGGAAGCTCACGGCTGTCGCGTCCACGAAGACCGGAGAGCTTGGCCGCGTTGAAAAAGACCTGCGCGCATTCCAGCCCTTCTTCGTCGAGCACGACCCACCGCGCATCCTCACCCAGGGCGACGAGATCGACTATCCATTGGTCCTGCGGAATTATCTTGATAAGGCACAAACGCTCAAGGCATGGATGAAGCCCGAGCCCTGGTTCACCTTGCTCGGGCCCACTGAAGTCCCGGTGCATGTCGACGCCGGCGATGCCGCCCGCGCGATCTTCCGCTATCGAACTATTACGGCCATTACGGACGGCAAGCAACAGGTCACCGCCGCGAACGCCGACGTCAGCGATGCCGCACAAAAACCCGTTGATGTGCATCCCTTTGGCCGTCCTGCTTCGGTGACGGCATCCGACATCATCGACCGCAACGGCGCGCTAAGCGCAGTTATCCCAGAGGGCGCGATACCTGGTTCCGTCCGTGCGCGCCTAAAGATCTACCCGAACCTGCTTGCCCACGTGGTTGAGAACCTTGAAGCGGGCCTGGAGAAGCCCCACGGTTGCGGCGAGCAGACGATCTCGTCCACTTACCCCAGTTTGCTCGTGGCCGAGATCTACTCCAAAGAAGAAAAAAAGCCCGCGATTGCACTGAAAGCCCAGCGCTACCTCGCAGCGGGATATGAGCGTCTTCTCCGCTACCAGAGCGAATCCGGCGGCTTCACTTACTGGGGGCACGGCGAACAGCCTGACCTGTCATTGACCGCCTATGCTGTCGAATTCCTCAATCATGCCGCGACCCTGATTCCTGTGGATGAAGGCGTCCGGCAGGGCGCCGAACAGTGGCTCCTCAAGCAGCAGCGTCCTGACGGTTCCTGGCGCGCGCGTTGGAATGAGAACAGTGATCGCGACGCACTCACCACAACCGCATACATCGCCGGCACTCTCAGGCAGCTCGAAGATCTCAGTCCAGCCAAGCAGGATGACCGTCGGGCCGCGATTGCGAAAGCCTTCGCCTTTCTGTCGGCGCATCGCGATCTTGCCGATGAGCCATACGTCATCGCCAGCTTCGCATTGGCAGCGCAGTCCGCCGGCAACGAGAAAATGCTCGCCAGTCTCGTCGACGAGTTGCGCAAGTCGGTCCACATCGAGGGCAATGGAGCCTACTGGGTCCTCGAGCGCAACACGCCTTTCTACGGGTGGGGACGTACCGGCAGGCTGGAATCCACAGCCCTGGCGATCCGGGCTCTGGCGTCAATTCCGAGTCGCAACGATACCGACGAGAACCTGATCCGCCAGGGCCTGCTTTTTCTGTTGCGTAATGAAGACAGAGACGGGATGTGGTTCTGCGGTCAGACCACGGTACACGTCCTGAAGGCGATGTTGAGCTTGCTTGAAATGCGTCCTACCGACGCCAATGGAACTCTCTCGGTTCGTGTCAATGGAAAGGAAGCGCAGAAAATCGATCTGCCCGTGGGCCAAACTGTTGTGGCACCACTCTTCGTCGACGTGAGCACATTCGTGGCGCCCGGATCCAACAGCATCGAACTCAATTCAACCAGCGAAGGCATGATGAGCGCGCAGTTCATCGCCGATACCTATGTTCCCTGGGGCGCTGATGCCTCTGTGGCTTCCAATCCCGATCCGCGCGCCACGAGCGCTCTTCGCTTCAGCGTCGAGTATTCCAAAACGCAGTCTACTACCGAGGATCACATCGAATGCCGCGTCCACGCCGAACGCTTGGGATACCGTGGATACGGCATGATGTTGGCGGAAGTGGGACTCCCGCCGGGAGCGGATGTCGAGCGCGAGAGTCTCGAGGATGCCCTACAGGGAAACTACGCCGTATACCGCTATGACGTTCAGCCGGACAGGGTGATCCTCTATGTGTGGCCTGAAGCCGGCGGATCGGAATTCAGTTTCAAATTCCGCCCACGCTTCGCCATGCAGGCCGAGACGGCTCCGTCTGTCTTGTACGACTACTACAATCCGGAAGCATCAGTAACCTTGAAGCCCATCCGCTTCGTCGTAGGGCAGAGAAGCGTGAAAGATGGTCAGTGAGCCGGCATCATTGCGTCAAGTCCTGAATCTGCACGTGATAGGGATCGAGCAACTTGCCGGTAGCGTGCTGCACTGAGGCCACCGCCATTTGGTACGCCACTTCTGCCTGGACGACATTGGCTTCAGCTTCCGCCAATTCTGTCTGTGCTTCGAGAACGAAAAATACCGGCTCCGATCCCAGTTCGTGCTTGCGCTGTTCCGCAGCCAGATTCTTCTTAGATAGTTCGAGCGCCTCGCGGCTGGACGCCAGACTCAACTTGGCCTGCTCGAGCAAGTGGATCGCATTGGCTACCTGCAGAGTGATCTGCTCGTGCAACTGGCGTTCGGCATAAAGGTCGCGCCGTCGCGAGACCAGGGCCTGGCCCAGGTCCGCTTGTGCCGCTCGGTTCCTGACCGGAAAATTCAGGTTCAAAGAGAAGCCATAGGTAGGAAATCCAAACGTGAACGCCTGGTGCAACGAATCGCTCAACCCTCCGGTAGGACTGCCCGCAACACCGTTGCCCGAGTAGTTACCACTCAGGCGGAGATCCGGCAGCAGATTGTTATGTGCCAGCCGGATGCCGGTATCGTCGTTTGCCAGCAACTGCCGTTGCGCCTCCAGTTCCGGACGATGCTCCAGAGCTTCCTTGAGCGCCGTCGCCGCGTCAACGGTCAGCAAGTCTTCATCGCGCGTTGCCGTCTCGGTGAGATCCAGATCGAGAGCCATCAGCAACGGATCAATTGAAGCGCCCAGCGTATACCGCAGTACGTCCTCAGCCTGCTTCAAGGCGTACTCGTTCTGGATCGTCTGCACGCGCCGCGATGCCAGTTGCGACTCGGAGCGATAGATATCCAGCGGGGGCAACGCGCCCAGTTCCAGCGCCCGCTTGTCGCGCTTGTAGCTGGCGTCGGCTGCATCTTGCGATTTGCGAGCGACATCAAGGTTTCCCCGCGCCTGGACCACGCCCCAGTACTGCGTGATGACGTTCAGGACGGCGTCGTTGACCTGCGCTTCAAATGACGATCGCGATACTTTCAGATTCCGCCGTGCAATTACCAGAGGCGCCCGGTTCGCGAACAGCCATCGGTTACGAAGTAATGGCTGGGTTAACTGGAACCCGAACCCGGATGCGATAGACGGGTTGGGTGGAGAACTGATGTTCAGTGAGCTCCGCGTAGCATTGAATCCGACCTGCATATTTGTGCCGGTCTCGAACGTCTGGCTGTAGTTGACCTGAGAAGTCTGCGTCAACCCGCTGAAAACGGGAGTCGCTTCGTTGGTTTGCGAGGTCGTCCGGGATGCACTGAATCCCGTTACCACTCCGGGATCGAATGGTGCATGCGCCCGCAGCAGCGAGAACTTTGCATCTTCGAGATTCAATTCCCGCAGCCGCACATCGCTGTTGTTCAGCAACATCGCTGTGATGGCTTCCTGCAGCGACAGACGCAACTTTCCATCGACAACGTGATCCTGCAGGTACTTCGTTCCCGGCAGCGCGTCGGACGCGACTTGCGAGCTGCTCAACGCATGAAACGTCTCACGCTCATGGACATTCTGCGCGAAACACGAACCAACCAGCAGGATCACCACCAGACAAAACGGGCGCACTTTCATCTCTTCTACTCCTGAATATCCAGATAGTTCGGAGAAACTTAGGAACTCGCCGTTCGATACTCGCTACTCGTACCGGATTGCCTCGACCGGATCGAGCCGTGCCGCTTTCGTCGCCGGATAAATACCAAACACAAGCCCAACAGAAATGGACACCACAAACGCCAAAAGAATTGAAGATGCCGTGACGATCGTCGACCAGCCCGCCAGCAGTGCAATCAGCCGCGACATTCCGAAGCCGAAGACGATGCCAAACGTTCCACCCACGAAAGAAATCATGACCGCTTCAACGACAAACTGGCGCACAATATCCGACTGCCGCGCACCAACGGCCCTTCGCACACCGATCTCGCGTGTCCGCTCGAGAATTCCCGCCAGCATGATGTTCATGATCCCGATGCCGCCGACCAGCAGGGAAATCGAAGCGATCGCCACCATGACCGCATTGAAGAGGCGCTCTGTGCGCTTCTGCTCGGCGAGTAATTCGGCAGGAACAATCACGGTGAAGTCGGGTGCGCCATGATGAGAAGAGTTCAGGATAGCCCGCACAATCTGGGAACTGGGCACAAGTGCGCTGCTGTCATTCAGGTTCAGGTAGATACCGTCAATTTCATCCTTCCTGTCGCTGTAGGTATTTTCCAGCCTGAAGATTGCGGCATTGAGGGGTACATAGATGAGGTTGTTCAAATCCTGCGTGGGAACCCCGGCTATGTCTCCCTGCGCTGTCACCTGCGGCGCCACAACGCCGAGTACTCGAAACCATTGTTCATCGAGCTTCACGTATTGATTGATCGGGTCGGCAGATCCGAACAGGCTGGTCTTCGCCCCAGCCCCGAGAACACATACCGGAGCGGCTTGTTGTTCCTGTTCCTCATCGAAGAATCTGCCCATGGTTACGCCGAGTGATGCGATGCGGATGTAGGCCGGGTCGACGCCGTACACGACCGGCATATCCTGCTGCGCCTTGGGAATCGTCTTCGCCGGAACGTACCGTTTTCTCGGAGTCGAGGCAGCGACCTGGCTAAGGTTGTCGCGAATCACGCGGTAATCCTGGAAAGTAAGGCCGGGGGAAGTCTGCCGGATCTTCTGGTGCGCCTGCCATTCCATCGTTTCTTTGGCTTCGACGATCAGATTGCGCACGCCCATTTGCTCAATCGCTGCCAGCACTTTTTGCCGCGCTCCAGCACCGATGGAAAGCATCGAGACGACCGCCGCTACGCCAAAGATCATGCCTAACATCGTGAGCAGCGTGCGCAACCGGTGGGCCATCAGATTTTGCATTCCAAGGCGCAGGTCCGGAGTCCAGCGAGTGATCAAACGCGCAGCACCAATTTGGAGGTTCCTTGGCCGTTGGGCCATCAGCGGGCTCCTCCAACCATGGGTGTCGTGCTCGTAGAGGTGGTCGTTGCCTTCTGTGCCGCGGTCGGATCCACGAAGGCGATTGTCGTTCCTGCGTTTACTCCTTCGATTGCCGCGTGACTTTCAGTTTCCGCAGTGACTTTGATGTCATGCTCGTCGAAGGTGGTCCCATTCTTCACGAACACAACTCGCTTGCCGTTCTTCATGAAAACGGCCTGTTTCGGAACGAACAGCACGTCCTTGTGAGGATCGCCGGCAATCACAACCTGTACTGTGAATCCAGCGCGCAGCCGCGGGTCGGAGCCCTGCACTTTTACGGTGACGTCAAAATGCCCGCCCTGGGTGTCTTCCCAGAAATTCTTCGCTGACATCCCGCCGACCGTCTTCACCGTTCCCGCGAAGGTTTGCGCGGGCAGTGCATCGAGCCGGACCTCGACTTTCTGGCCTACCCGCACATTGTTCCTTTCGCGTTCGTCAAGTTGTGCCGTGATCTCCATCTCGGCCGGATCGAGCACCCGGGCAATCGTGGCGCCTGGATTGGTTTGGTCCCCTTCGTGATAGTCCGGCAAGCTCATTCCGCCGAAGAAGAAATCGCTGCTGGTGTTCTTTTCGATCGCCACAATGCCGTCCATGGTCGAACGAATCTTCATCTTCTCCATGTTCTGCCGCGCCTGTTCCATGGCCAGATTGGCTTTGTGGCGTTTCTCTTCGGCCAATCCGATCGTGGCCTGGCTTGAGACGGTATGCGATTTGATGTCCTGCTCCAGTTGTGCGAGAACGCGCTTGGCTTGTTCGAGCGCGAGGTCATTCTTCTTGGCGTCGATCGCACTGACCAGTTCGTTGCGGCCCACCTCCAGTTCGGCACGGCGCACATCGAAACGCGCCTTCAGCAGCGACACCTTGTCATTGGCCGCCTGAACTGCTGCATCCGCTTTTGCCTTGATTATCTCCTGGTCTGCCTGTTCGAGTTCCGACCGGTTCTGTTCCTCTTTGAACTCCTGTTCGCTCGGGTCGAATTCGATTACGACATCGTCCTTTTTTACGTGTGATCCGGTACGTACCAGCCTGGTGATCTGCAGAGAGCCGCCGCCGATTTGGGGCGCCGTGAGCGTCGTAGAGTTGGTCGCGCGTAACTCCCCCGTGGCATAGATTTTGGGCTCGAGTGTGCCCCGTGTGACATCAACAGTGGGGACGTCACCTTCGTTCGGCGAAGGGGAATTCCATCGGACCGCAGCCGCCCCACCCAGCAGGCCCAGTCCCAGCAAAGCGCCAAGCGTCCACGCGATCTTCCGTTTCCGATTCATGACGATTGCTCGCTTACTCCTTGGCCGACGGATCCCTCAGTGCCACGCGGTCCCCTGCACGCAAACCTTTGCCAACCAGAATCTGATCTCCACTCCGGCGCTTGACTTCGACTTCCTCTTCCTCGAACTTCCCACGGTGCAGTACGTAGACGACACTTCTCCCCGATTTCTGAAATAACGCCTGGGCAGGAATCGTCATTGCGTTCGGAATTTTGTCGACAACAATATTCAATTGCGCGCTCATACCAGGTTTCACGCGCCCATCTGTCTGATCGAGCAGCACCTGCAGCGTGAAATTCTTGGGAAATGGCCACCCTGCCGTGAAATCAGAGGAAGCAATTGCGCTGATCAGATCGATGTGGCCGGTGAACGGGCGGTCGGGAATCGCATCCATCTGAACATTCACGAGCTGACCGGCCCGAAGCCGGCCTCGCTCGGTTTCGTCGGCATGCGCGGTGATCCGAAGCGTGGAAATATCGGGGATCTCGGCGATCGGCGCTCCCGGCCAGGCTCGATCGCCGGCCTTGAAGACCGCCATGCCGTCTCCGTGCCATACCGACAAGAGCGAGACCATTCCATCTACCGGAGCATCAAGCGTCATGGCGCCAAGTGCTCGCTCGGCTCGCTGCATGTCATACATGGCCTTCTTGCTGTTCTGGATCTTGTTCTCGATCGTTGACTTGGCGGCGATGCGGTCCGATTTCTGCTTCTGCTCCGCTTCCCGCAGTTTCTGCTGGGCGTCGGACACTTTCAACCTGGCCTTTTCACCGTCAATCGCAGAGACAATTTCCTGTTTGCCGGCCTCCAGGGTTGCCGCCTCCACGTCATATTTGGCCTTCATGACAGCAGTAACATCTTCCTCCTCGGTCAATCGGGCCTGTGCCCGCGCCTGATCGATTTCCGCTTGCGCTGAGCGCATCGTCGATTTGTACTGCGCCATGTCCTGCTCGGTTTTTGTCTTGTCGAACGAGACCACAGGGTCCCCTTTCTTAACCGCTGTGCCGTCGGTGGCAATCTTGACGATGAGCAGGTCTCCCGCGTTGGGAGGAGCGGTAATCGCCAGCGATCGAAGGGCTTTGACTTCACCGCGGACGGGCAGTGAGTCGACGAATTCTCCAGCTCTGACTTCCGCTACCGGGATGGCCGGCGCCCTTTCCATGAATCGGGACATCCCCCAAACCCCGGCAACCGCGAGGAGCAGGAATGAGCCGGTGACCACCGCCGGGCGGCGACGCCACATTTCCAGCAATCGCGCTCTCATCGCTGTGCGCTCGTGGTCTGGCTATGACCGTCCAGCCGGACGTCCACTGCCGCCGACAGGTCAGGCATCAGCCGGGTATCGCTGCCCTGAATCGAGAAGATCGCGGAGAATATCCGCACCTTGGCCGAGAAATCGCCGCCGCGACCGACAGGAGCAATCTGCTCCAACTTGCCCGGCAGGATGAGATCTGGATAGGCGTCCAGATGTACCTCAGCCAATTGACCGGTTCGCAGGTTGAGTACATCCGCCTGGTTCGCGGGCACCTGAACCTGCATCGCTGTGGGATCCACGACTTGCATGAATTGAACCCCCGGGCGTATCTGATCTCCTTCCTGAGGTTCTGCGATCCGCCCCTGTTTCCAGATCGTTTCCAGCACGACCACCCCATCCAGCGGCGAACGGATCTGCATCAGCTCCGCATTTGCCTGCGCGTTCTGCATGATCCGCTGCGTCCGGTCACGTTGAATCTCGAGAATCCGTATGCCGGCCTGGGCGGCGCTCCGCTTCAGGCCGAACGTCTCCTTGAGCTGCGCCAGTGTCGCCTTCGCCTGCTCCAGAGTCTCCTGCGCCTTCTCTTCGTCGATGCGCGACATCAGTTCCGTGCGCTTCATTTCGAGTTCGGCCGTGTGCAGATCGCTCTCCGCCTGATGTACTTCTGTCTCGTCCTTGGCCCGAGCCGCGCTCTCCTTCGCTTGCGCCTCCGATACTTGATCCACCAATTTGTTGTATTCGGCTTGTTTGTCGAGATAGTCGCGCACCTGTGCCTGGCGGTCGAACTCCACCAGCAGGTCGCCCTTCTTGACGTGACTGCCGGCAGGCATCAAGTGCGTCACGGTGAGGATTCCCACCTGCTGCCCGGACAAGACTGGCGCCAGAATCGCGCGCGAGTGGATCGCTTCCGTCGTTCCCTTCAGCCGCAAGACATGGTCAGTGCCTAACCGAGAGGCGACCGAAGTTGTTCCCGGCGCTGAACCCGACTTATGACCGCGAAGAACTACCGCACCTGCGATCACGAGCAGTGCTGCTCCGGCGAGAATCGCGGCACGGCGGATAAACTTCGGTCCTGACGGATTCGTGGGTAGGAATTCCGGAGGCGCAGGAGGGGGCGTCTCTTCGGCAGGGCCCGGCTCCAGACGTTCGCCAAGCATTGGCATAACTATAGAATGCAGCCCACAGTCGATATTGCGTGGGACAGGAAGTCCTATTATCTGCTAAAGCTGTGCCAAGGTTCAGGAAAAGGCCGTCGGGCGAAGGCGGCGGCTTATATTGAACCGGCTCCTTCGCCCTGATGCTTATTACTGTTGCTTCGCGGTTTCGACGGCGATTCCGTCGAGCATCTTTTGTATCTCCGGATTCGCCATAAAGTTCTTCCAGACCAGGCCTGTTCTGTAGTTCTCGATCATCACCACGATCGGAGCCTGATTGAGTCCCATATAGATTGGAGACACCCAGTTCTGTCCGGGGTTGTACGCATCCCGCGGACCATAGATGTCCCACATGGTGCTGCCCAAGTCGCGATAGTAGTGCTTGAAGGCTTCCATCGATTCCTGGGGTGTGTAGGGGAGTGATGCCAACGCCCCAGTCGGCGTGATCGTGCCGGTGCTGTCCTGTTCGTCAGGCGCGTGGGCAACGTATCCCGAAGGCCCGTCGCTCGCCGTCAATCCCCACGCATTTGATCCGTAGCCGATGCGGTGTTGAGGATTCTCGATGCAATACGCCCGGTTAATCAGCGCGATGTTCCGGTTGTTTTGGAAATAGGATGCCGTCCACTTATCCTTCAGGCTGTGCGGATCGAACCCCATAAACGAGTAATGTGTGAAGAACAGCGGCCCGCCGGTTCCTACTCCGACATCGAGCTTAATCCCGAAGTAGGTGTGCCCATTGCCATAGTGGTCGCCGTCGCTGCTGCCCGACCATCCTTGGCGATAATCGAGTGCCCGCTGTGACTGGCTGGCCCAACCCGTGTAATAAAAGCTGGGTGGCACCGCATGTGTCGGCGACGCGATGCCCAACAGATACGTAATCATGACTTCGTTGAAGCCGATCAGGGGATGATGAATCGCCCATGTCCATTGCGGAGACCAGTGCCAGTACAGATTCCCGCTCTCCGGCGTCTCGCGATACCAGTCCCATTCCACCGTTTCCCAAAGCGATGTGATTCGCCGGTAGAGTGCCTGCTCGTCGGCATTGGATCCCCGGAAGTATTGTCGGGCTGCCAGCAGTCCCTGCACCAGGAACGACGTCTCGACCAGATCGCCGCCGTTATCGAGCATGCCGAATACCGGCATCGTCTGACCGGTGCTTCCGTTCATGTAATGCGACCAGACGCCGTGATAGCGCTGTGCCTTTTCTAGGAAGTTGACGATCTTTGTAAGCCGTTCGATACCCTGCTGGCGCGTAATGAATCCTCGATCCACGCCGACCACCAGCGCCATGATCGCAAAGCCGCTGGCGCCCGTGGCGACAATGCGGTCGTCGCCGGGAATGTTCTCCCGCGCCATGCCGGACGCTGGATCCGCTCCTTCCCAGTAGTAGCGGAAGCAGGCTTCCTGCAGCATCGTCAGCAATTCGTCGTCGGTGAACTCCCGCGTCGACGCCGAAGCTTCGGCTGACTGCGGCGATTGCCGATAATTTCGATCCGACGAAGTTACTTTGTAGTACATGGTGACGCCGGCTTGGCCCAGGAAATCCGTGTACCGATTTGTGTCTCCCAGTTGCATTCCTACCGGCGCGTATCCCTTGCCATCTGAGGAGCGATAGATCACGTACCGTGTTGTTCCCGGCACCGGATCCCACCGCACTTCGATATGGCGGTCGTAGCCAATTGCACGTACGTTTCCCGGCGCGGACAAGATGCGCGACTTGTCCTTGCCCGCGGATGGCACATCATCATCAATCCGGATCTCATCCACGATCAGCGTGTGTCGTGCGCCGTCCGCTGCCCCTTGCTGGAAAACGACGGTCTGCGTGAGCTGTGGGCGGAACGGATAGATCGATGCAGTGCGAAAGTCCGAGAGCGGGATTCGCACTTGCACCCACTTGGCCGGAGCAAGGTCCCCTGCGTATCTGCCCAACGGGATGGGATCCGTGAAGCTCGCCGGAAATTCGGCCACCTGCAATCCGGAGCGCGCCGTCAACAGAACGATGCGGGGCAGATCGGCCGCGCGCACAGCTTCCGGCGCATACAGCCACAAGAACAGGGAATTGCCCGTCATCTCCGGATAGCGATTGCGCACATCCATCAGGTGCACAGCGCCCTGCCAGCTTCCACCCGGCTGCGATTGCCACTCCAGCCGGAGCGCGTTCGGCGGAGTCAAAAAGAATGTTCGTTCCACCGGCAATTTCCCATTTTGCACTTCGAGAGTGCTGCTTCCGGATGCCTGTCCCCAACTGTAGAAATAGGTATCCGGTGTCAAACTATTGTCAAAGAAACTGTGACGGTAGTACTCCGTATTTCCATAGCAGAGGGAGGTCGCGAAAAAGCTCAAAATCAGAAAAAACGTTTTTGCAAATGAGAGAAAACGCGCACGCTCAAACATGAGAAGTCTCCAAGATTTCATACTCTGGATCATCGTGGGCCATGAAACTGTTGTTTGCGGCATCGTTCCGCTTGCGTCCTTAAGTATCTTGTTTCCTGTCGCTTGACAATGGGAACATTGCTTACTATACTCCCGCCGCAGCTCAATTAACTCGATTTAGTTGCGTGTGGGAGCACCTCTAATGAGAATTCGTTGCGGGAAGTATGCTCGGGCGCTCACGCTCGTGAGCGTGTGCTTCTTGGTTACCGCGATGCTGGCACAGTACCGAGCCAGTATTCGTGGCGTTGTCACAGACCCGCAGGGAGCGACCGTCGCCGGCGCGACCGTCACCCTGACCAACAAGGAAACGAACCAGGTTTTTACTGCTACAACCGACGCAAGCGGCATTTACAACTTTAACGCGTTGCCGCCAAGCAAGTTTTCGCTGTCCGTTGAGATGGCTGGCTTCAAAAAGAAAGCGCTTGATAATGTCGCCATTGTTCCCGAACAGGCCAACTCGATCGATATCAAGCTTGACTTGGGCCAGGTATCGGAAACAGTCAACGTGAATGCGGAAGATGTGCCGCTCATCAATACGGAGACTTCCAATCTCGGTGGTTCTATTCGGACTTCGGAGATTCAGAAGTTGCCCTCGTTCGGGCGCGATGCGTTCCAGCTTCTGCAACTGGCGCCGGGAGCTTTTGGCGATGGTTCCCAGTCTGGAGGAGGTGGGACGAACAATCTTCCGTCCACAACCATCGGTGGCACGGGTGCAACGGACGGGATCTTCAAGATTGAGAATGGCGGTCAAATTACCGCGAACGGTGCACGGACCGGCGAGAACAACTACCAGATCGATGGCGTCGGCACCACCAGTGTCACGTGGGGCGGTACCTCTGTAATCACGCCCAACGAGGACTCGATCAAGGAAGTCCGCGTCGTTACCGACAACTACGATGCCGAAAACGGACGCTATCGTGGCGCCCAGGTCCAAATCATTTCACAGAACGGTACCAACAACTATCACGGCAGCCTGTTTTTCAAAGTGCATCGGCCGGGCCTGAACGCCTTCCAGAAGTACAACGGCTACGGCAACTCCGTTCAACGCGATAACAACCGCTTCAACGACTGGGGCGGCACCGTCGGCGGCCCCATCATCAAGAACCGCCTCTTTGCGTTCTTCTCGTATGAGACTCTGGGCAATCGAGCTCGAGGCTCCGACGGCAGCGGCTGGTACGAAACACCCGATCTTCGTGCTCTCGTCGCTTCAGGCACCAATGCGTCCGCGTTTTATGGATTCCCGGGAATCGGACCATTCGGCGGAACCCAGACGGACACCCTCAATGGCCAGACCATGGATTGTGCTTTTGTCGGCTTGATTGAGGGAGAGAACTGTCATTACCTGCCAGGAGCTGGACTGAATCTTGGCAGCCCGCTGACCGCCGAGCGTGGCACTCGCGACGCCGGCTACGTCGACAACTTGAACCCCGGCACTGGCGGCAACGGTTCCGGCGGCCCTGAGAATCTCTCCGATGTTGCAACCATCGCTTTCTATCAGGGAATTCGCAACCCCAGCGACAGTACGCACCGGCAGTACAACGGTCGTCTGGACTTCAACCTGACCAACAAAGATCTGATTGCCTTCAGCATGTATTACGTGCCGAACACCAGCACGGGGATCAACGGTAACGGTTTGCGGCAGATGAATACATTCAACAGCGACTACAAGAACCGCGCCATGACGCTGCTTTGGAACCATACCTTTGGTCCCAGCCTGCTCAACGAAGTGCGGGTCAATGCTGCCGGCTGGATGAACAAGGACCTTGCCGATAACCCGAATGGCCCGTGGGGCTTGCCGCAAGTCGGCTTCAACGGTACCGGCGATATCACTATTAACGGCTACGGCATCGGTTCCTACAACGGCTTTGACCAGTGGACTTATGCCGCAAAGGACGTCCTCACAAAAATTCATGGTGCCCATACCATGAAGATGGGTGGCGAGTTCACCCGCCTGCTGTCGGTAGATGCGCCGTTCTGGGCTGATCGTCCTGGGTACACCTTCAACAATATCTGGGATTTCGTAAACGATGCTCCAATCCAAGAGAGCGCTCAATCCGATCCTCAGACCGGTGTACCGTCCGCCCTCCGAAAAGACCTCCGCTCCACGGTCATCGGACTCTTCTTCCAGGATAGTTGGAAGATGAAGTCGAACCTGACCGTGACCCTCGGTATGCGCTGGGAGTACTTTGGCCCTGTGTCGGAGAAGAACGACAAGCTGGCTACCGTCGTTTTCGGCAGTGGCCCGAACATGTTCTCCGACATGAAACTGCGCACAGGCGGAAACCAGTTCGACGCACAGAAGGCGAATTTCGGCCCGCAGCTTGGCTTCGCATGGAGTCCGGGACGCGTGCTCGGGCAGGACATGAACGGCCGCTTCGTATTGCGCGGCGGCATTGGTATGGCCTACAACGGCGTTGCCCAATCCAACACGCTGGACGTGCGCTTCAACCCGCCGTTTGTTTCGAACCAACCCACATTCACCGGTGAGGACATTGTCTACATCGACAGCTTCCCGGCGAATGTGCACGACCCGCACGGTTGGGCGCCCAACCCGGCCGCAATTTTGACGTTCGGTCCCGACAATCTGCCGGTCACCGGAAATGTGGGTGACGTGACCGCTTTTGCGGCCACTCAGCCAACAACCTACAGCTACCACTACACCTTGGGCGGCGAATACGACCTCGGCCACCAGTGGGTTGCGTCGGTGGGCTATCAGGGGAGCAACACCCGCCACCTGACGCAGCACTACAATATGTACAACGTCGGATCCGCTCTGGGGTACCTGCCGAATCCCAAGGTGCACGGCGTTACCTACTATGGCAACGACGGTTCGGGCCGCTTCAATGCCCTCCTTCTGGAACTGAAGCACAACTTCAGCCAGTCGTTCCAGATTGACACCCAGTACCGCCTTAGCAAGAACCTGGACTCCGGGTCGAACGCCTATGCGGGCGGTTTCTACCAGTGGAATATGGCATCGAATTTCGGCACGTCCGACTTTGACACCCGTCACGCATTCAAGGTGTTCGGTATCTACTCTCCGACCATCTTCCGTGGGCAGAACGGATGGATGGAGAAAGTCTTGGGAGGATGGAGCATTTCCGGAATCCTGAACGCTCACAGCGGCTTCCCGTTCACACCGTTCTATTCCACCGGTACGCTCACCGGCGGATATGATCCGGTGTTCAATTTCGGGCAATTCGCCGGAGGGTCTTCCAACTCCGCCGGGAACGGCAACATCCAGCCAGCCTCGTACAACGGCGGCCTTAGCTCGAACTGGGGCAGCAGCGCAACCGTCGACGGTTCGGCTTTCTTCACGCCCCCGATTGTCGTTGGCGGGACGCTGTTTGACTGCTTGTTCCCGGACCCCGATCCGGGAGTTTGCCCCGACGGTCAGCAGGGATACGGGCCGTTGCCGCAACCCGGCATGAAGCGCAATGCGTTCTACGGCCCAAGCTACTTCGACGTAGACGCAACCCTCAGCAAGTCATTCGGCTTGCCGAGATTGCCGGTCCTGGGAGAGAACGCGAAGTTGGAGATTCGTGCCAACTTCTTCAACCTGTTCAACAAAGTGAACTTGTGGAACATTCAGACCGACATCTTGAACAACCATTTTGGTGAGGCGCAGAACGGATTAGGTTCGCGCGTTATCGAGATGCAGGCCCGCTTCAACTTCTGACGCTTTTCAGTTTTTCCATGGGCGCGCCCTGTAGGGCGCGCCTTTTTTATGTGGTTGCAAATATCTTGTTATGATTTGCACGATATTCGGAACTCAGAGATTGTGTTCTCAGGAAGGAATAGGGAGGATACCAATCGGTAAACAATGGTGTTGTTTCGCATGGACTTTCCGGCGCTCACCTACTTCGCCGACGCGTCCTGCAGGTTCCGGGTCACGACGCCTTGTTGTCTTCCTTTTGCTGGTCGTAGTTTTTCTTCCTGCTTCTGTCACATTTGCTCAAGTGAAACCCTCTGCAGCCTTTACTGCACTTGCAACTCGTGCGGATGCCGCACGTGACTCGGACCGTCTCGACGAAGCGGTGACTCTCTATAAGAAGGCGCTGGCCCTGCGTCCCTCCTGGGCGGAGGGCTGGTGGTCGCTCGCCACGATCCAATACGACCGGAATGCTTATGCCGATGCCGCCCACGCTTTTCAGAGAGTAACGGCGCTCGCTCCTAAGAATGGCACCGCCTACGCCATGTTGGGACTGTGCGAATTCGAACTTGGCCGGGATCAGTTGGCACTCCAACATATTCAGAAGGGCAAGAACATCGGCCTGCACAAAGACGAGGCGCTCTGGAAGGTCGTCCTCTATCACGAAGGTGTCCTGCTGCAACGGAAAGGCAGCTTCCAGGCCGCCCAGGACACGCTGGAGGACCTTTGCCTGCGCGGCGGGGACAGCGACGACCTCGCCAACGCGCTGGGCATGACCATGCTTCGGCTGAACAGCCGCGTTCCTCCGGCTCCAGGCTCACCGGATGCAGCCGTGGTGTTGCGGGTCGGTCGGGCAGCGTGTCTGGCGGGTCAGAAGAAATACGACGACGCGCGGACAGGTTTCGAAGGCGTGGTCAAAGAGAATCCGAACTATCCCAACATCCACTATGCATTCGGGCTTTTTCTGATGGAAATTCGGGACGTCCCCGCCGGCGTTGAGCAGTTTAACCAAGAAATCGCAAATAGTCCCGGACACGTGCTCGCCCACCTGCGGATTGCGGCGTCGCTCTACAAGGAGGATTCCGCCGCAGCGGTTCCCTATGCCGAAGGAGCAGTCAAACTCGCGCCGAACATGGGTTTTGCGCATTACCTGCTTGGATTGCTCTTGCTCGACACCAACAACTACGACCGCGCGATTCCAGAACTGGAAATCGCACAGAAGTCCTTTCCGCGCGAAGCGAAGCTCTATTTTGCGCTTGGCTCTGCCTACTCCCGCGCCGGCCGGAAGCCGGAGGCAGCACGCGCGCGAGCCACGTTTGAACGTCTGACGAAGGAAAACGCGAGTCCCGCCGCGCCCGGCTCCGATGACACCGGCCTCCGTGGCACAGTCCAGGAAAAGATCGGCGCCGAGTCGAACACCCAGCCGCCTCCATAAGCTTATTTGGCAGGTTCTTCCACAGTCATCACGCGGTCGACGGCCACGTCGTGCAGCATTTGTTTGATTCCGCTCGGCCAGCGGATTTCCATGTCTTTGATCAGGCGGTTGGATCCCAGTCCGAAATGCACTCTGCTGTCGCTCGAGGAAGCATATCCGACCGCGGTCGTGACCTCGTTCCACTGCTGACGCCCGTCTTCGGTGGTGATATGTATCTGCGCGCCAATGCCCATGCGATTGCTCTTCGTGCCCACCAGCTTCAGCAAAATCCAGTGGTTGGTGCTCTCGGTGATGTTGTGCAGGAGTTTGGCTTGGCCGCCCAGAACGGTGACCACCATGTCAATTCTCCCGTCGTTGTCGAGATCGCCAAACGCCACTCCCCGATGTGCAGCTTCGAGCTGAAAGTCAAGACCGCTGTTCTTGCTGACATCCTGAAACTTTCCGTTTCCAAGTCCGCGGAAGATCGAGTTGGGCTCGGGATAGTGCCGCATAGGGATGAGTTCGCTGATGTTATCGAGGACATTGGCGCGCGCGACGAATAAGTCCTTCCATCCGTCATTGTCGAAGTCGAAACTGCCGTTCCCCCAGCCCGACATGTCCGACGTTGCTCCAAGTCCGCTCGCGACGGTCTTGTCGTCAAAGTCCCCCTTTTGGCTGTTGATCAGCAGAGGGAAACTCTGGTGCTCAACCGCCGTATACCAGATGTCGGGGAATCCATCGTTGTTCATGTCCCGGAAATCGGAGCCCATGCCGGAGAGTGTGGTGCCGTCCGCGGCATAGGCGACGCCAGTTTCTACACCGACCTCCTCGAATCTTTTGCCGCCAATGTTGTGAAACAGGAAAGCAGGCGTCGTATCGTTGGCCACGAAAGCATCGAGGAATCCATCGCCATCGTAGTCTGCGAATGACACGCTCATGCCCTTGCCGAAATACTTAGCGATTCCCGTTTCGGCGGACACGTCCGTAAAAGTGCCGTCGCCATTGTTTCTATAGAGCGTATCGTGAAGGGAAACGTAGAGCTTGGGATGACAGTACGTGCGCACGCCGCTCTTCAACGGGCAGTACGGATCCCTATTCACCTCCCAAACGCAGTAGTTGACGACGAAAAGGTCGAGTTTGCCGTCGTTGTTGTAGTCAAACCAGCCGGCGCCGACACTCCACATCTTCTTACCGTTGTATTTAGCTCCGCTGAGGCCGGCTTTCTCGGTGACTTCCGTGAACGTGCCATCGCCGTTGTTGTGGAACAGTTGGTTGCCTGTCACGTTCGCCAGAAAAATGTCCGGGCGTCCGTCGTTGTCGTAGTCGCCGACGGCGACACCCATGCCGTATCCGGCGCCTGCGACACCGGCCTTCTCTGTGACGTCCGTGAACGTGCCGTCATGATTGTTGTGGAAGAGGCGGTTCCAGTACGCAGGTGTCTCTTTCTTCATCGAAGGAATCGCCGCGCCGCTGACGAGGTAAATGTCGAGGAAGCCATCGCCGTCGTAATCCAGCAAGGCGACGCCAGAGACCATGGTTTCGACCTGATTCTTGTTGGGCGTCGGCGAATTAGCGGTAACGTAGTTCAGGCCAGACCTGGCGGCGATCTGTTCAAAGCGGATGGGAGACTGTGCGGATGCAGTACTCGCCACCAGCGCCAACCGGATGATCCACAACCCCAGGTTTACCTTCTGCATAGCGAGTCCGGAAACCCCGCGGTAGGTGCTTCAAGGATAAATCAGCGCGCACGCTCACGGGTGATCATGCCTTGCGGAAGCCCGCTTTCTCCATCGCCGTCTGCGCTTCCTTGTTTTTCATGAAGGTATTCCAGACAAAGCCCGTCCGCTGATTTTCAGCCATGATCATGGTGATCCCGACGTCGATTCCGATCACGTCGGGGTTATACCAGTTCGTGAGCGGGTTAAAGGCGTCGACAAAGCCATAGCGGCCCCAAGCGCCCTTATCGCCATAGCGGGAGCGAATATTGCGCAGAACTCTCATGCAGTCGTCGTAGAGGAAGGGAAGTGAACCGCCAGCGGCGCACGGCACAACGCTGCCGTCGGGGTTGCCGATCTCAGGAGGACCGCCCCACGCGCGATAGCCCTTTGCGCTGTCCGATGAAGTGATTCCCCAAAGGTCTTCGCTGTAATCCGGGAAACGTTCGCGCAAGGACAGGCAGAACAGCTTGTGCGCTTTCGTGGCTTTCACGGAATTCTCGAAGAAGTCTGCATGCGCGTCGCGCTTGCCGCGGAAGTCATACCACGCCTGCGAATATTGGTGCGTGAAAATGGGATCGTCACCCGAGATGTACTCAATGCCCCGGTACTTGATCACAGGGCGCTGCCACGCCTTCCAGGTGTCGGGCGAGACGGGATGGCTCGGCGAGCCCATGGCAAGCAGATAGATCATCATCAGCTCGCAGTAGTGTTCCCACCGCGCCTTGAGGAAGCCCGACTCGGGATGCCAACCCATGGAAAAGGTCTCGCCGCCATTCAGCATCCAAGGCCAGTCGACGCGCTCGTAGATCTTGGTGGCAAGGTCTTGCACTTCACTGTCGGCAAAATGCCGGCGAGCCGTGAGAATACCGCAGAACAGCAGCGAGGAATCGATCGATGAGAGCTCGCACTTCTCCCACCGCCGGCCAGTTTCCATGTCGATGAAGTGGTAGAAGAAGCCGTGCTCATGCGGCAAGTCACGCCAGATGAAGCGCAGCGTCTTTCTTACGCGTTCCAGGATTTCGGGCGACTTACGATAGCCACGGCGGTCGGCGATGCAGAGCGCGGTCAGGCCGAATCCCGTCGCGGCAATACTCGACATCTTCCGTGAATCATTGCCATTGAGCAAAGCACGGTCTTTCACTTGACCGGTTGAAGGACTCGCTTCCTGCCAGAAGAACTCGAAGCCGGCGCGCTCGACCTCGTCCAGGAAAGCTTCATCGGGCGTTCCCGCGGCGGAAGAGAGAACAGAAGCGAAAGCAGGTTTCGACGGCTGGACGGCCAGCCACGAAGCTGCCGGAGCGGCCGCACTTATGCGCAGGAAATCCCTCCGGGAGAGCGAGCGCGCATTCGCCATGAGATTCTCCTAGGGAAGGATCTCCAGTTTTGCTTCGGATCCATGCGCTGAGTCCGGCGCGACCCATACGGTCACTTCAGAAGGCTCGACGGCGAACCGGTTCTGAGGGGTCCACACGGAAAAGGCCTTGGCAGCCAACGCAAAGCTGACCGTCTTGGTTTCGCCAGGGGCCAGGGTAATGCGCTCAAATCCTTTCAGGGCTCTTACCGGCTGGGCGATGCTGGTGCCGCGAATGCCCAGATAAAGCTGGACGACTTCTTCGCCGGCCCGCTTGCCCGTGTTTGTGATCGAGGCAGTCACGGTCAGCACCGATTCAGTTCCGCCAGGCGCCGTATTCAGGGCTGAGGCCTGGAGTTGCTTCGAGCTGATCTCGGCCGGGCCGTAGCGGAACGTCGTGTAGGACAGGCCATAACCAAAGGGGAACTGAGGCGCGTTTTGTTCGTCGATATAGCGCGTCAGAAACTTGGCAACACCGTCCACAGGTGGATGAGTGAGGTCGGCATTCCCGGGCGGCCGACCCGTATTGAGAGCGTTGTAGTACAGCGGTTCCTGCCCAACGCTGCGCGGCCAGCTGACTACGAGGCGGCCCGTCGGATTGGCATCGCCGAATAGCGTGCGGACCAGCGCCGGTCCTGCTTCCAGACCGGGAAACCATGCGGCGAGAACAGCCGGCACATGCTCGAACGCCCAGGGCACAGTCAGCGGACGCCCGCTGAACAGAACAAGGACGACTGGCTTACCGGTCGCCACGACTTTTTCGAGGAGTTCCTGTTGCCGTCCCGGCAGGCCAAGCTTCGCACGGGAACCGGCTTCTCCAGTCATGGAACCCGCATCTTCGCCCAGGGTGAGGATCACCAGATCAGCTTTTTGGGCCAAGGCCACCGCAGCCGCAAGATCCTTGTCGGAACCTTCCGTGATGCCAGTGCCTTTGGCATAGAGGACGTTGTCTTTACCGAGGCGTTTGATTAGGCCCTTGTGAAGCGAGGTGACATCGTCTCCCCGGCCCAGCCCGGCCCATGACCCGAGCATGTTGTCGGCGTCGTCGCCGAGCGGCCCGATCAGGGCGAGCTTGTGGACACTGGCCGAAATCGGAAGAAGAGCCGCGCCCGATGATCCCGCGGAGTTCTTCAGCAAGACGAACGACCGTTCTGCAGCGGACCGGGCAATCTCGAGCGCCTCCGGCTGCAGCATAGCGGCGGCTTCCTTGGACTCGTCCACGTAAGGACGGTCAAAGAGTCCCAGCGCAAACTTGACCCGAAGAACGTGCCTCACGGCTTCGTCGACGTCGGATTGGGGAACCTGACCAGCCTGTACCAGTTGGACGAGATGGTCGTGATAGAGGCTGCTGACCATATCCATATCAACGCCGGCCAGGAGCGCTTTTTTCGCTGCGGTCGGTCCGTCGTTAGCGATGCCGTGATTGATCAACTCACTGACCGAGGTCCAATCGCTGTCTACGATGCCGCGGAATCCCCACTCGTTTCGCAGAATCTCCTTAAGCGTATGAGGATTTGCGGAGGCAGGCACACCATTCAGGGAATTAAATGCGCTCATCACCGACGCGACGCCGGCGTTGACCGCGGCCCGAAAGGGCGGGAGATAGATCTGGCGCAGAGTCGGCTCGGAAATCTCCGTCGTGTTGTAGTCCCGCCCACCCTCAGCCGCACCATAACCAACGTAATGCTTAGCGCATGCGGCGATGCTGTCCGGGGCATCGAGGCGAGCTCCCTGATATCCACGCACATAGGCAGCTGCCACAGTTGCGCCGAGGAATGGATCTTCGCCGGCGCCTTCAGCCATACGGCCCCACCGTGCATCGCGGGCAATGTCGACCATCGGCGAGAACGTCCAGCGGACGCCGCTGGCGGAAGCCTCTTTGGCTGCTACCCTGGCCGCCTTCTCAATGAGAGTGGGATCCCATGTCGAGGCGAGGCCGAGTGGGATCGGGAACTCGGTGCGGAAGCCATGGATGACATCCAGCCCAAAGAGAATGGGGATATGGAGCCGTGACTTCTCGACGGCGATGCGTTGGAAAGCGTTGACCTGCCGGGCAGTCGTGATATTGAACAGGCCGCCGACCTGACCCTTGGCGATCATATCTTCGTAGTCGGTGCGTCCGGTGCCAGGACCCGTGGGCTGGCCAGCCGAGTACTGCACCAACTGGCCCACCTTCTCTTCCAGAGTCATTAGCGGGAGTAGAGCATCGACCTTGGCATCGAGAGCCGGGTCGTTGACACCTCCCTGGACGACCGGCGGGGCGGAGGCCGAGGATGAAGTTTGTCCCGGCGCAGAGGTCAGGACTGCAAGAATTACGGCAACAACTGCTAAAAAACGGAGACGGCGAGTGGGCGAGGTCACGGAGCAACTACTCCCTTTCTGACTCATCGTGGTTGGAGGCTTCCCAGTGAGATCCGAGCCATGAATTGTGGTGAAACGCGATTGCAGCGATAGCCAGCATCGTTGCTACTAAACCGGTTTAGTCAATCATTTCCGCGTTCCATATCAGAAACGGATTTTGCCGGCTTGTCAAGGGCGAATCGCCCCCAGTGTATACTTCGCCCGATGACTGTTATGAGAGGCAAGAAAGGTTCGCGGAGGACCAGACTGGAACCGGTAAGCCAACGCATGCTGGCCGACTATCTGGGCCTATCCCCGGCCACGGTTTCCCTGGTCCTGAACAGTTCGCCGGTGGCGGATTCCATTCCGCAGGAGACGAAGGACCGAGTTTTCGCCGCCGCCCGGCACTTCGATTACCGTCCGAATTTCGTGGCGCGCTCGCTGCGGACGCAACGTAGCTTCATGATCGGTGTGCTCGTGCCGGAAGTGAGCGAGGGCTACGCCGCGTCAGTGGTGGGAGGAATCGAGGATCAGCTGCTGCAGGAAGGCTATTTCTACCTGGTGGCGAGCCACCGGCACCGGCTTGACCTGATCGAGGAGTATCCACGCGTGCTGTATCAACGGTCCGTGGAAGGGTTGATTGCGGTCGACACGCCCTGGAACCAGCAGATTCCGATCCCGGTGGTCGCGGTGTCAGGTCGCGGCCAGGCACAAGGAGTGACGAACATTGTCCTCGATCACGACCGGGCAGCCGAGTTGGCCCTCGAGCATCTGTTCCATCTTGGGCACCGACGAGTTGCCTTCATTAAGGGCCAGGCTTTCAGTTCCGACACGGAAGTGAGATGGAATGGAATCTGCAAGGCGGCGAAGCGCATTGGCCTGGAGATTCGACCGGAATTGATTGTTCAGCTGGAAGGAGATTCACCGTCTCCCGAGGTTGGATATGGGGTGACGCATAAGCTCCTGGCAAGCCGGGGAACATTTACTGCCCTGTTCGCCTTCAACGACATCTCCGCGATCGGCGCAATCCGCGCCCTCCGCGAAAGCGGCCGCCGCGTTCCCGAGGATGTGTCAGTGGTTGGCTTTGACGACATTCAGAGCGCTGCGTTCCAGAATCCAGGGCTTACCACGGTTCGACAGCCGCTGCGGCGGATGGGTAGCCTGGCGGCGGAAACCGTGTTGCGCAGCATCTCTTCACCGGCGGCCGACCGGGTCTCGCGCCGGATCACCGTAGAACCCGAGCTGGTCGTTCGTGAGTCGACTTGTCCTGCTTCCACACGGAAGCCGGGACGTGCCTGAGTCCTCGCGCGTATCGCTGCCGGCAGCTGGACTCCCCTCGGAAATTCTCTGTCACGTCAGCGCCCAGGTCACCATCTAAAACTCGCTGGGAGCGCTTATAAAATACGACGCCATCATCATCGGTGCAGGACAAGCCGGTCGACCGCTTTCGTTTGCCAACGACCGCGTTCTGGGAGCGTCGATCCTGTCGACTGATGGAGGCGAGACGGTTCACACGCTCTACGCACTGATGCTGGGCGATTTGCCCTACACAGTCCTCAAGGGAGCGCCGTACATTCATCCGACGCTGGCAGAGGGCTTATTCGCGCTGCTGGAAGACGTGAAGCCCGTCAGCGCGGAAGGAGAAGCCCGCAGGCAAAAGATTGCCTGAAGGGCAGACGGTCGATATCGGAGCTAACCATGAAAGGCAAGATCGTGCTTGTGACCGGGGCCAACGGCGGCCTTGGTGCCTACGTGACCGAAGCGTTTCTCGATGCCGGCGCGACGGTGATCGGCGCGTCTCGCAAGATTCAGCAGGCGGACTTCAGCAACGCAAAGTTTACAGCGATGCCGGCCGATGCTTCCGGAAAAGGAGCTAAGGTCCTGGTGGATCAGGTGGTGGCTCGCTTCGGTCGGCTGGATGTGCTGGCCCACACGGTCGGCGGATTCGCTGGCGGGCAATCTGTTGCGGAGACCGACGATGCCACCTTCCAACGCATGCTGGAGCTGAATCTGAATAGCGCCTTTCACATCTTGCGCGCCGCGATTCCGCCGCTGCGCCAATCCGGGAACGGAAGAATCATCGCGATTGGCAGCCGCGCGGCGCTGGAGCCGGGACCGGCAGTCGGCGCCTACGGCGCCTCGAAAGCGGCGATGGTGTCTCTCATCCGAACTGTGGCTCTGGAGAACCGGGACGCGGCCATGACCGCAAATGTGATCTTGCCCGGAACGATTGATACGCCGGCGAATCGCAAGGCCATGCCCAATGCCGATGTCAGCAAGTGGGTGCAACCCGCGAGCATCGCCAGCCTGGTCGTGTGGCTCGCAGGCGACGGCGGCAAGGATGTTAACGGCGCAGTCATTCCGGTGTATGGCAAAGATGCTTGAGGCCAGTGCAAGGACGTTTCTCTACGCACTGGCGGCTTCGCCGCCGGTAGTGACAGATTGGGTATCAGTCGGCAGCCGCAGTAACGGGAGCGGATCGCGCTTGTTTCCGATGATGGGCTTCTCCGCTCTGCTGCATGAGTTTGGTCACAATGCCCGTCCACCCTGTTTGATGGCTGGCGCCGACACCTGCGCCATTATCGCCATTGAAGTATTCGTGGAACTGAATGAGCTCGCGCCAGTTCGGGTCGGTCTGGAATTTCTCGATATCGCCGTACACGGGACGGCGTCCCTTGTCGTCTTGCAGGAAAGTCGCGGTCATACGCCGCGAGAGTTCGCCGGCTACTTGCCACAGTGTCATGAGGTTTCCTGATCCTGTCGGAAACTCAACCTTGAACTCGTCACCGTAGTAGTGATGGAACTTCTGCAAGGACTCGATGAGCAGGAAATTTACAGGGAACCAAACCGGGCCGCGCCAGTTGGAGTTGCCGCCGAACAAGCCAGTTCGGGACTCGGCAGGTTCGTAGTCGACGCGGTGCTCGGTCCCATTGACTCCGAGAGTATAGGGATGGTCACGGTGATAGCGTGACAACGCGCGAATACCGTGCGGCGACAGGAACTCGTTTTCGTCCAGCATGTAGCGGAGGATGCTCCGCAGCTGACCTTCATCGGCGATCGACAAGAGGCGGCGCTCCCCCATGCCCTCGGTGCGCATGCAGGCCAGGTTTTTCGTCAGGTCGGGCCGATTGTCGATAAACCAATCCAGGCGGCGCTTGAAACCGGGAAGGCGCTCAAGAACTCGCGGTTCCAGCGTTTCCACCGCGAAGAGCGGGATCAGTCCCACCATGGAACGGATTCTCATTGGGAAGTGGCCGCCGTTCGGGAGTTTCAGGACATCGTAGAAGAACCCGTCTTCTTCGTTCCACAAGCCCATGCTGTTGTGTCCGCGATGGCTCATCGCGTTCGCGATAAAGAGGAAGTGCTCCCAGAACTTGCTGGCCACATCTTCGTACGCCGAATCCTTGCTGGCCAGTTCCAGCGCAATGGCCAGGAGATTGAGGGTGTACATCGCCATCCAACTGGTGCCGTCAGATTGCTCGATATAACCACCGGTCGGCAGGGGTGCGCTGCGATCGAACACGCCGATGTTGTCGAGGCCGAGAAATCCGCCCTGGAAGATGTTCATACCTTCCGCGTCTTTGCGGTTTACCCACCAGGTAAAGTTCAGCAGCAGCTTGTGAAATACCCTCTCGAGGAACTGGGTGTCGCCCTTGCCCCGCCGCTTTTTGTCAATCTTGTACACGCGCCATGACGCCCAGGCATGCACGGGCGGATTGACATCGCCCAATGCCCACTCGTAGGCGGGAATCTGTCCGTTCGGATGCATGTACCACTCGCGCAACATGAGGACGAGCTGCTCCTTTGCGAAGTCAGAGTCGACCAGCGCCAGCGGAATGCAGTGAAACGCCAGGTCCCACGCGGCGTACCACGGATACTCCCACTTGTCGGGCATCGAGATGACGTCCGCGTTATAGAGGTGCATCCATTCGTGATTGCGGCCGGTCCAGCGTTCAGCCGGCGGGGGAGGATTGCCTGGGTCGCCTTCCAGCCAGTCTTTGACTACGTAGTGATAGAACTGCTTGGACCAGAGCATTCCGGCCAGGCCCTGGCGCATGACGTTCCGTGCGTCGGGGGAGAGATCCTGCGGAATGCTGCTCGCGTAGAAATCGTCGGCTTCGCGCTTGCGCAATGCCAAGTTTTCGTCGAAGTCGTCGAATGCACCGCGGCCCGGAAGTTCGGCAGAGGTGAGGCGAAGCTTGAGGACGGTCGTCTGTCCCGGGCCAATCGATAACCGGTAATGCGCGGCTGCCTTTGTCCCGGACAACTGCGGATTTATGGCGTCTTTTGCGCCGTGAATGATGTAGTCGTGGATGCCGTCTTTTACGTGAGAGGTGTGATTCTCGACGCCGAAGAGGCGTAACGTGTTGGTTTCGTTCTCGGTGAAAAGGAGTTCAGGAAAACCCTGGCAATGCAGCCACATGTCGCCGGTGTGGGAATGGTTCAACTCAATGGTGGGATCCGGCGTCGAAGCCAACTGGCGCAAGCCAGGACGCGATTCACCTCTGCCCCAGGCCCAGATATTGCGAAACCAGATTGTGGGAAGCACATGAAGATTGGCGATTTCAGGACCACGATTGGCAATCGAGATCTTGATCAGGATGTCTTCGACATCGACCTTCGCATACTCAACGAAGGCATCGAAGTAACGATCCTCGTTGAACGCACCAGTATCGAGGAGTTCAAACTCCGGCTGGCTCTTGTCCCGGCGGCGATTTTCGTCGACCAGCCAGGTGTAGGGGAATTCTGCCTGCGGATACTTGTACAGATATTTCATGTAGGAATGGGTGGGAGTTGAATCGAGATAGAAGTAATACTCCTTGACGTCCTCCCCGTGATTGCCTTCATTCCCGGTGAGGCCGAACAGCCGTTCCTTCAGAATCGGGTCGCGCTCATTCCACAGGGCGAGCGCAAAGCAGATGTATTGATGGCGATCACAGATGCCGGCAAGCCCATCTTCGTTCCAGCGATAAACGCGGGAACGGGCGTGATCGTGGGGGAAGAAATCCCAGGCCGTGCCCCCGGCGCTGTAGTCTTCGCGAACGGTGCCCCAGGCGCGTTCGCTCAGGTAGGGGCCCCAGCGCTTCCAGTGCTTCCGGCGCGCCGAAGATTCCGAGAGCCTGATTTCTTCCGCTGTCATCGTCATGTTCTCCTCAGATCACGTTCCGTGAATCGCCGGATTCGCCACCAAACCTTGATTCCGATTTCGCCGGCGACTTGAGGGTTGCCGCCGGGCCTGCGGAATTCGCAGCCGACGTGTCCTCGACAAGATACAAGCGGCAGTCCAGTCAGTTCGGTTCGGGGTGTGCCGCGCCTCATTCGCAACTGTCCCTCTTCATTTCTCTTCAAGCGTTAGTGCATGTCCGTCGGGATCCCAAACAACAGAGGCTTTTGAAAATCCAAGTTCGTTATTCTGATTCACGACCACGCCCAAAGAAACAAAGTTTGTGGGGGGCAGGGATCATTTGCGCCAGCTTGTCGGCGGCGGGAGTGGTCCGGCTCTAGCGGTGCCCTTCCGGCCATCGATTCTTGCAAGCAGTTCTGGTCATGCAAGCCGGCGACCTGCGCCTCCGGGCGACTCTCCCCGTGTAGAATGCCAGTATGTCTTTTCCCCCCGGAAATCCGAATTTCGGCAAGAAACGCACGCCGCCCCCGGACGAGACTTACGAAGAGGCTTCGTACCTGAAGTCGCTTGGCGACAAGCAGAAGACTGTGAGCCTCAAGTTGGCCGATGGTGAGGTCGTTCGCGGATGGATCGAGTACTACGACAAGAACATGGTACGCCTGACCCGCGAAGACGGGCCGAACCTGTTCATCTTCAAACACGAGATCATGTACATCGCCGAAGACGGGAAGAAGAAGTGAACGGCGCTTGGAAACCTCGCATGTCGCCGGTCCAAATCCGACCGCACCTGTCGTCATGACTGAAAATCCCACGCATCTAATCCCCACGATGCAGTCCATTGCCCGCGAAGCGGGCGACCTGCTGATGAGTCACTTTCGCAGGCACGTCAAGATTGAATACAAAGGGGACGCGGACCTGGTCACCATTGCGGACCGGCAATCGGAGACGCTGATTCTCGAACGTATTCGGAAGCACTTCCCGGACCACGATGTGATGGGGGAAGAAGGAAGCCGTATCGACTCGGGGGCCGACTACAAGTGGTACGTCGATCCGCTCGACGGGACAACGAATTTCGCCCACGGCTTTCCGGTGTTTGCCGTTTCTCTGGCGGTAGAGTTCCAGGGACAGCGAGCGGCAGGTGTTGTGTATGATCCGACCCGCGATGAGATGTTCTCGGCAGCGAAGGGGCAGGGAGCACAACTAAACGGGGAACCGATCCGTGTCTCGGCTACGTCGCGCCTTGCAGAATGCCTGGTGGGCACCGGGTTTCCCAGCCACAAGCGCCACAAGAATCCGAACATTTACTTCTATCATCAGATCACGCTGAAGACGCATGGCGTGCGCCGTGCCGGTTCGGCCGCGCTCGATCTGTGCAATGTGGCCTCTGGCCGCTTCGACGCGTTCTGGGAATTCAACCTGAATCCGTGGGACACGGCGGCGGGCGTGTTGATTGCGGAAGAGGCAGGCGGGCGAGTTACGAACTTTTCAGGCGGTCCGTTCGAGCGGGACAGCCGCGAGACCCTGGCTTCGAACAGCCTAGTGCACACCGCATTGGTTCAGGAATTCCAGGAGATCTTCGCCGGCCGGGGACTGCAAGAACTGCCTAGTCCAATCGAGTACGCCAAGTCCTCTTCACATTGAGCGCATGGGATTGGCAGGCGATAAAATAGACTGTGTGGGCGTGAGGGTTCTCCGGCGATCCTTATGTGTCCCCTCTGGTTGATAGGGTTCCGGCAGAAATTCAAGTGCCAAATTGCTTACTCGAACGCGAAATCACGAAACGCCCCGATAAGGTGCGCCTGCGGGGCCGCATCCTGTTCCTTACCGAAGATGCGGAGCTGATTCGCGAGCAGCTCGCGGGGTGGGATCTGCCGTGGGACACAAAGAATCCAGGGAACAATCCCAAGCTGCGCGACGATATCTCTACCGACGAAATCACCCCCGCTCACTACTGTTTTTACTTCGACCACACCCTGGGAGAAATTCCATACCTCGGTTTGAAGTGCGGCAGCGTAACACCGATCGGCCGTAGTGATGTGAAGAAGGGCGGTTTCGTGTGTTCGATCAGCGGTAAACGACGCGGAAAGGGTTCCAGCCGCGAGCAGTCGCCCTATGCCGAGATGTGCGCAGGCATTCAGGTCGTGATCGCCGAGAACATCGAGAGGATCTACAAGCAGAATTGCCAGAATCTGGGCCTGCTGACCTCAACGGACTTTTCGCTCATCGACCGGATTCGAGCCGATGAGGAAATTCCTCTCAGCGAATTCACGATGGGTGAAGACGAAATTACGCGACAGGTGATCGAATACGGCGGATTGTTCCCGTTCAATGTCGCGCGTATGCAGAGCAAGGTATTTCTTCCTGCTATCGCAGAGGCGGGCAGGAATGCCCGTCCCACACGATCGATGACATTGGCGGAGAAGATCCTCGCGCGGCACATGACGCGGCCTGACGGTGGACTTGGCGTTGATGCGGTCAAGCCCGGCGACAGCGGATTCACCCGCGTGGATCTACGCTTCAGTCACGAATACGTCACGCCGATGGCGGCTATTTTCTATGAGCAAAATGTAGGCCGAGATGTGCCGGTGAACGATGCCTCGAGCATCCGGTTCTTTCGCGACCACCTGACGTTTCTCGACGAAGTCATTTCGGAAGAAAAGAAAAAGATTGGACTGCTCGACCTGGCCACACAACTCAAGCTGAAGCAGGGGGATTTCGCCCGCCAGCAGGGAATCAAGTTGCACGGCGAGCTCGCCGATCGCAAAGGCTCGGAGGGCATCTGTCATTCGGTCATGCTTGAAACCTACGCGCTGCCCGGACAAGTCAATGTCGGGTCAGATTCACACACGCCGCATGTGGGCGCGATCGGCTGCGTTGCCTTTGGAATCGGCACGACCGACGTCTTCAATTCGTGGATCACAAAAGACGTGCGGGTGAAGGTCCCGGAGTCCGTCAAGATCATCATTCGTGGAAAGAAACATCCTAATGTCACGGCCAAAGATTTCATTCTGAAGATTCTCTCGCTCGATTACGTGCGCAGCGGCAAGGCCCTGGCGAAAGTGATGGAATATGCCGGCGAAGCGGTGGAAGCACTCTCTGTCGACGAACGCGCCACCATGACCAACATGGCCGCTGAGATTGGAGGCTTTACCGGCATTGTTGCTCCCGATGAGAAAGTGATCGAGTTCCTGATGGAGCGTCGCGGGATGAATCGAGCGGAAGCCGAACGTCTGATCGCGAGACTGCAGAGCGATCCCGGCGCAGAATACGCCGAAGTCATCGAGCTCGACGCTGCCGAGATTAGGCCGATGGTGGCTACGCCCGGCGATCCTGGTAACGGCAAGTACATCCGCGATCTCCACACGCCTGTAGCGATCGAAATTGCCTACGGAGGCACTTGCACGGCTGGCAAGAACGAAGACATGGACATGTATGCTGCCGTGCTCGCCGACGCACTGCGGCAGGGCCGCCGAGTTTCAGCAAACGTCCAGTTCTGGATTCAGTTCGGCTCGCAGGAAACCCGTGAGTATTGCCGGCGCAAGGGCTACATCGGGATTTTCCAGAAAGCAGGCGCGCGTTTAATCGAGCCCAGTTGCGGCGCGTGCATCAACGCGGGACCGGGTGTCTCGACGCGACCCGATCAGATTGTCATCAGCGCTCAGAATCGCAACTTTCCCGGCCGAAGCGGGCCGGGGCAAATGTACCTGGCATCGCCTCTAACGGTCGCAGCCAGCGCGGTGGCAGGATACATCGTGGAGTACGAGCCGAGCGAACAGAGTCCATTCGTCGGCGCATGAGACACCATTTGTTGCAGGAATCGACGATTCGATGCGGCTACGCGAGTTTTGACGCTCGAAGACTATGTATTGCGCAATTTCCTGCTAAAATCGCTAGTTCGGTTAACCCTCCCGAGAGCCCAGGAGCCTGACACTTTATGGCATACGTAATCGCAGAGCCGTGCATTGGAACCAAAGATACCGCGTGCGTTGACGCCTGCCCGGTCGATTGCATTCATCCCAAGAAGGACTCGGAGAAGTACGCGACCGAAACGATGCTCTACATCGACCCCGTTGAATGCATCGACTGCGGTGCCTGTGTCCCGGTGTGCCCGGTATCGGCCATTTTCGCCCTCGACGACCTTCCGGAAAAGTGGAAAGAATATACCGAGATGAATGCGAAGTATTTTGGGAGATAGCAGTCAGCCGTCAACTCTCAGCTCTCAGATCAACTTCTACCGCACAAGGCGCCGGTCGCAACACCGGCGCCTTTTTGCTTTACGGATTGGACCATCGGACCAGGAAGGTCAACGCACTATGGGTTGGGCGACGAAGTACACAGAGCAACTGTTACAAGGACAAACCGTGACCTTCAGGCCGCGAGGCAATAGCATGAGCGGCAAGATAGACAGCGGAAAACTCGTGACCGTCGAGCCAGCCAAGGACGCGGTGATCGAGGTAGGCACAATCGTTCTTTGCAAAGTCAAAGGCGTTCAGTACCTCCATTTGGTGAAAGCAATCGCGGGCGACCGGTTTCAGATCGGTAATAATCGCGGCAGAATCAACGGCTGGACATCGAGGCGCAATATCTTCGGGGTCGTAACCAAGATTGAAAGCTGAGCGTTGCCGCCTGCAGGGTATTCGCTACAATCTAGTAGTCCACGTGTGACCGTCCCATGGCGCTGAAGGAGTCGGAAGCGATTGTTCTGCGCACCTATCCACTGCGCGAATCGGACCTGCTGGTCACGCTATTCACTCGCCACGAAGGCAAGGTCAAGGGCGTCGCCCGAGCGGCCAAGAAGTCGAAGCGCCGCTTCGGGGGCGCTCTTGAGCCGCTCACCTATGTCCGGGCGTTCTACGATGACCGCGAGCGACAGGAGTTGGCACGGCTCGATTCCTGCGAAGTGATCGAATCGCCAATGGCGGGAGAAATCAGTTACCCGCGGGCCGTGGCGTTAGGGCACGTCGCGGAGCTGCTGGACGAATTGCTCCCCGATCGCGAGCCAAGCGACGCCGTTTTCCGCCTGTCGCTGGCAGTCCTGCACGAGTTGCGTGGTTCATCGCTCTGGATGCCATTGACCTACTTTGAGCTCTGGATGACGCGGCTCATGGGATTTCTGCCAGAATTTGCCGAGTGTGT
>DATIWL010000065.1:0-3755 GCA_035519435.1 Terriglobales bacterium
TGCGAGCCTCGAGCAACCAAGCCTCTGCCCGCTCGGAGCTCGCGGCTCGTAGCTCGCAGCGCTCCACCTCTTCCCTCACCTCAGCTTCAGCGTCGTGAGCGCGAACAGCGCGAACACCAGCGAGGCGATCCAGAAACGCACGATCACCTTCGACTCCGACCATCCCAGCAGCTCGAAATGATGATGGATCGGCGCCATCTTGAAGATACGTTTCTTGCGCAGCTTGTAGGAACCAACCTGCAGAATCACGGAGAGTGCCTCAATCACGAAAATTCCGCCGATGAAGGGCAGCAACAGTTCCTGCTTGATCATGACAGCAACGGTACCAATTGCGCCTCCCAGGGCAAGCGATCCAACATCGCCCATGAACACTTCGGCGGGATGCGCGTTATACCAGAGAAACCCGATAGCGGCGCCGACCATGGCCCCGCAGAAAATCGTGAGCTCGCCGATCTGCGGCATGCGCTGCAATTCCAGATACGTCGCAAACGTGGCATGGCCGCTGACATAGGTGAGCACCGCCAAAGCGCCCGCGGCGATGACGGTGCATCCGATGGCCAGCCCGTCGAGTCCGTCGGTGAGGTTGACCGCGTTGCTCGACCCGACGATCACGAGCACGACGAAGATGACAAAGGGCAGGAACGCGAGCGGCCACAGCTGCGGATGCGCCGCCCATTTCTCGATCACCAGATCGGGCCGGAACTGCTTGAAGAACGGAACCAGCAGCTTGGTTGAATACATTCCGCGGTGCTGCAGGGCGATGAGCGTGACCGCAATCAGCACGCTGGTAGCGATCTGCAGGCCGAGCTTGGCGCGCCCGGTCAGGCCAAGGTTGCGGCGGTGCACTACCTTGAGATAGTCGTCAGCGAACCCGATGGCGGCAAAGGCCACGGTGGAGAGGACGGCGATCCAGACGAACGGATTACTCAGGTCCGCCCAGAGAAGGGTGGGAATGAGAATACTGATGGCGATCAGCAGGCCGCCCATGGTCGGCGTGCCGGCCTTCTTCTGGTGCGCCTGTGGGCCCTCCTCGCGGATGTATTGGCCGATCTGAAACTGCCGCAGGCGTTCGATCACGATCGGGCCCACGATCAATCCGGTGAACAGAGCGGTCAGACTTGCGAAGGCAGTCCGAAATGTGAGGTAACGGAAAATACGGAACGGCGGGAAGTAATGGAACAGCTTCAGATATAAGAGCCAGTAGAGCAAACTACCTCCGGTTGCGTCGCTGGTCGTTCGTGGTTAGTTGTTCGTCGTTCGTGGTTCTCTGTTTGCGGTTGTGGACCCTGTGAGTTGCTGCCGCCATATTTCCAGAGCCCTCTCCAGCTTCACGCCACGAGAGGCTTTCAACAGTACGGCGTCGCCATCCCGCGTATCGGTTGCAAGCCATTCGCCTGCTTCTTCAGGCGTGGTTACGAATTCTGCCTTCATTCCCGCTTCGGCCGCAGCTTCGACCATCGGCTTCGCGAGTCCACGGACTCCGAGCAGAAAGTCGAGTTTCTTGCCCACAATGTAGCGGCCACAGTCGCGATGCAGTTGCTCAGCGGTTGCGCCGAGTTCCAGCATCTCGCCGGCGACCACGATACGGCGGCGGGCAGGCATAGCCGCCAGCGTATCGACGGCCGCCATGAGCGCCTTTGGACTGGAATTGTAGCAATCGTTGAGCACTGTGATGTTACCCAGTTGGACGACCTGTCCGCGCTTGTCGGCAGGCTCGAGGGATGGCAGGGTAGCGGCGATTTCGGAGGGCGTGATCCCGTGCTGCAGGGCAACGGCCGCAGCAGCCAGCACGTTGTAGACGTTGTGCTGTCCGAGGAGTGGGCTATGCACGGGCTGGCGCACTCCCTCGGTGACCAGGTCAAAGCGCGTGCCCACGGCACCGAGGACTTCGATGTTCTCAGCACGGACGTCGGCAGACGATTTCAACCCGAAGAGAACAACCTTGCCTTTGAAGTCGCGCCCAAACTGCGAGACGTACTCGTCATCGGCATTCAGAACCGCAGTGCCGCCGGAAGGGAGCGCCTCGATCAGCTCATACTTGGCGCGGGCGATGCCGGCGATGGAATCGAAAAATTCCAGATGCACGGGGCCGACCGTAGTCACCACGCCTTCATTGGGCAAAGCTATCTTCGCCAGTGCTGCGATTTCGCCGGCGTGTGACATCCCCATTTCGATCACGGCCAGATCGTATTCAGGCTCCAGCGTGAGCAAGCCGAGGGGAAGACCAAAGTGATTGTTGAAATTTCCCTTGGACCGATGAACGCGGAACCGCGCGGAGAGCAGATGGGCCATGGTCTCTTTGGTGGTGGTCTTGCCCATTGACCCAGTGATTCCGATGCCGGTCTTGCCCCACAGTTTGCGAACGGCGGTGGCGAGTGTCTGGAGAGCCAGGAGCGTGTCGTCGACGGCGAGCAGGTTCGGCCGATCGAAGTAGCCCGGGAGATGGGTCTTGGCGACAACCGCCGCGACCGCGCCTTTGCTGAGCGCCTGCTCAACGTAATCGTGGCCATCAAGGCGTTCGCCCTTGACGGCGAAGAAGAGGTCTCCGGGCTGGATGGTGCGCGAGTCGATGGAATAGCCCTGGGCGAGCGCATTGGGGTCGAATTCGCCGACGGCAGCCGCGGTGAACTCCGCAATGCGCGAAAGAGAAAGCTTCATGACGTCACGCCCTTGTCGGCTTGAGCCGCTGCGCAATCATAGCCGAGACCCTTGAGCATCTCGTGGGCTACTTTGACGTCATCGAACGGGACTATCGCGTCTTTCGTTATCTGGACTTTCTCGTGGCCCTTGCCCGCCAGGAGCACAATGTCGCCGGGCACTGCCTGCTGCAGGGCAAGCGCGATCGCCTTGCGGCGGTCGGGTTCGGTCACGTACTTGGCTCCGGACTTCTGTAATCCCACCAGCGCGTCGTTGATGATGGCCAGCGGATCTTCGGAGCGAGGATTGTCGGAGGTCAGCACGACAAAATCGCTGCCCTTGCCTGCAGCTTCTCCCATCAGCGGACGCTTGGCGCGGTCACGGTCGCCGCCGCAGCCGAACAAGGTGATGACTTTTCCTTTCAGTCCGGCGCGAGTCACGAAATCGCGGGCAAGCGCGGTCAGATTGCGGAGGGCGTCGTCGGTGTGGGCGTAGTCAACGGCGACCGTGAAAGGCTGGCCGCAATCCACGCGCTCGAAACGGCCGGGGACACGGGCGAGATCGAAGATGCCCTTGGCAATCACCTCGGGAGAACAATTGCGTGCCGAAGTGGCAGCGGCCGCCGCAAGCATGTTGTAGACGTTCACCATGCCGATCAGGGGTGACCAGATCGCGATTTTGCCAGCTGGAGTGATCATCTGGAAGCGCGTTCCGCGGCCGGTGATCTCGACCGCATCGGCGTGGAAATCGCCAGATTTCAGGCCGTAGGAATATACGGTCGAGCTTCTCTTCTTGCTCAGGTTGAGCAACTTCTGGCCGTACGAGTCATCGTTGTTGATTACGGCGGCCCAGGGCGGTTCCGTCCCGCAACCTTCGAAGAGAATTTGCTTGGCGCGGAAGTACTCGTCCATGGTGTGGTGGTAATCGAGATGATCGCGCGTGAGGTTGGTGAAGACGGCGACGTCGAACGGGATCCCGAAGATCCTCTGCTGCGCCAGCGCGTGGGAAGACACTTCCATGACTGACTCGGTCACGCCCTGGCCCAGGGCCTCCGAGAGAAGACGATTCAGATCGAGCGGCTCCGGCGTCGTATGAGGAGCGGGAAGCACTCTGTCGGC
>DATIWL010000066.1:0-52453 GCA_035519435.1 Terriglobales bacterium
GTTCATGCGGCGCAGGAGATCCTTAAAGCGCGGGTCGTCGCGCAGGAAGTCCCAATCCCAGGCCACATCAAGATGCATCAGAGGGGTCTCACGCTGATCGTAAGCTTTCTGGAGCCAGCGAAGAACTTGCTCTTTGTCTCCGGCATGGGCGTAGAGGCGCGCCACACGCACTGCCGGCACGTGGGTGCGCCGGGAACGTGCGGCCAGCACCTCCGCGCCGAAATGCATCGCTCGAGCGTAGCCCCCTTCGGCCTCACCTCGGGCGAGAGCGTCCTCGGCCTCATGGTCGTGGAGCACGGCAAAGAATTTCTTAGCTTCCGCTAAAGCTTCCACATACATTCCCTTCTTGTCGTACGCGCCCCAAAGACCTATATGCGCCGAAGAAAAGTTGGGCTCGGTGTCTAGGACCTTCCGCAGTTGCGTGATGGCCTCGTCGTAGCGACCAAGGTACACTAACTGCCAGCCGTAAAAGCACTGGAAGAACGGGTTGAAGGGGTCGAGTTCCAGAGTGCGGTGAATTTCGCGGCTCCACTCTTCGGTGCGCCTCACCGAGATGAGGAAGTCGGCGTACGCGAAGTGACCGTCCGCGCTGTTGGGATTGAGTTCGATGCCGCGCTGATACTCTCGCTCGGCCTGAGCCCAGTCATGCTCGTAGAGGCCAAGTATGCTGGCAAGGGCGCTGTGGGCCTCAGCGAGTGTGGGATCGAGTTCCAGAGCCTTTGCTGCTGCCGCCTTGGCCTGTGGAAACGACTCGCTGGGCGCGACGAACCCGGAGTCCCCACGTACAATCCAGACATTCGCCACGCCTACATGCGCGCGTGCGTAGTTGGGATCCTTCTGCAGGGCGAGTTCGAAGTATCCTAGCGCGGCGTCCACATGCTCCCGCGAAAGCTGGTACCAGTGAGACTGGCCCTTGAGGTAAGCCTCGTAGACTTCGGGGTCCACAGGACGGGGGCGCGCTAATCGCGTTGCCTCCTCCGGGCCGAGAGCGACCTTGATTGCGCCCGCTACGGACCGCGCGATCTCGTCCTGCAGCGTCAGTATGTCGCGTGTCTCACGTTCGTAGCTCTCCGCCCATAGGTGGGTGTCGTTTGGAGCACGGATCAACTGCACCGTGATCCGCACGCGGCTTCCCAGACGCTGCACAGACCCTTCGAGAACGCCGTCCACGTTGAGGCTGCGCGCAATCTCTGGCAGCGGTTTCCGGGCGTCTTTGAACTGCATCACGGACGTGCGGGAGATGACCTTGAGGCTCGGAATCTTGGCCAGGTCGGTGATGAGGGCATCGGTCATGCCATCGGCGAAGTAATCCTGTTGAGGATCGCCAGAAAGGTTGGAGAGAGGCAGGACGGCAAGTGCACGAATCGGCGTGTCGTTTGGCCGCGTTGACCAACGACTTCGCCAGCCACCTATATTGAATACTAGCAGGATTGTGACCACGAGTAACACCGCGGCAGCAATTGCGGTGACCGTGCTTGACCGGTGACCCGGTGGGCGGGTCTGCTGCAGCGTGTCCTCGCTTTCCACCTGCACGACCAAGCGGTAGCCGTGGCGCGGCAACGTCTCAATGAATTTGGGATGGTCGAACGAATCCCCAAGGGCTTGCCGTAGCGTCTTTACCGTGTGGTTGAGGCTGTCATCAAACTCGACGTAAGTATCTGCGGCCCATAGGCGTTTCCGCAGTTCCTCCCGTGACACCAACTCGCCGGGGCGCTCAACCAGCGCTCGCAGTACTTCAAAGGCCTTCCGGGGCAACGGAACTTTCTGGCCATCCTTGAAGAGTTCACACGAAGTGAGGTTTAACTCGAAAGCGTGAAAGCGGATTCGCGGCGGGGATTGGACCGACACTGACATTGTGCCGTCCCTCTACGCGATCGAATTTAACACAAAGCCCTTGATAGAACTGTGACTTACAGCACAACGGCAAGTTGTTGCGTTTTTCATCTGGGGCACTCTTCTTCCAGATTTCATGCAGTCATCAGCCGGACTTCATTGCCTCCAATTCAAGCTCGTGAGATAGAAGGTGCGTAAGTCGGGAGAGCGAATCCGAAGAGGACTGGGTCCTCGCGCACCGCAGAGGAGTCCATCCATCTCCGTTCAATCTCGCTCTGAGCCTTTGAGGAAGAGCGGAAGCAAAGATCGGCTTGAGTACAAGATACGTTTATGGCAATGCAGACTCAGGAGCATCTGGTCAATAGCCACAGCGGGATCCCCGAGCCATGGCGTCGAGAGCTTAACTCCGCAGTACCCGAGTGCCCGAGAGCTGTGCTCTTGGGACTGCCGTGCGCGCACTGCAAGACGTATTTAGCGGCCGATCTCGAAGTTTGTCCGCTCTGCGGCTGCAAGGAAAGGGTGCCATCGGCAACGACTCTGTTCCGCTTGGCAAGAAAAACTTAAGCGAGCGGCAGGCCCAGCGGGCGAGTCCCCTCTGCACCTTCCGACCGCACTGCAAGTTCCGACGAGGAGGACGCTATGAGAACTGCCATTCGCGGGATCGTTCTGATTGCCTGCGTCGTGGCGCTCACGCTTTCCGCTGCGGCACAGACCACCTGGGCTGTGCCGGGAGCGAACGGCGTGCTGCACAACGTGTACATCCGGCATGTGGACCGGACTGTACTCGGCGAGGACGTAGTTCACTACCGCTACGATGTCGTTGTGGGTCCGGGCAAGTTCGACCGGATCGGGTTGCACCGCGTCGTGCGCGAAAAACATCCGTGGCAGCCCATTCATACGGTGACTGGGCTATTGATGCTTCCCGGTGGGCCGAATTCGGTGGAGATGATCTTCATCGAGCCATTGATTTCGCCAGCGGCCGCCTGGGATCACGCGATCACCGTGTTCCTGGCAAAAAACAACGTCGACGTTTGGGCCATGGACTATCGCTGGGCCCTAGTTCCGGCGGGGACCACAAATTTCAAGTTTATGAAGCGTTGGGGTCTCCAAAGAGATGTCGACGACGCGAAGATTGCTCTTTCGCTCGCGCGTCTGATTCGGGGAGCGACCGGACAGGGTCTCGGCAAGATGCATCTGCTTGGATTCAGCTACGGCACCTGGGTCGCATATCCGGTGGTTAACCAGGAGACTCAGTTGCCGCATTCTCTTCGTAACGTGAAGGGGCTCATCCCGGTTGACGCCGGGGTAACCTTCGCCGCCGGTGAGCCATTCCGTGACCTGCTTTGCAGTCTTCTCCCCCAAGACCAAGCGCGGCACGATGCCGGGACGTACAACGACGATTCCAGTGTCTCGAAACAGATTGGGGACCTGGCACGCTCCACGCCGGACGCTCCGTCACCCTTCGCCGATGGGTTTACCAATTACCAGTTCGCGCTGTTCGTGGGGGCGAGCATCACCTATCCGCCCTCGTGGCATTTTGTCGCCGGGATTTTCGATGACTCCGGCATCACCACCGGTTTGCAGTACACCGATCCCTGGCTCTTCATCGATGTGCTCCGCGCGGTCCCATTCTATTTCCCGGTGCTGGCCGATATCGACCAAGAGAAAGTGACCTGCTACGACGTGGTGGCGCCTTTCGACGACCACCTCGCACAAGTCACTCTTCCAATTCTCTACGTCGGCGCCGCGGGCGGGTTTGGAGAGCGCGGCTACTACGCAGTCACTTTGACGGGGAGCACTGACATTACGAAATCCATTGTGCAGCTTCATCCGAGTAGCGAGCCGGAGCTCGACTTCGGCCACGCCGATCTGTTTACCGCAACTAACGCCGAAACGCTGGTCTGGGAGCCGATTCTGGAGTGGCTGGCGGCGCATAAGTAATACCCCGCAGCGCGGTTTCTCATGCTGTCCCCGAACCTGAGGACAGTCAACACAGGGCGGGTGATTCCAGAGCCCCGCCCCGTTTCGAAACCAAATTCATGGAGGGTAATCATGAGACGCATCAGCATTCTTGCGTTAGTTGTTTGTGTTTGCCTGGTAACGGCGGCATGGACGCAGCAATCCGCGAATGGGCCGCATCTCGGCAGAGGCTTCCTACGACACCACCTCCCGAAGGGAATGTCGAGTATTGGTGCAGTTCAGAGTCAACGTTCCACGCAGGCAAGTCCGGCCCTCAACTCGAGAGTCTGGCAATTCGGCACCTACCCTGGTGGAACCTGGGCGGCGCTGGGAGCCATCAATGACTTCGGCATGGCGATCGGCTTTGGCGACGTCCCACCAATCGGTGACGACGGCGTTGGTTATACGCACACTCTGGCGGTATCGCTATTTGGGCCTCACGCTGGAGAATGGATCGACCTCGGCACACTGGGCGGGGAGCCATCGAGAGGTTGGGAAGAACCCTATTGGTTTGGAATCGCCGGCACCGGTCTGATTGTCACACACTCCGTCATGCCCGATGGACAGGTGCATGCAGCGGCCTGGACCGAACAGTCAGGCCTGTTTGATCTGGGAACGCTAGCAGACACCGGTAACCCGAAATACAAAGGCCACAACTCGAGCTATGCGAGTGCTACCAATCGGGCAGGCACGCTCATTGTTGGCTGGAGCGGGGTGAATGGCGGAGAGGACACTCCCGTAGTCTGGATAGCATCGCGGTACTGGAACAACGGAAGACCTGTAAACAAATGGAATATCCGTGCGCTCGACACGAAAGGATTTCCTAAGGATTTCGAATGGCAGCCCGGTGCAGTAAACGACTATGGACAGATCATAGGGTTCGCTCTCGACACTGACGAAACGTTCGCCATTCCCTTGCTCTGGAACCCTCGCGCTGACGGACAAGGCTGGAACCTCATGGTCCTGCCATACATCCACAGCTCTGACTACCCGTACGTTCTCCCCTTTGGCATCGACCGCAAAGGGAATATCACGGGAGCAATTAACACGGCGGACGGGACTTGGCTTGCACGGCTGTGGAAACCACTCAATGCCTCAAGGACGCGTTATTCCCAGCCCATTGAGCTACCCATCCCGGACGGGTATACGGGCTGCGAGGCTGTCGGGATCAACGAACTCGGCGACATAACCGGAGACTGCTACAACGATGTGACAGACCTTCCAACCCGCTGGACTCTCCACAACCTCACTTTTACGGAGATCATTAACATCCCCGGCGACTGGGGTCTTTCTGGTGCCATCAACAATAGCCGTGTCGCGGTGCTTACTTATGGCGGCGGCTTGGCATGTCCGGGCGACACATTCGCCTCATGCGGAGGTGCAATTCAGCTTCACTGAAGGGCGAGCCAGGTTCAACTGGAAACAAGGCTCTCGCATTTTTTGCAAGGATAGCCGCCCGATGTTTGGGCGGCTTTTTTGCCCTGTCGTGCGGATGGATACACATTCAGCCAACCGGCCATAGTGCTCACAAGACCACGCTCCGACCGGGTTATTGGCGAGTCACGGGCAACACGGAAGCTGATCTTCGCCGGAGTCTGACCAGTCCCGACGGTTTCCCGTAGCGCCGCAGGTGGGGCAAGTCCTGCGACCACAGTCGATCTCGCTCGTACCGAGCCTGATTGTTTACTCACAACTCGATTTCTCCCGGACACTCGTTGCAGCACACGTTGCGTCCAACAAAAAACCCTCTCGCTCGAGCTGAGAGGGTTTGCGAACTGGCTTGGGTGGAGAACTACGCACGCACTACGTTAGCTGCCTGGAAGCCCTTTGGCCCTTTGAGCAGGTCGAACTCGACAGTCTCGCCCTCGTTCAGGGTGCGGTAGCCGTTCTCCTGGATGGCGGAGAAGTGCACAAATACATCCTCGCCCGTGGAGCGCTGGATAAACCCGTATCCCTTCGCCCCGTTGAACCACTTCACAGTACCCTTCTCTCTCACAAAAATTACTCCTTTCGCCTCTATGCACTGGATATATTCCCCCGTCTCTTTATGTTTGCCCCGGCGAGCGGGACACCCCCTCAAGGACGGCAGGAATTTTGGTGGCGTTACCGCGGGCGGGACATACCTCACCAACACAAACGGCTCCTACATTTCCGGCGCTTTCACAAGAGCGACGAAATGCAACGGAGCCGATGGACGAAGGTGCGATATCGAACAGCCAGACACAGAACGTCAACCTGGGACTGCACGCATCAGCCGCTCTCCCGGCTGACGAGCAAAAGATAATAGCAGGAACTTCACTGTTGGCAAGAGGCAAGTTGTTGAAACAACATGACCGTGAGCCGGGTGGCGGATGGGAGCGGGCCATGTCGCGACCATACTGTGGCATACACAATGAACCGTAAGTATCTGATAATATTGGGATACAGTGACTTCCATTACCCCGGCCGACGTCCCCGAAGCAGCCGACTCCACTGGTCGGCCCGGGATGGTCAAGGCGTTGAACGACGGCCTGATTGCCTCGACTCTGCGCTACCTGCTGCGAACCGAAGTCCACACCTTCGCGTTCTCCGTCGCCGCCAACGCCATCCTGTCGTTCTTTCCTTTTGTCGTCCTGCTGCTCACGCTGATCCGCCGCGTCTTTCACTCGCGCGTGATGTATGAAGTGGTCGTCAATCTCTTGCGCGACTACCTGCCGGCAGGCCAGGACTTCGTCATCCGCAACCTGACGGCGATCGTGGATGCGCGCCAGCGGGCGCAGGTCTTCTCGCTGATCATGTTACTGATTACTTCCAATGGCATTTTCATGCCGCTTGAAGTTGCCCTCAACCGCATCTGGGGATTCCGCAACAACCGTTCTTATGTTGGAAATCAGCTGATCTCGCTCGGACTGACTTTCGCCAGCGGCTGCCTGGCTCTGCTTTCGATCAGTTTGACCGCGGGCAATGTCACTTTCATCAAGACCGCGCTCCACGGCCACGGCGCCTGGGTCGTGCAGATGGTGGGATTCATCACGATGAAAGTCTTCGCCATCGCCGCCAGCATCGCGATCTTCTTCCTGATTTATTGGCTGCTGCCGAATGGAAAAGTTCCCGCGCGGGCGGTGTTGCCCACGGCGATCCTCATGGGACTCTGGTCGGAGATCCTGAAGTACCTGTACATCTATGCGCTGCCGTGGCTGAACTTCGGCGAGGTCTATGGCCCGTTTGCGATCTCCGTCAGCCTGATGTTCTGGGCATTTCTGTCCGGGATGCTGCTGCTTACCGGAGCGTATTTGTCGGCGCGAAGATTGCGCGCCTTCTGAACGTCATTGCTGACGTGTCTCCACAGATATATCGCCGCCCGCGTCCGGCTCACCGAAACTCCCTGCGATCCTTCCCGACAAAGCCGGCACGAATGGACGTTTTCGGACCGCACTCAAAATCGACGGAGACGAGTCCGTTAACGTCCATCCTGCTCACCTTATTGCGGCTAAGGTGATCTAACGCTCATGACTCGCCGGATCCGTCACTGTGTCGAGTGCCCGAAGTGCCACACTCGCTACCTGATCGGCGCAAGCCCGTATACCAACGGCGCCTATCTCGTCATGCCGCCCAGCGATCTCAACACTCACACCCTGTATTGTCCTTGTGGGAAGTCTGCTTTCACGAGCCGGTGGAGTGAGTCCAAAACCTATATCGTCTCGAACCCTGCGTACGACCGCGGCTATGGCTCACCAGAGGAGATCATTCCGGCTGAGCCAGAAAAGAAGAGTCGGGTTCCACTCTCCGGGGCCGACAGCCGGCCTATGAACTAGAGAGAACACTGAATGTGTCCTGTCAGGTAACACTGTTGGGATCTGCAGCAACACATGCTGCTGACCGAGGATCTCGGGAACCTTTGGGTCAGGAATGTGGTCCGACCTTCCAGCGTGTCGCCGTCTTGGGAAAGGACTTCTCGACGAATCCGAAGACTGTCTTTGGCCGCACGATGAAAATCGGCTCGCCCATGCTCCGGGGGTCCATCTTGTACTTCTTTTTATAGGCGGCAGCGATTCGCTCGAGCGTCCCCGCGTCTTTGACTTCTTCTGCCGGCCCTTCGACGATCACCGCTTCTTCCCCATCGTCATTCGTAATCGTGCAGGCGGGATTGGCTGCGAGGTTCTGACCTTTGCGGGATTTCCGGCCAGTCGAAAAGCAGAATGCGTCGTCCCCCCACACACCCCACACTGGCATCACATGCGGCCGCGATTGCGATGCGTGAATGGTAGCTACCCAGAAAGTCCGGCAGCTTCCCATTTTCTCTGCGACCCACGTCCACGGAAGCAGGCCCTTTGTGTCTTCAGCAAGGCCATAACCGGGTGCGAATGGACGCCCCGCTTTGGGCTCGCTTGCCGATGAATGGGGTTCCTTCGAGGGTGCGTGCTGCGATTTGCGCGGCGTCATAGCTCCCGAATTTTATCAGCGGCTCCACCAGCAAGCACAACCGCTGTCACGCTAACTGCACCGATGGCTGCACGTCTAAGTCTCTCAGCGCGCACCGCCGTTCGCCACAACGCGCGCAAATCACAGTCAACATATGTGCAGACTACGATTGCTTCGGTACCTCACCGGACTTGTACTGGCAATCTTGTGCAAGTCAACTGCCTTCTCTCAAACGCAACCTCTCTCACTTGCCCCCGACTCCCCGCGCTGGCAACTGGAAGGGCAAACCAAAGTGACCGACTATCTCGGACGCAAGTGCCTCTACCTCGATGGCGGCGCCGCAACGGTAAGCGATCTCGAAATCCGCGACGGCATCATCGACGTGGATGTCGCTACTCCCGCCAAGCGTGGATTCTTCGGCATTCAGTTCCGGATCGCCGCCGACAACGCCAATGCCGAGTGGGTCTACCTGCGCCAGCACAAGTCTGGCCTGCCCGATGCCATGCAGTACACGCCTGTTCTCAATACCGGCCTGAACTGGCAGATCTACAACGGTCCTGGTTTTACCGGAGCGGTGGACATCCCGAAAGACACATGGTTCCATCTGCGTCTTGAAGTCACCGGCGCACAAGCCAAACTCTACGTCTCCGATATGGACAAGCCCGCGCTCGTCATGACGGATCTGAAGAGCGGTATTCAGAAAGGACAGATTGCGCTGGCAGTCCTGACCGGTGCGACTTACTTTTCGAATTTCGAAGTGCGGACAACGCCTGACGTACCCTGGGAACGCCACCTCCCTGCAATGCCGCCGGGCACGATCACGAAATGGAGGATTTCGCCTGCCTACGGTGCGCTGCAAAAGAACGTAGAGCGCCCCCTGTCTCCGTCTGAACGTGATGCCATCCAATGGCAGGATGTCGAGGCCGAGGCACCCGGCATGGTTGTCCTCTACCGCTATCGTGAAGCCCCGCATCCGCAAGTCTCTTTCGCCAACGACTTTTCCAAGCGCCTTGAACCTCAGCCCGGTACGAAGCTCATCTATGCCCGTACAATCATCGGCTCCGATCGCAAACAGGTGAAGAAACTCGAACTTGGCTACAGCGACGAAGTCAGCGTCTTCCTTAATGGCAAGATACTTTTTCGTGGACGCAGCGCCCAGAATTTCCGGGACCCTGGATTCCTCGGCATCGTGAATCCGGAGAACGACGCCGTTTATCTTCCGTTGAAGAAAGGCGCGAATGAGCTGATTCTGGCCGTGAGTGAACTTGGCGGTGGCTGGGGATTCATGGGCCGTCTGGCAGATCCGGCAAAGTAGATCTGCATGCACAAGCGAAGCGAGCTTGGTGGACCCGCCGAAGACCGTTTACACTCGTAGCCAATCTGTTACGGGGTGCTACCACAACTCATTGCGGCAGTCGCGCGCCTGCTTGCGCGTAAGAATGGAGAACGCGCTTTGGCCAGCCTTCCCAGCACCGCGCAGCGATCTGGAAGCGATTCCCTCACCGAGTTCAGTCCTGGTTATTACGGATGGCGTGTCGTTCTGGCCGCATGTCTTGGCGTCATGGCAGGATTTGGCTCATTGTTCGTCTACACGTTTTCCGTGTTCGTGAAGCCGCTGGCGGCAGAATTCAATTGGAGCCGCGAGGCCATCTCGGCCGGTTTTGCTATCGCTGCGGTGACCCTCGGCTTGGTCTCTCCGCTCCTGGGGCGCGGAATCGACAAATTCGGTCCACGCCGTATCATTCTTCCCTGCATGACCGTGTTCGGCTGCGGCATTGTGTCGCTGGCATTCCTACGATCTGGGATCGCGCAGTTCTACGCCGCCTGCTTCGTGCTGGGACTCGTCGGAAACGGCGCTACCCATCTCGCGTACTCGCGATCCATTTCCACCTGGTTTCAGCGACGCCTCGGCACGGCTCTCGCCTTCGTGATGGTCGGCGCGGGCCTCGGCGCCATGATTTTGCCCGTGGTGGCTCAGGACATCGCCAGCAAATATGGATGGCGCGCCGCTTATGCCTCGCTGGGAGCAATCGCATTGGTCCTCGGGCTGCCGCTCAGCTGGCGATATATCCATGAACGCGAAGACCCCGTGAGAGAAACTGCTCCCGTCGCGTATTCGGGGATGACTTGGTCGCAAGGCCTTCGCTCGTATGCTTTCTGGATCATTACCTCGATCCTGTTCGTGAGTTCGATCAGCATGAATGGTGCGATCACGCAGTTGTCGGCGCTGCTGACCGACCGTGGGATCACCGCCCAGGACGCAGCCCTGTGTGCGTCCATTCTCGGCGGTTCGAGCCTGGTGGGCCGAGTCGTCGCCGGATGGTTCCTCGACCGCTTCTTCGGCGCGCACGTGGCCTTCGCCATTAATCTGATCACCGCGCTCGGAATCTTCTTGCTGGCCCGAGCGGGCAGTTTCCCCGCCGGATGTCTGGCAGCTGCGCTGATTGGCATTGGCGCAGGCGGCGAAGCAGCGATTACTCCGTATTTGCTGACCCGTTATTTCGGCCTGCGCGCCTTCTCCACGCTGTACGGGCTGACCTGGACCTTCTATGCCGCCGCCGGCGCAATCGGCCCGGTAATTCTTGGCCGCGTTTTCGATGCCACCGGATCGTATGTCTCGTTGCTGACCATCCTCGCCGCCGCGCTGGGACTGGCAGCCATGGCGAACCTGCTGCTTCCGAACTATGCGAATTCGTGGGAAACGGAGCTCAGGGAGCAGGAGCCCGAAGCAGGGGCAGCGTAGCCGCTTGCGCGAAACCACCAACGTTAACGAAAGCATCAAAGCCTTACGTCAACGTTGGATTCATTCAGGCTAAGAACCAATCGCCAACTCCTGCACTGCCCGATAGGCCTGATCGATGGCGCAATCGGTGTAAGCATAGGCATCGGCGTCAGAGTTGGCGATGGTGATGCGGCCGAATTTTTTGCGAGCCACTTCGCACGGTGTTTCGCCGCCATTAAACCAGAAGTCGTCGAACAGCGAGTTGTATTCGTAGGCATAGCCGTGCGGCCAGCGGTTTACCGTGATTTCCAGAATGTCATGTGCGGGATCGAAGCCGCCTGGGCCGAGCGTGCGCGATAACTGGTCGCGGATGTTACGCTCGTAGGTTTCGAAGGTCGTGGAGTAGAGCTGGATTCGCCCCAGCTTATGCTGCTCGCGTATCGGGCGCCCGGGCTTGCACGCGGCTTTCATCATGTGCACGATAATCGGTTCGTCGGGCTTTGTTGCGCATTCGTAGCCGCCGATCGAAACCGGCAAATCGAGCGTCATGTAAGCGTGATACATCCCCGGACAGTAGATGGAATTTACACCGAGCTTCTGAAACGAAGTCCAGTTACGGATCAGAACGTTGTTGTAGAGCAACGGGACTTTCTGGGCGGAGGCGAGGGCTTCTTTCTGCGCGTCCGGCAGTTCCTGCGCGATGTAGGGAATCACGACGTGCCAACACGCCAGAATGCAGTTCGCCGCGCGCACGGTTTTCACATCCTTACCCGACGCGTAAGTGATCTCGACCTCCTTGGCTTTGGCCGGATCGCCCACGTGCTTCACGCGGACGACAGTGCTGTTGAGTCGAATCCGCACCGGGGCTGACGCCGTATCGAGCTTGGAGTAGTCGGCTTTGGCCAGAATCACGTCATTCAACGAGGTCCCGGGTATCGCGGCCGGATTCAGTTTCCGCACCAGCAGGCGCGCGATGGTGGCGTTGCCGTCGGGAAAGTGGAAGAAGTAGTGATCGGCTTCTTCGTTGGGGATGGCGTCGCGATTCATTCCCTTGCCGGGTGATGGATCGAGCTTGAGTCCGCTGAAACCAGGCAAGCCGAGGCCCCAGGCGTCCTGCGCCGAGACCGCGTCGATGCCCACGCCGAACAACGGATGGGGCATGGCCTGTAGCATCTTGACGACTTCGTCGCTTACGGCGGCGAGTTCGGTCAGGTACCTGGCATAGCTCATACGCGCCATGCGCGCCTTTTTCTCGTCAGAGCTAAGGCCGGGAAAATAGTCTCTTGCCTCTCGGAGAAGGCGTTTGAAGTCTTCTTTGGCCTTGTCCGACAGGGGCGCGTCTTTCGCGAAGGCCTGCAGATCGATTTCTCCGCCTGCCGAGTTGATGCCGCTCTCGTCCCCGCCCCAGCGCGCAGGATTTGCCACCAGCCTATCGCTGCCGAACGTGTCTTTGTCGAAGAAGATATGGGGCTTCAAACCGACCGATCGATACAGATCCTTATTCACGTATTTGGGATACGAAGGAACGTCGATGCCCAACTCTTCGATCAAGGCTTTGGCCACTGGGCTGTATGGCGCAGGGCTTTCGATGGAGTAGGTCCCGCCATAACCAAGACGGAAGGCGTTTCCGGAGCGGAATTCATTGCGCTTGGCGTGCCCGCCGAAGTCGTCATGATTCTCGAGGATAAGAATCTTCGCTTTGTCGCCGGCAGTTTTGCGGAAGTAGTGCCCTGCCGCCAGACCGCTGAGGCCACCGCCGACTACCACGAGATCGTAAGTCTCGCCTGTGTCGACGGGCTTGGGAGCGCCCTCCCAAAAGTCGCCGTCGCGGACCTTGTGCATCGCTTCAAAAGAACCTGCATGCGATCCCCGCAGCCCGACCTTCGCCGGGGGGTAATATCCTGCCGTGTTCTGAGGTTCGAGATCGGCCGCAGCTGCAGCCCACATCTCCGGCGGAATCATCGCCGCTCCCGCCGTGATCGCTACTCCATTCAGAAAGTCGCGGCGCGTGATGCGCGCCCCCATCCCCAGTTCCCGGTCCCGTTGGTCTGCCACAAAGGCCTCCGGCGAGGGAGTTTATCACTGCCAGCAGGAGCTCGTATGACCGGCAGTCTCTCTGCGGTGGTTGACGGGCGCAAAGCCAAAGCACACGGTCCGCTTTGCCAATGGAGGTATACTTGGCGCAATCGAATCGGTGCCCGCCACGCAGCGCCCACGCTTGGAAGATCGCTTAGAAGCCGTCAATCGGCAAAGGGGGATTCAATGTCCGCCAGAACCAGAATCCAGACTCTGGGTTGGATGGTCGTCGTGTTTGCTCTTGTGGCTTTTGGCCAGGAGCGGCCTACCGGGGCCGGCGCGCCTGCGACAGTCGAATTTCCCATCAACTTCAAGCAAAAAGTCGAGGCTGGGAAAACGCCGGTCGGGACCAAGGTTCAGGCAGAGTTGGCCATTGCCACTCTGCTGAACGGCAAGACCGTTCCGCGAAACGCCGTCTTTTCGGGAGAAGTGGTGGAATCAGTGGCAAAGACTGCAACCGAGCCTTCACAACTCGCGCTGCGAATGGACTCGGTACAGTGGAAGAACGGATCCGCTTCACTCAAGGCGTACCTGACAGCGTGGTTCTACCCTGTCCAGGCGGGAGCTGGCCCAGATCTGGCCTATGGCCCCACACAGAGCGAAATCAAGACCTGGAACGGTATGGGCGCGTATCCGGATTCACAAATGCCAGGGCAGCGATTCCCGGATTCCTCTGTCACCGACCCCGATCGTGCACCAGCCGATTCGCCAGCCACAAGGATCTCCAACCGCCGCGTTGTGATGAAGGACATCGAGTCAACTCGGCGCGAGGACGGAACCGTTGTCATCACATCCAAGCGGAACAATATCAAACTGGATAAGCTGACCACCTATGTGATTGCGACGGGCGATTTGCTGACGAAGCGTTAGCTCGAGTGGCCGCGAGCAATCTGCGGCGCCTCGCTTTGGGCGGTGGCGATAACCTCGTCCCAGATGGATGTTGTAGATTCAACGGTGACGACGCCGATCTGGCCGGCCAGTGGGGTCAAAGAAGCTCCGACCCAGGTGACGCGGAATTTGTCCGAGTTGCCCCCGTAACGAATCGATACGATGTCGCCCGAGCGCAGCTTGCTGTCAACATTCTGCAACTGCGCTCCACGGCTGCTGATGTTGCGGGTCTCGACATCCTCTTCGAAAATTTCCCCCTGTGCGTCGGTTCCGGCAAGGTGCACCTGCAAGATTACGTCCACACGCGGCTCAGCACGCTCCCCGAGTCTCTGAGCCTTGAGATCGTCGAGGAATTGTTCCAGAGGGAGCGTGTCGCCCTGCCGCACGAGTTCCAGGAGCGGATCATCCGCCGGATCTGCGGCCGCCGTTTCCGGTTCGATGGAGGAAGTATCCTCCTTGGCTCCAACGAAGACGCGAGGCACCTCGCGGTGCTCCACGAGGTATTGAATCAATTCCGCCGCGCGCTTGCCGCGATCCTTGGACGTGAACTCTACCCCTATTCCGTCGGGATGCGACGCCCGGATGATTCCGTCGAGCAAGGATTCGTGACCGGCGACTCGCACGCTGATCAACACCTGGGTCCCGATCGGCATGGGCTGGGCTGCTTCCAGATAACAGGCACCGGCACTGATGTCGGTCAGGCGCCACCGCCGGCCAGCGCCAGGCGTGGGCGAATGGGCAGGCGCTGGTTCTTGGCTATCTGGAAGAGCGGCCGCTGCAGGAGGGACCTCCTCGATCTTCCAATCAGACGGTGCGTACTCAATTCCCCAGAAGTTGCCTGGCGTGTCAAGTTCCATCCCCAGCAACCACGTTTCAGGTTCCCCGCCCAACGAAACGACGTCGGCCACACGCGCGGTGGTCTGTCGCCCCGACCGGACGATTTCAAGTTGGACGGGCAGGTCGCGGGGGAGCGAGCGTTGGGTGATCAGTCCGCAGCCATGCGCATTGACGAGCGTGGTCGTGCACTCCTCCGAGAACGGCAGAGCAGGATCGAGGCTGGTCAGGCGAACGGGGACTTCCAGCGGCAGTCGGGTACTCCGCCGGATCGCGTGCTGCTTCGGCTGCGCCGTCATGATTGCAAGGCCACCAAGGCTGCAATCACCATGCTAGAACAGGGCAAAACCGCTTCGCACCACAAATGCACGAAGCTGGTTTCCACTTAGGTACGGGGTGGGAGAAGGAGGTAGCAGCTCTCAGCCTTCGTTCCTTACGGCAGCCTCGGCAGCTTGGAAACCAATTTTGCTGTGGGTACCGTCGCAAAACGGCTTGTTCGTGGAGGCGCCGCAGCGGCACAGCGAGTAGGCGGGTTTACCTGTAAGGTCGTACCTGTTTCCGTTCGCATCCACCAACTCGATCAACCCGTTGGGGTCCTCTACGCGGTACGAACCATTCGGCCGGACAGTGATCTTGACTTGCGACATGAAGCCTCCATTCAGTTCTCAGCACTCAGAGAAGGAGAAAGTATGTTACGTGAAGAGTCAACCAAATTCCCTCGGCTGCTTCCGCAACACCACGAAGGGCAATCTGCTCTGGTCGGGAACTGAGCACCAGGACACCGGGAACTGCACTTTTACCGCCAGCAATCGACGACCTCCCACCATGTGAGTTTGATCCATTCGTCAACGGTGGTCTTGGCCCATTCGCGGTTGGTCCACCAGAAGATACCGAAGTGGGTGGGGTCCTGGGCGGCGGCCGCGGCAAATTGGTATTGCGGCAGCCGGTGACGAAAGATCCTCAGGGCGCGGCGTGTGTGCGACGCAGACGTCACAATCAGCACGGTGTGCACGCCATAAGGTTGCAGGCAGCGGTTGACATCATCGGTTTCGGCGTAGGTCGACAGCCCCATGATCGGACATACGGAGATGCGATCCTTGTCAGGTTGCGCGCTGATGAAATGCTGCGCGACATCCGTGAGCTTCTGATCGTAGATGACATCGCGGGATTCGGCATCGAGAAACACGTGCGGCGCCATTCCCTGACGGAGCAGTTCCAGCGCGCGAGCAGGACGAACCGATGTCTCGCCGGCGAGCACCACGATCGCATCCGCCCTTTGCGGCTTGTCCACGACGAGAAAACGGCCCGCCTGGCTGCCCATCGCGATGAGCAGCAGGAGCACAACCAGCAAAATGCGGATTCGCATGCAAGCCGAATGTTACTAAGGAAAGCGGGGTTGGGTCGAATTTGATTACCGCTGTTATCCCCCGTTCGTGCCATACGTAAAAATATCGTGAAACCCGCGGTTTCCGCGGCTGGAATGGCCGCTATCGATGCTAAACTTTTGTTGGACTCTATGGACGCTCAACTCATCTCTTCATCCCCCATGACAGAACTGAAAAGCCGCATTGAAGCCCGGAAAGCGCGGGTAGGAATCATCGGTCTGGGATATGTCGGACTGCCGCTGGCGCTGCTGTACAGCGAACAGAAATTTCCCGTGACCGGCTTTGACATCGACCAGAAGAAAGTGGAAACGCTGGCCAAGGGCGGATCCTATATCTTCCGCATTTCGCCAGAAGAGATTCAGTCAGCGAAGGTAAGCGGATTCAAGGCCACCTCGGATTACTCCCAGATCACGGACATGGACGCGATCATCATCTGCGTTCCGACGCCGCTGAATGAGTATCACGAGCCGGACCTCAGCTATATCACGAATACGGCTCATGCCGTTGCACCGCACCTGCGTGCTGGGCAGATTGTCGTTCTGGAAAGCACGACCTATCCAGGAACAACAGAAGAAGTGTTGATCCCGATCCTGGAGAAAGAAAACAAGGCCGGACTGAAAGCCTCGCGAAAGGGCGCGGCGGGCGATGGAGAATTCTGGGTCGCGTTCTCTCCGGAGCGTGAGGACCCCGGCAACACCTCCGTGGCACGGCACGATATTCCAAAAGTGATCGGCGGCCTCGACAAGGAAGCGAGCGCGATTGCGGGCGCGCTCTATGGATCGATCTTCCGGCGCACGGTTCCGGTATCGTCGCCCGCGGCAGCCGAAATGACCAAGTTGCTGGAGAACATCTACCGCTGCGTAAACATTGCGCTGGTGAACGAATTGAAGCTGCTGTGCCTGCGCATGGATCTCAACATCTGGGAGATCATCGACGCAGCCGCCACCAAGCCGTTTGGGTTCCATCCCTTCTATCCCGGGCCCGGTTTGGGCGGCCATTGCATCCCGGTTGACCCCTTCTATTTGTCCTGGAAGGCAAAGGAATTCGACTTCCGGACGAAGTTCATCGAGTTGGCTGGTGAAGTAAACGTGGCGATGCCGTACCACGTGATCGCGTCGACCATCAGCGCCCTCAACCAGCACAGGAAATCGATTAACGGAGCGAAGGTTCTGGTACTGGGCGTTGCCTACAAGAAGGACATTGATGATCTGCGTGAATCGCCGGCGCTGACCATCATCGAACTGCTGCAGAAAGAAGGCGCACAGGTCAGCTACCACGATCCGTATTTCCCGTTTGTCGGACGCGGACGAAAGTATGATCTGCAGATGACCCGGGCCTCTCTCGATAACATAGGCCAGTACGACTGTGTGCTGATCGTTACCGATCACACCGATTACGACTACAACAAGATCGTGAACGACGCGAAGCTGGTGGTGGATTCGCGCAACGCAACGCGCGGAATCAAGAGCGAGAAGATCGTTCACTGCTAACCGAACGTCCGGTTTCTTCTTGGGTGGCACGATTTTCGTGCCACCCCTTTTCTTGTCGGAAGCCGCCGAGACCGTACGGCAGGACCAACATCGGCTGTGCTAGTATTCGGCGTTGCCCCTCCCGGGGCGGGCAACCGAAGTCCGCGGTCTCCCTACGGTGCGCCGATGAAAGATACCCTCGGAGTCTTGTTGGCCGGAGGCGCTGGAGAACGCCTCTACCCCCTCACGCGCGATCGAGCAAAGCCAGCGGTAACGTTCGGCGGCATCTATCGCATCGTCGACATCACGCTATCCAACTGCCTGAACTCGCATTTGCGGCGCATTTTTATCCTGACGCAATACAAAGCGCTGTCTCTGAACCGTCACATCCGTGAAGGTTGGAACATTTTCGGCCGCGAAGTCAATGAATTCATCGAAATCCTGCCGCCCATGAAACGTGTGAGCGAAAACTGGTACATGGGGACGGCAGACGCCGTTTACCAGAATATCTACTCGATCGGCTCCGAGACTCCGAAGTATGTGCTGATTCTCGGTGGCGACCACATCTACAAGATGGACTATGGACGAATGCTGCAGCAGCACGAGGACTCCGGCGCCGACGTGACGGTGGCGACCATCCTGATGGAGCCCGACGCATGCCGCCATTTCGGCGTGGTCGAGATAGACCGAGACAGCAGGATCGTCGGCTTCCTGGAAAAGCCGAAGAGCACCGATCTCCGGTCGCCCTATGATCCCACGAAGATTTCGGCGTCGATGGGCATCTATATTTTCAATCGCGAAGTGCTCATCCCGGTCTTGCTGAAAGACGCCGAGGACCCAGACTCCAGCCATGATTTCGGCAAGGACATCCTGCCGCGAATGCTGGACGAGTATCGCGTGTTCTCCTTCAATTTTGTCGATGAAAACCAGAAGGAGGCACAGTACTGGCGCGATGTCGGGACACTCGAAGCGTACTACGAAGCAAACATGGATCTGGTATCGGTGTCGCCGGTATTCAACCTCTATGACGAGCATTGGCCGATCCGCACCCACCAGCGGCAGTACCCGCCGGCGAAATTCGTCTTTGCCGAAGAGGCCCGCATGGGGCGTGCGCTCGATTCTCTGGTTTCTTCGGGTTGCATCATCTCGGGCGGTTCCGTGGAGGAGTCCGTGCTCTCGCCCGATGTCCGGATCAACTCGTTCAGCGAAGTGGAGTCGAGCATTCTGTTCTCCCACGTCAATGTCGGACGCCGCTGCCGGATCCGGCGGGCGATTCTCGATCGTGACGTGCACATCCCCGAGGGAACCACCATCGGCTATGACGCCGAAGCCGACCGCCAAAGGTACTTCATGACCGACAGCGGGATCGTTGTGGTGACGCGCGATTACTCGATGTTCGAGAATCCGGTCCCTGAATACTTCACAACCGAGTAACCCGTTTCTCAGGAGGTTTTCCGTGCGCCGTCTTCAGACAGTATCCGTCCTAGTCGTCCTCATGGCGGGGTTCAGTGTCGCGCAAACGGCTGGTCCCGCACCGGCCGCTTCGCAACGGTTCAGCATTGAAAACATCGATCAATCGGCCGATCCATGCACCGATTTCTATCAGTATGCGTGCGGGAAATGGATCGCACGGACGGAGATTCCCGCGGATCAGTCCTCGTGGGTGAGTTTCATCGAATTGGATGAACGGAATCAGTTCACCATGCGCGACATTCTGGAGAAAGCCGCGGTGGCGGAACCGAAACGCGACGCAACCGCGCAGAAGATCGGTGACTTCTACAGCTCTTGCATGGACGAGCCGGCAGCGGAAAGCAAAGGAAGTACGCCGTTGCAGCCTGATCTTGACCGCATCGCCGCGGCCAAAGACAAGGCAGCGTTGATCGACGCGATCGCGCAGATGCATCTGCGGGGAGCTCGGAGTTTGTTTGCGTTTTATTCGCAACCGGATCTGCACAACGCCGATCAGGTAATCGCGTATCTCGACCAGGGCGGATTGACGCTGCCAGACCGCAACTACTACATCAAGGACGACGCCAAAATGGCGGAGATGCGGCAGCATCTGGTGCAGTACGCGACCCAGTTGTTCACGCTGAACGGACAGAGCGCCGAACACGCCGCGGATTCGGCCAAGACGGTGCTGAGGATTGAGACGGCCCTGGCGAAAGCATCCATGGACCGGACTCTGCGGCGCGACCCCAAGAATCGCGATCACAAGATGGGCCGCGACCAGGCAGTGGCGCTGGCGCCGAACTTCTTTCTGGCGCGCTACTTCTCGGCGATTGGAGCGCCAGCATTCACAGAGCTGAATGTCGGCAATCCGGATTTCTTCAAGGAAGTCAACGGCGTGCTTGAAACCGAGTCGCTGGAGTCGCTGAAAACGTATGTGACGTGGCATCTGCTCCATTCGGCCGCGCCCTGGCTATCAAAGCCGTGGGTAGGTGCGAACTTCACGATGCAGCAGTACCTGACCGGACAGGCAAAGATCAAAGACCGGTGGAAACGGTGCGTGGATCTGACGGACGGGTCCCTGGGCGAAGCCCTGGGTCAGAAATACGTCGAAGTGGCATTCGGCGCTGAGAGCAAGGCCCGCATGTTGAAACTGGTGGCTGCGCTCGAGAAGTCCCTCGAGGAAGATATGGCTGAACTGCCGTGGATGTCGGATGAGACCAAGAAGCAGGCCAGGATCAAGTTGGAGGCGATACGAAACAAGATCGGATATCCGGATGTATGGCGTGACTACAGTTCACTGGCAATTGAACGCGGCGACCTGATGGGGAACGTGGTGCGGGCGACGCAGTTTGAAACGCGCCGTCGGCTGAACAAGATCGGCAAACCGCTTGACCGCAAAGAATGGAACATGACGCCGCCGACGGTGAACGCATACTACAGCGGGTCGTACAACGAGATCGTCTTCCCGGCCGGCATTCTGCAGCCGCCCTTCTTCGACAAGACTATGGACGACGCGGTCAACATGGGCGGCATTGGGGTGGTCATCGGGCACGAACTAACCCATGGCTTCGACGATCAGGGAAGGAAGTTCGATCCGCAAGGAAACCTGCGTGACTGGTGGACGGAATCGGACGGGAAGGAGTTTGAGAAGCGCGCCAGTTGCATCGCGGACGAATACAGCAACTTCGTCGCCGTCGATGACCTGAAGCTGAACGGTCGGCTCACGCTGGGCGAAAACACGGCCGACAACGGCGGCGCCCGCATTGCGTTGATGGCTCTGCGCGCGATGATCGCCGCGGACAAGTCCGCCAAAGCAGGCGACAAGATCGATGGCTACACGCCGGAGCAACGATTTTTCCTGGGATTTGGGCGAGTGTGGTGCGAGAAGCGGCGGCCGGAACTGGCACGCACTCTCGTCAATACCGACCCGCATTCTCCAGGACGTTATCGCGTGAACGGCGTGGTGCAGAACATGCCGGAGTTCCAACAGGCGTGGGGATGCAAGGCCGGGCAGGCCATGGTGCGCGAAAACGCGTGCCGGGTATGGTGAGGCCGTTGCTGCACCCGGTGCGGGAACATGGGTTTGGCCTGTGAACACCACGATTCCTCGCAGCCCCGGGCTTGCAGCTCGTGGCTAGTTGTTAAACTTGCTATCTATGTCCCTTTCGCTTCGGCGATTCTTCAAGAAGGAAAAGCAGGAACACCGCATCCTGCGGCAGATTGAGCGAGGAGACCGCCTTCAGCCGGAATACCACCGCCCTACGCCAGAGTGTCCACATCCAGAGCAATGGGGCATGTTCGACTCGATGACTGCCGAGGTCGAGGTGCTGGAATTTCTGCGGACGTCGGTGACGACGATCAAGCCCGATCTGGTGGTCGAGACCGGCACCTTCAGCGGTATCAGCACACTATGGATTGCAGAGGGACTGAAGGCCAACGGACGAGGGCGCGTCGTCACGTGCGAGTTCGACCCGAAAGTCTACGAAAGTGCCAAGGCCCGCATCGCTGCGTCGGAGCTAGCCGAGTGGATCGAGTTACGAAACGAATCGAGCCTCGAGATGAAGATCGAGGGCACGATTGATCTGTTCTTCAGCGACAGCGATCTGCCGATCCGCGAGCAGGAAGTCCGGCGGTTCCTGCCGCAAGTCAATCCGTTCGGGCTGATCCTGATGCACGACGCCAGTTCCCACCTGAAGACCGTCCGGCAGGCGGCGCTGAAGTTGGAGCAGGAGGGGCTGATCTCGGTGGTTCTTCTGCGGACGCCGCGCGGCTTGGTCGTGGCCCAGAAGCGCGAAGGGCGGAGCTAGCTAGCGCTTCCGACGGCTGTGATCCGCGCGCTCTGAACCATTCACTATGACGTGCGCCCTTGCACCGTGCGGGGTTCGGCGTTACGATTCGCGCTGCAAAATTCATATCCGATTCGGAGGCAACCATGCACCGTGTTGTACTCGCAATTCTCCTTCTTTCATTGACGTCGTTCGCCCAGCTCGAGAAGATCGTGATTCCTGCGGGCACGCCCGAAGACAAGGATCTGATCGCGATCTCGAACGAGCAAGACACGCAGAAGAGAATCGCGTTGTACGAAGACTTCGTGCAAAAGTTCTCCGCGAATCCGGCGGCCGTGGCGTACGGCAACTGGCAGATTTCACAGTCTTACCAAACCACCGGCGATCTGGAAAAGGCGTTGAACTACGGAGAAAAAGCGCTGGCGGCGGCGCCGAGGAACATGGACATTTTGGTTTCACAGACGAACATCGCCCAGCAGATGAAATCGAACTCCAAACTGATGGAGTATGCCACGCGTGGGGGCAAGGACTACAACGATGCCTTGAAGATGCCCAAGCCCGAAGGCATGACCGACGAGCAGTTCGCCGATCGCCTGCGGGATATTACAGAGGGCAACAAGAGTTCCTACGAATTCCTGGAGACGGCAGCATACAACGCCATCACTGACGAGAAGGATTCCAAGGTACGCATGAACTACATCGAGCGTTTTGCGACGGCATTTCCGGGGTCACGTTTCGACGAACCTGTCGCACAATACGCGATGTTCACGCTCGGCCAGCTGAACGATTCGGCGCGGCTGTTCTCGTACGGCGAGAAAGCGCTGGCGGCCAATCCTAACAGCATGCCGACCATGTTGCTGCTGGCGAACGCTTATGTGGAAGATTCACGGCCTACGAGCTTGGCGAAGGCAATCACCTATTCGCAGAAAGTGATCGAACTCGCAAAGGCGGACGCGCCTGACGCGGACAAGTCCAGGAAGCTCTCAGGGGGTGTGGCGCACTCTACGCTGGGCTACGCCTATGCCAAGCAGGAGAAGGCAGCGGCGGCGGTCCCTGAACTGAAAGAGGCAGCGGCGCTGTTGAAAGGTCAGGACGACGTGTCGTATGCGACGGCACTCTACCGGCTGGGCTGGGCCTACGCCAAAGTCAACAAGACGGCCGAGGCCCGCGCCGTCCTGGAAGAAGGAGCGAAGATTCCTGGACCGCTGCAGGGACCATGCCAGGAACTGCTGGCGAAGGTAAACGCGACGCGGAAACCCAAGTAAAACAAGGGTCATTGGCCGGCACGTTGAACCCTTGGCAGGGGGGAATGAGTCCATAGAGACAGGGTCCAACTGACCTTTGGGCATCTCAAGCCCGACCGGGGTTTGCCGCTATCCTGCAACTCGATCCATGGCCACAGCTCCCCAGAACCCGAACGCGGCAAAAACGCATGCGCTCGTCGAACTCCTACGACGCCGGTCGTACGAGGAGATCCGGGCACGGATGTACGACAATCCCCCTGGAACGCCGTGGTGGGCGGCATGCAAGACCGAACTCGACATCCGCAATAACGAGCGGCTGGCGAATTCGATCCTCGAGAACTCCCGGGTATCGGCGAGAATCCAGGGTTCAGCCCAGCACATCGAACAGATCACGGAAACCCTGGTGCAGGTGACGACTGATGTCGCCGACGTCGTGCGGGGCGTGAAGGAATCAAGCCGCAGGCTGGAGATCGCGACCTACGTGATCATTGGCGTCGTGACGGTACAACTGTTCTACCTCGCCTTCTTGGTGATGGGAAGACACTGAGACGCCCCAGTCCCCGTGGTCCAGTCCACTCCCACGAGCCTCTCCCAGCGCCAGACTAGTGCTTCACCAAATCATCCGAGAGTAGTTGGGCTTTCTGGGCTAAAGTGTGCGCTCGTTGGATGTCGCCGTCACCAAGCGCGGACCGTGCGACTTCCATGTAATGTTGGATCTGGCTGACCGTTTCTTTCTGCTTTGAGTTCAATTCACGATCCGCGAGTTTCTTCAAGTCAGATTCGGCGGTCGCGAGCAGATCCTGGGCCTCCTGGCGCTGCCGCTTGGATTCTTCGAGCGTCATGCCCGGAATGATCTGAGTGACCGGCTCACTTACTCCCCCGCGATTGATGACAATCTTGCGGTGTTCGCCTTCTGCCGGCGCTGGCTCAATCGGCTTCCGGTTTCTCGCGCGGCGCTTGCGCGCGGCTGGCGCGGGATTGCCGGCAGAAGCCCGTGGCGCAGACTGCTCGACGCTCTCTGGCGCAGCACTCTCTTGGGCGTGGCCGCTGCTTTGACCGGCAGGAGGCTGGGGCGAATCGCTGGTGGCCGCAGGAGGTTTGTCATTGGGCGCAGGGGCCTGGCCGGACGCGGAGGATGCCGCATCCTGGCACGCCCATGCCGCGCCCAAGGAAAGGAGCAGGAGGATCGCGAATCTCGGCATACGTGCCATCCTATTTGCGGTCACGATCGGACCGAAACCTCCGTCGCCGCATCCGTGGAGTGCACCACGGCGGGCAGCCGAAGCCGGAACGTGGTTCCAACGCCTAGGGTCGATTCGAAGTCGATCGATCCGTAATGCCACTGCATCACCTGGTAGGTCTGGGCCAGGCCGATACCGCTGCCTCCCTTCTTGGTTGTGAAATAGAGTTCGAACACCTTCTCCTGTAGCTCCGGTGGAATTCCGCTGCCCTCATCGCGCACCTCAATCAGGACAGTCTCTTCTTCCCGCTGCGCCGCCAAGGTCAGCGTTCCGCCGTGCGCCATGGCCTGCACGCCATTCAACACCAGGTTCAGGATTGCCTGTTTCATGAGATCCGGATCGATGCGCACAATGAGAGGCTCCTCGCAGAAGCCCTGGGACAGGCGGACGCCGTGCTGGGCGGCGTCGGGACCGGCCAGGATCGAGACGTCTTCCAGGATCTTTCGCATGTCGACCTCCTGCAAGCGCAGGTCGCGCGGGCGGGTGAAATCCACCAACGTCTGGACGACGCGGTCAAGGCGATGAATTTCGTTGCCAATGACCTCCATATGGCGTTGCGTATCCGGGTCGACTTGCTGGAGTTTGTTATGCAACAACTGCAGGTGCAGCACGATGGCGTTGATCGGATTCTTGACCTCGTGCGCCACGCCGCGCGTGAGGCGTCCGGATGCGGAAAGGCGGCGCGAGATTTCGATTTCATCTTCAATGCGGCGGACTGACTCCACGTCGCGCATCGTCAGAAGCGCCCCGATGGCGGTTCCCTTCTCCTGAATGAAATCGAGCGAGACTTGCACCCTGCGGTTGTCGGCGGCGTCGAATTCGTACTGGGTGAGCGGTCGTTGCTGGAGGAAAGCCGGGAGTACAACCGCGCCCAGAGGAGAACCGTCGGAGAAGATTTCGTCGGCGGTGCTTCCCAGGATTTCGCGCCGGGGACGGTCCAGAAACTTCTCCGCCGAGGCGCTGACGAGGACGACGCGTGAATCGCTGGTGAACAGCATCAGGCCATCCTGCAAGTTCGCCATGACCTGTTCGACGTTGTCCTTCAGGGCCGAGAAGATCTGATTCGTGTCCCGGATGTGCCGTCCGAGGTGCGCGATCTTCAGCGAGACCAGTCCGACTTCATCCGCGGGATCCGCGGTGGGCGGGATTTCAGGCTCGCCCGCGACCACGCTGTCAAGGTTAGCGGCGATCCGCTTTAGAGGACCCAGCGCCACGTTGGAAATCACCGCAGAGAGCACCAGGGAGCAGAAGATCGCAACCACGCAGAAGAAAGCCGCCTGCTGCAGGCGGGGTGTGAGTTCGTTGCGCAGAAATACGGTGTTGACGCCGACCCGGACGCTGCCGAACGGCTGCCCGGCGAGTTGCAGAGGGATACTGACGTCATAGACGGTGCCTGCTCCGTAAAGCATCCGCAACTGGCGGCGAAAACCCGCGTCGCGCAAGACGATCAAGTCGGGCCGGGGGTCGATCGGTCTGCCGTTCCATGCAGGGTTCGTATCCAGAATAGCGATGCCGGTAGGATCGACGATGGCCGCGTCATAAATGATGTGAGAGTTGCTGACCAGCGATTCCAGCATGTCGTTCAGATTGGTGTCGGTCTGCAAATACTCGGAGATGGCGGTGCGCAAGGCCTTGGGATTGGTGGTGTCGACGCGGGTACTGGTCAGGTCGGGAACCGCCTTGGAGGCCGCATATTCCAATTGGCCGGTGGCGGTGGACGCCGATTCGTCGGCCCAGAGGAGGCGCTGCCGCAGCATCTGGGAGAGATAGACCCACGAAAAGCCGACGGCCAACGCGGTGATCAGCGTCGTGATCGCGAACACGATGATGGCTTTGCGGCTCATTGCGCATTGCTACGGGAGTAGCGGACCCCAGCCACGCTCCGCGATCGCCGATCGCTGCCCGTTGTCTGCTTCGCGATCCCCATCAAGAGAGGGGGGCGTTCCGCGGGCCACCGCTTATTCCTCTGCAGCTAATACCGGATCCGTGGTTCGTCCATACTCCTTGAGCTTATTATGCAGGGTCTTCAGGCTGATCCCGAGAATCTCGGCAGCGCGCGTCTTGTTATTGCTGGTGGCCTGCAGGGTTTTGAGAATGAGCTGCCGCTCCGCTTCCTCGACGGTGGTTCCCACACCCAGATGCACGGCGTCGGGATCATGCACGGCCGGGCGGACGACCTGGCCAAAGCCGGGCGGCAGATGTTTCGTCTCAATCAGGCCCCCCTCACAGACGATCACGGCGCGCTCCAGGGTATTGCGCAACTCGCGCACATTGCCCGGCCATGAATAGTTGTGAAACAAATTGAGAACGGCCTCGCTGACGTCGGCAACCTTGCGATTGTGTTTCTGACTCATCTCCGCCAGCAGGGACTTGACCAGATCGCGAACGTCTTCCCGATGCTCGCGCAAAGGCGGCATGTGGATGTTGAAGACGTTGAGGCGGTAATAGAGATCCTGTCGCAGTTCGCCCTGGGCAACAGCCTCGTCGGGAATCTTGTTGGTAGCGGCGAGCACACGAACATCCACGGAAGTCTCGACTTTGCTTCCCAGGCGTCGCAGCTTGCGGTCCTCGAGGACACGGAGAAGTTTTGCCTGCGTGGCAACCGGCATCTCGCCGATCTCGTCGAGCAACAGGGTTCCGCCCTCGGCGAGTTCGAAGCAGCCGGTGCGGCGCTCGAGGGCCCCGGTGAAGGCGCCTTTTTCATGGCCGAAGATTTCGCTCTCGATCAAAGTCTCGGGAATTGCGGCGCAGTTGATCGGTACAAACGGTTTGTTGCGGCGCGGGCTCAGGTCATGAATGGTGCGCGCTACCAGCTCCTTGCCCGTGCCGCTGGCGCCGGTGATGAGCACGGAGGCCGTGCTGGGGGCAACCATCTCGATCAGGCGAAAAATTTCCTGCATCTTCGCCGAAGATCCAACCAGGCGCCCGAGCGCACCCTTATCCCGGAGAGTCCGGCGAAGCGACTCATTCTCACTGCGCGTCTGCAGGATTTCGCTGATGTTGGTGAGTATCGAGCGCAGACGGCGGAAGTCGATTGGTTTCTCGATGTAGTCCTGCACGCCCAGCCGCCCGGCGTGGAATGCGATCTCGGTCGTCTTCTGGGCCGTTACCATCACCACGGCGATGGATTGGGAGAGGTCGGCGAGCTTCTCGACGAGCTCCATGCCGTCCATGCGCGGCATCTTCACATCCGTGATGACAATGGCTGGAGAGAAGGCGCCAACCTTGTCCAGGGCCTCGACGCCGTCGGCCGCCGTATCGGTGCGATAGCCCCAGCTGGAAACCAGCTCCGCCAAGCCGGTGCGTTCATTCTCTTCGTCTTCGACAATCAATATGCGCTCTTGAGTCATAGCCCCAGACGACATTATTCAGCTTGCGTGGTCTGGCCGCAACCCTGCCCTGGCCATATCACTTTGAGATGCCGAATCTGCTGTCAGCGGCGACAGTCGGCATTCTTTCGCTTTCGTCAACCGTACCCTTGCTGTAGAATTTCTTGTTTCCCAGGATGACCGGATCCTTTTCGTAGTATCAGGCCTCGTAAATTCTGTCGCTTTAGTGGAAATGCGTTGGACATGATTCGGAGGATTTTATGTCTCTCTGTTCCCAAACACGCCGGAGAAGCGTGAGTGTGGTAGTGGTTCTGGCGATGCTGTTGACGGGTGGCGCGGTCCTGTTGAGTGCACAGGATGAAACGCCGCCGAAGATTGATCTGTTCCTCGGATACCAGTGGCTGAACCCGGGAGGCACCGTGCCCGTGGGTACGAGCACACCGTTCCAGCCACCTCAACCAGCTGTAGCGACCAAGCTGAACTCCATGCCCATTGGTTATGGAGTGACGGGAACCTACAACTTTGACAAGTGGTGGGGACTGTCTGTCGACGTCGGAGGCAATTTCCAGGACCTGGCGTCTGAGAGCTCGATTTCCGTTGGACCCCGGCTCATGTGGCGAGGCGAGAACCTCAACATGTTTGTGCATACGATGCTCGGCCTCAACCGTTTGAGCCCGAAGAACGTGTCGTCAAGCAACGGCATTGGGACCATTCTCGGCGGCGGCATTGATATCAAGGCTACGAAGTACTTCAGCATCCGGTTGATTGAAGCGGATTACGTTCTCGGGCGTCACAACTTTGCTGACGACGCCCCGGTAACGGATCCAGGGCTGCGTCGGCCCGTGCTGAACGGCGTCCGCTTGCGCACCGGTCTGGTATTCAACATTGGCGGTGGCGCGCCGGAAGTTCCGGTGGCCGCATCATGCTCGGCGGATCATAGCGAAGTGATGGTCGGTGAACCGGTTCATGTAACGGTGGCGCCAAGCAACTTCAACCCCAAGCACACGCTGAACTACGCCTGGTCCAGCACCGGCGGAAAGCTGGAAGGCAAAGACACGGGCGCTTCCATCGACACCAACGGCCTGGCGGGCGGTAGCTACACGGTGACCGCCCGGGTGACAGATGCAAAGGCGAAGAAGAACAACGAAGCGAGTTGCTCTTCGAGCTTCACGGTGAAAGAGCCACCGAAGAACCCACCGCAGATGTCGTGCTCGGCGAATCCGACCAGCGTGTTGACGGGATCTCCTTCCACCATCACCTGCACCTGCACCAGCCCGGACAGCGTGCCGGTGAGTGTGGGTGGTTGGACCGCGACCGGCGGCAGCGTCTCGGGCTCGGGTAACTCCGCGACCCTGAACACCACCGGAGCGCCGGCAGGCACGGTCACAGTCAATGCGACCTGTACCGACTCGCGCGGCTTGACAGCCTCGGCGTCGAGTTCAGTGACAGTGGAGAATCCGCCACCGCCGCCTCCGCAGGCCAGCAAGCTCAACGAATGCCAGTATCCGAACAAGATGAAGCCCTGGCGCGTCGACAACACCTGCAAAGCCATGCTGGATGATGCTGCCCTGAAACTGCAGCAGGATCCGGAAGCGAAGCTGGTGGTTGTAGGCAATGCCGATCCCAAGGAAAAACGCAAGAACCTTGCGGCGGAACGCGCGGTTGACGTGAAGGCTTACATCTCTGGCGGCGAAGCGAAGCAGAACATCGACCCAAGCCGCATAGAAACCCGGACCGGCAATGCTGGCACCATGACTTCGGAACAGTGGATCGTTCCGGCCGGTGCCACGTTCCCCGAAGCCGGCTCGACGGCCGCGGTGGATGAAACCAAGGTGAAGGCGATTCCGGATCACCCGAAGCCGGCTGCCAAGAAACCAGCCCAAAAGGCCCAATAGCCACTCGTAAGGGCAAGTGCAAGGCCGGTGGGACAACCCCACCGGCCCTTTTTTCGTCTGTTCTTCGGTAACCTTGCCGGGTCCGTGCTAGGCTGTCAGTCTCTTGTGGACAGGCGAATATCGTTCGCAGGGGTCAATCTACGCTTATGAATTGGGGATTTGTCCGCAAGGGCTTGACAGTCTTGGCATTTGGCCTGGTGTCGACGGCGTTGCTGGCATCTGGATCGTGGCAAGTGCTCGGTCCGGACGGCGGTGATGCGCGCAGCTTGGCTTACGATTCTCACAATCCTGACCACATGCTGCTGGGCACGAGCACGGGTCAGCTGTTCGTCTCACAGGACGGCGGACGCAGCTGGGCGCGGTTTGCGCGCTTGGGCGGCGACGACTACGTCCTCGACCACATTTCGATCGATCCCCACGATTCGAAGCGTATCTATGTCTCTGCCTGGAGCGTTTCCAGCCAGCAGATTGGAGATATTTTCCGCACGAAGGACGGCGGCAAGAACTGGGAAACGCTGCCCGCCATGCACGGCAAGTCGATCCGCGCGATGGCATTGTTCCATAGCAACCCCAAGGTGATGGTGGCGGGCGCATTGGACGGTGTGTTCCGCAGCAGCGATGGCGGTGACAGCTGGGAGCGCATGTCCCCGGCGAATCACGTCGACATCAAGAACATCGAGTCCATCGCGATTGATCCGAAGGATGCGAACGTTGTCTACGCCGGCACTTGGCACCTGGCCTGGAAGACGGCCGATGGCGGCGCCAACTGGCAGCACATCAACAAAGGCATGATCGACGACTCCGATGTGTTTTCGGTGATCGTCGACCATGCGAACCCATCCGTTGTGTTCGCCAGCGCTTGCTCGGGTATTTACAAAAGCGAGACAGCCGGCAACCAGTTCGCGAAGATTCAGGGAATTCCGTTCTCGGCGCGCCGCACGCGCGTGTTGAAGCAGGACCCCACGAATGAAAACATCGTGTACGCCGGGACAACCGAAGGTCTGTGGAAAACCACCGATCTGGGCAAGACCTGGAAGCGTGTCAGCAATCCGGAAATCGTTGTCAACGACGTGCTGGTTGATCCACGCGATTCGAACCATGTGCTTCTCGCCACCGATCGTAGCGGCGTCATGGCGAGCGTGGATGGGACGCAGAATTGGTCCACGTCGAATAAAGGCTACGCTCACCGCTATGTTTCCGCCCTTCTGGCGGACGTGAAAGAAGCAAACACGTTCTACGTCGGATTGGTCAATGATCGCGAGTACGGCGGCGTGTTCTATACGCGCGACAATGGGCACACCTGGCTGCAACGCAGCGCGGGACTGGGCGGACGCGACATCTTCGCTCTGAAGCAAGCAGCCAGCGGCACTCTGGTAGCGGGGACGAACCGCGGCATGTTCGCTCTCGACCGCAACGCCACGCAGTGGCGTCCGATGAGTGCAATCGTGGTCGAGCAGACCGTCAAGGCCACGAAGAAGGGCTCGAAGAAAGCGGCGACTACCACGATCGTGAAGAAGACGGGCGATCTGGATGCTCGCGTCAACGACCTGGAACTGGGTGCATCGCGCTGGTGGGCAGCTACCACACTGGGCATCTACAGCAGTTCCGATCAAGGCAAGACCTGGAAGGGCGGGCCGGTACTGGGACAGAAAGACTTCGTTTCGGTACGCGCGCAGGGCTCGTTCATGGTCGCAACCACACGCTCGGTGGCACTGGTCTCCAGTGATTCCGGCGCCACGTGGAAACAGGCCGGATTGCCATCCTATCTGGTCGGCATCCGCGGCAGCGCGCTTACCTCCGAGAGCGGAATTGTCATCGCCGCTCGTGAAGGCGCCTTCCGCAGTGACGACGGCGGCACTTCCTGGGAACATGTCATGAACGGCATTCCGAGCAAGGACATCACCTCCGTCAGCTTCGACACGTCTCACAAGCGCCTGCTTGCCACCAGCGACTCGACCGGTGTGATTTTCGTCAGCACCGATAGCGGACGCTCCTGGCAGCGCGGTCCGGATGCAGGCTTCCCGCTGCGCCGAGTCAGCGTCGTGGGGGGCCGCTTTGTGGCCGCCACTCCGTTTGACGGCGTTGTGGTTCAGCCGGAAGACGGGTCGATGAGCGCTGCGGCTGACGCGGGATCCAACTAGTACTTAGCAATCGACCATCACGAAGAGGGGAGCCGAAACGCTCCCCTGTTTCGTTTGCTGGTAAAAGCTTGCGGGCGCCGGACTGTCTGTTTGCAGTCGGCACCCAGCATTTCGCGCTCGCCGATGGCAAAAACTACACTGCCGGACAATGACATCATCCCGTAACCCTTGCTTTTTCAGCAGATGCTATGGCACCCATCGTGCGCTTTTTGGTTCGCAATGAGGCACTCCGTGAAATTGTCGAGGCACTGTCGTATTGGGATCGTCGCCCTCGCCATCAGCCTGGCCTCGGGTTGTGGAAGGACACCCGGCGTTCCAACCGACGATTCTGCCAATGCTGCAGCACCGGAGAACCTGCCGTTTGACCGGCCATCGGACGCGGACGGGGTCTCACCGACTCATTCCCTGGTGCCGACCGCGAGCAAGCTCCCAGCAGGCACGCCCCTCACCGTTCGCTTGCAGACGACACTCTCGAGCGTGTCGTCGAACACGGGCGACAGCTTCACGGGAACGCTGGACGAACCAGTCGTTCTGGAGGGGCAAACGACGATCCCGCGGGGCGCCGCCGTCCTCGGACGGGTGCTAGCAGCGAAGGCTTCCGGCCGACTCCGGGATCCCGGTTATCTGCGGATTGCATTGGTCTCGATCGAGGTCGAGGGAAAGCCGATGGCGATTGAAACGTCGAGCATCTTTGCCAAGGGCGGCTCGCACGAAAAGCGCAATCTGGGGATGATCGGCGGTGGAACCGGAGCGGGGGCCCTGATCGGCGGGCTCGCCGGCGGAGGCAAAGGCGCTCTCATCGGCTCGATCGTCGGGGGGGCAGGGGGCACAGGAGCCGCCTACGCAACCGGGAAGAAGGACGTGTCTTTTGAGTCTGAGCGCCGCCTGACGTTTCGCCTCGCCCAGCCGGTCGATCTGCACTGAGGCCAGCAGAGGTCATTGAGTTTTCAGCCGCTTCCTATCTCAGGCGCGTCCTTTCGGCGGCGCCGCCAGCCTCCCCGGATTGTCACAATCGGACGTGACGCGCCGCACTTAGCCGGGAACCGCAAATCCCTACAATTCCCAAAATAGGCAAGGCGTCCCCGTTGTGGGAATGGTGCCAGTCACTGTTTCCGTGAGTCTCGCATTCCAAGGGAGGAATGTCATGTTGGCCACCGAGTCATTGGCAAGCCCCACGCAACAGATTGAGGGAGCGAATTTTCTCAATCTGCTGATCATCGACGACGACCGCGCAGTCCGCGAAGCTTGCCGCGCCGTCGCCCAATCACTCGGTTTCAACACGCAGATCGCGGAATCGGCTGAACAAGGCTGTCGACTGCTCGACAACCACGGGACGGATGTCGTGTTGCTTGATCTGAAGCTGCCGGGGGCAGGCGGGATCGAGGCGTTACACACCATCCGGAAACACCGCCCGGATACGCTCGTGGTGGTGGTGACGGGCCACGGTACGGTGCAGTCTGCGGTGCAGGCGATGAAGGATGGAGCGTACGACTATGTAACCAAACCCTTCAGCATGGAAGAGCTTCGCTTGCTGTTGCAGCGTGTCGCCAGCCATTTGCGACTCAAGACGGAGAATCGTGTGCTGCGCGAGACCATCCGGTCGCGGCAGGGATTCGGCAACATCGTGGGACGCGCTCCTGAAATGGAGAAGCTCTACCGCATCATCGCAAAGGCGAGCCAGAGTACACACCCCGTTCTGATTCTCGGAGAGAGTGGTACCGGCAAAGAACTGGTTGCCAAGTCGATTCATTTCACGGGTCCGTTCCGGAACAAACCGTTCATCCCGGTGGACTGCGGGTCGCTGGTGCCGACGCTGATCGAGAGCGAGTTGTTTGGGCATGTACGCGGCGCCTTTACCGGGGCGACCCATCCGAAAGACGGGTTGCTGGCGATCGCTGAAGGCGGCACTGTATTTCTTGATGAGATTGGAGAGTTGCCGATCGATCTGCAGGCCAAATTGCTTCGGGCCATTCAAGAAAAGGAGATTCGCCCCGTGGGAAGCGTGCGGCGAGTTCCGATCAATGTCCGGATCCTCGCGGCAACCAACCGCGACCTCGAACATGCGGTCGCGCAAGGCACCTTCCGCCGGGACCTCTACTTCCGGCTGAATGTGCTGACCTTGCGCCTGCCTCCTCTCCGGGAGCGGCGGCAAGATATCCCTCTGCTCGTAGCGCACATGCTTGAGCACATGGGCCACGACGGCAGTGCGGAGAAGTCCATCTCCGACGAAGCCCTTAAAGCCTTGCTGAATTACGATTGGCCGGGAAACGTTCGTGAGTTGGAGAACTGCCTGGAACGGGCATGTGCTCTGACCAGCTCCAATGAGATTCAGGTCCGCGACTTGCCAACACAACTCTACAGCGCGCCCGCCGCAATGATGGGCCCGGTTCAGGCTGATCGGGCGATTATCCCCATAGCGGAACTGGAGAAGCAGACAATCCTCAGTGCGCTGGTGCAGGTCAACGGCGATAAGATGCTTGCCGCCCGCCTGCTGGGGATCGGGAAGACCACGCTGTATCGAAAATTGAAGGAATACTCCCAAAACTGAAGCCGGCATTCAGGATCGTACCGGAAAGGGAAAAATACTCCCCCCGAGCACAAGTAACTATTGTGTTTTCAATGGCGTCGGATTGGCGACGAATGTGCCGATACTTCCAGCATGATTCTGCTCGTTACGCCAAACCTGCGATCTGACGACTGCGCGTTGGCGATTCGCCGGGCCGTGAACGAAAACGTCGTCGTCGCTGAGAGCTTGCACAAGGCCGCCGCCCTGCTGCGAGCCGAATCGTACGCCGCTGTGGTCCTGGATCAGTACTTGTTCGAAACCGAACCTCATCAAACCGAAACAGTTATGGAACACCTCGGCACGGCAATTCCGCTGCAGGTGAACCTTGCGATCAGCGGCGTGGAGCGCTTGGGGAGAGAGGTTCGCGCGGCAGTCCAGCGGCGGAAACGCGAAGAAAAAGCGGCGCGCAAGGCGGCCGTCAGTGCGTTGCAGGCGGAATTGAACAGTACTGTGACCGCACTGCTCCTGTCATGTGAAATAGCGCTCGGAACGCCAGGATTGCCCGTGGAAGCAAGGGAAAAGCTGCAGTCGGCGCACGAACTGATCAAGAAACTGTGCTCCCAACTGGAGGCATCCCTTGTAGCTGTTTGAAGATATACGCGGGGCCCCATCCAGCCGTCTTCCCGCGAGGACCGTTTCCGAAGCCCGAAGGCCTGCCTAGCGCCTGATTGCCGAAAAAACCACCCTTTCCGTGCAAGAAATGCTTTGCTGGCGGGCGACTCCACCCTAAACTATTGGCATCAGGGGCGAGGACAGCTACCTTCCCCGCCTGCCGAGGGTTCTGTGCGAGTTCTGGTTACCGCCGACACATTCAGCGGGGTGTGGACCTACACCCGGGAGCTGGTGTCCGGCCTGATCACACAAGGCGCTCAGGTGATCCTGGTCAGTTTCGGCGAAATCCCTCTTCCGCACCAGACCGGATGGATGCAGGGATTGCACGGTCTTGAGTATCATCCCACCGCGTTCCGGCTCGACTGGATGCAGGAGGGCGAACAGGACTTTCACGCTGCACAGGACTATCTGTGCTCGGTCGTGCACGACACCCGGCCTGATCTGCTTCACCTCAATCAGTTGAGTTTCGGAGCTCTGCCGGTCGAGACGCCGCGCCTTGTGGTCGCACATGGCGACATCATCACCTGGTGGCTGAGCGTTCACGGCCGCGAACCGGCGCCATCGGCATGGCTGGAGTGGTACCGCCAAACCATGACTCGCGGCATTGAGCGGGCCGAAGTAGTGGTGACAGCGACGCGCTGGATGGAGGAGATGCTTCGGCTAGCCTTCAGTGACGGCTTCGAGGGACATCGCGTTCTTCCCGGGCGTAACCCGATCTACTTCAACCCGTTCATCACGAAAGAAGAATCCGTGCTGGCGATTGGCCGGCTGTGGGACACGGGCAAGCAGGTCTCGCTGCTGATACATCATGCGCACGGGATGCCGGTGTGCATTATCGGCGCCGATCATACGGTACCGCCTCCACCGGTGCCGATCCGCGCCGATGTGCGGGTCTCGACCGATCAGCACGAGATTTCCGTCAAGGGAGCGCAGACCGAATCACAATTGCGAACTCTGTACAGCAAGGCGACGATTTTCGCAGCCACGTCGCGCTATGAGCCGATGGGCCTGACCTCCATTGAGGCGGCCTTCTCACGTTGCGCTCTCGTTGCCAACGACACAGCCGCGCATCGCGAACTCTGGGGAGACGCGGCGCTTTATTTTGAGCACAATGACGCCGACAGCCTGGCCGAAATTCTTGGCGAGCTGCGCAAGGACCGGGAACTGTCGCGGTTGTACGGCAGTCGCGCGTATAACCGCGCCCGAGAACGCTTCACCGCACGGCGGATGGTCGACGACTATCTTCGCTTGTACCGGCAACTGCGAACCTCCAGAGTCGCGGTCGCGTAGGAACCTCCACTTCACAGCGCGCAAAATCTGCGTGGCTCGTTCCTTCTGCAAGCGCTCCTGTCTTGACTGCATATATCTTACATGATATATCTCATATGAGCTATATATGCGAATTCGAGAATCGGGAAATCGCAGCCTCTGGGACTTGGCAGTTCTGAGTCTGCTTCGCGAGCAACCGATGCACCCTTACGAAATGCAACGGCTCCTGCGTGAGCGGCACAAGGATGAAGTGCTGGTCCTGAAACGGGGATCGCTCTATCACGCAATCCACCGCCTGCTTCAATCGCGGCTTATCCTTGCCATCGACACGAGCCGGCAGGGCCGTCGGCCAGAGAGAACCACGTACCGCGTCACGCCCGAGGGAGAGGCGGCACAGGTCCGGTGGCTGCAGGAAATGATCGCTTTGCCGCGCCCTGAGCCGTCGGAATTCATGGCGTCGGTGAGCTTTCTCGTCTATCTCGCGCCTAAGGATGCTCTGCGGCAACTGGAAAGCCGCGCGCAACGACTTCAGGAGGAAGTGCGGGGGGAGGAAGAGACGATCAAGGCTCTGCAGCCACGATTACCACGAGTCCATCTGCTGGAAACTGAATACCTGCTCGCCATGCGCCGCGCGGAATTGGCTTGGGTACGAAGCGTCGTCGACGACCTGCGCACCGACAGATTGACATGGAATCTGAAGAGGATCCTTCAGGAACTCCAGGCAGGCAGGAAGCAACGTTCGACGAAATGAGGATCTACGATATGAACACGCTCTCGGGCATGGAGTTCCCCAGCACGCACGCGCCGCGGCCCTCGATGGCTCCGGTTCTGACCCTGCTTTTCATTGCGCCGTTCATTGGAGAAGTACTGAGTGGCGCCACGCGAGTCAGCTACATTTTTGTATTCATTCCCGAGATCATGGTCTGGGGCTGCGGCACATTGCTGATCCGGGAGGCTGTGCGCCGGTGGCACGGTGGCTGGGCGAGCATGCTGCCATTGGCGCTCGCACTCTCCGTCGCTGAGGAGTTCATCATTCAGCAAACTTCGCTGGCTCCGCTTCCCTGGCTTGGTTCCGGTCCGATGTACGGCCGTGTCTGGGGAGTGAACTGGATCTATTTTCTCTTCATGCTGGGCTATGAAAGTGTCTGGATCGTCCTGGTACCGATTCAGGTTGCGGAACTCATCTTCCCTGGGCGGCGAAAGGAACCGTGGTTGCGCCTTCGAGGCCTGATGATCTCCGGACTCGTTTTCATTCTGGGCTCTGCGGCGGCATGGTTTCTGTGGGTAAAAAGGGCGCGAACTGTCGTGTTCCACGTTCCCGAATACAGCCCTCCGATGATTACCCTCCTGCTTGGGACGCTGGCGATTGCTCTGCTGATTCTGGCGGGATACCTTCTACGCAGCACAGGAAACTGCGGCGCCGACGGTTCGGGAGCGCCGTCGCCATGGCTCGTCGGCTTGGCTGCATTGGCCCTAGGCTTCCCGTGGTTTCTGCTGATGGGTCTGGTCTTTGTCCCGAGAATGTCCGTGCCGCTCTGGCAACCGGTAATTGTGGCTCTCGCCTGGGCCACGATCGCGATCCTCCAGGTACAGAAATGGATCAGACGGCCGGAATTCCGAGATGTTCATCGATGGGCGATGGCATTCGGTGCCATTATCGTGTGCAGCGTGGCCGGATTTGCGGGCTGCAACTTGTGGCCCCGGATCGATGTGTTCGGCAAGGCAATCCTGAATGGGATCGCGATCGCACTTATGGCGTTGCTGCTGCGCCAGGTCCGCAGGCGGACCGTGGCATAACGCCCGGGCGAACTGCCGCCGCATGCTATACTTACAGGAAATTTCCCGTGCAGCTAGCGAACGGAGGACAGTATCGATAAGCGCTTTATCCGCATGAACGAGCGAATCCGCGCACGCGAGGTACGCGTGATCGGGGACGAAGGACAACAGATTGGCATCATGCCTCCCTTCGAAGCGCTCAAGATGGCCCGCGAAAAGAACCTCGACCTGGTGGAAATCTCCCCGACGGCGCAACCTCCGGTTTGCCGCATCATGGATTACGGGAAGTTCTTGTACCAGCAGGAAAAGCGAGAGCGCGAGGCCAAGAAGCATCAGAAGACCATTACGGTCAAGGAAGTCAAGTTTCGTATCAACGTAGATGACCACGACTACGAAACGAAGAAAAATCACGTGATCCGCTTCCTGGAAGAAGGCGACAAGGTCAAGGCGACAATCTTCTTTCGCGGGCGCGAGATGACACGACAGAGTTTTGGACGTGAGATTCTGGAGCGCCTGATTAAGGACGTCGAGCACAAGGGAATGGTGGAGTTCCGTCCGCGACAGGAAGGAAACACGCTGCACCTGATCCTGGCGCCGAAGAAGGATGTGCCTGCCGCCAAGCCAAAGCCGGCCGCACCGCCAAAACCCGCGCCACCGGCTGCACAGGGTGGCGCGCAGACAGCGTAGAACAACAGCTGTCAGCTCTCAGCTATCAGCTCTCAGGAAAACCCTTTGATGCGATCGCTTGAGTTGACGGAAACCTGCGCTGAGTATCCGAAGCAGTGGTTTTACTGTGAGCTGACAACTGAGAGCTGAGAGCGATTTTTATGCCGAAACTGAAAACACACAAAGGCGCTTCCAAGCGCTTTAAGAAGACGGGGACGGGGAAGGTGAAGCGAAACAAAGCGTTCCTGCGTCACATCCTCACTTCAAAGGCCAAGAAGCGCAAGCGCAAGCTGGGAACCGCGACTCTTGTGAGCGATGGCGATCTGCATAAGGTGAAGCGGATGATCCCGTACTAAAACCGGTGGCCAGTGGTTAGTGGCCAGAGGTCAGAAAGAGCTGGGTTGCTACGAGCTCGTAGCCTGAAGCCCGCAAGCGTGTGAAGAGGTCAACGTAGTTTCCTACCTCCAGCCGCTCAACCGATCGACCAAAGGAGAACGTCATGCCTCGTGTAAAACGCGGGACCAAACGCCGCGCCAAACGCAAAAAGATACTTGAACGCGCGAGTGGATATTTCTTAACCAAATCGAAACTCTACCGGTCGGCGAAAGAAGCCGTCGATCGCGGGCTGAAGTTCGCCTACGCGGGGCGCAAGCAGAAGAAGCGTCAATATCGGTCGCTGTGGATTGTGCGTATCGGAGCCGCCGCCCGGCTCAATGGGTTGAGCTATAACCAGTTCATCAGCGGGCTGAAGAAGGCCGGTGTAGAGCTGGACCGCAAGATTCTTGCGGATCTCGCAGTCAGCGATCCGGCGGGATTTGCGAACCTGGCCGAGCAGGCGAAGAAAGCACACGCGGCAGCGTAGCGATAGCAATCAGTACCTCGCATTTGCCCTACCAGGATTGTCGTCCTGAGCAGCGCGAAGGACTCGCTTCCCTTCGTACGAGCAAGAACGGCGGTTGCTCACTGTGCTCGGGATGGCCTGTCCTGTAGAGTATTGCTTCGATCGATGCCATACTCCGTCCCCCAACTTAATGACTTCTCTACGACGGCGCTGGAGAATGCCGTGGGCGAGTTATTGTTTGCTCTCGAGCAAGAGTCTCGCGCCGTTGCATCGGAGAGTGATTGGAAGACGTACCGGGACCGCTGGATGGCGCGCAAGAACGGCGTTCTCACCCAGGTCAACGATCTGTGGCTGAAATCCGCACCGAAAGACGCCAAACGCGGCGTCGGCCAACAGGTCAATGAAATCAAAGCCAAAGTTGAACAGACGGTCGAGGCCACGTTGGCTCGCATCCAGGGTGGAGCCTCCTCAGCGAGACTCGCAGCGGACCGCGTAGACGTGACGCTGCCAGGTATCCGGAGGCGGCTCGGCGCCGAGCATCCGGTTATCAAAACGATGAACGAGATTGTCGGCGTATTCCGCAATCTCGGGTATTCCGTCGAAGTCGGTCCCGAGATCGAAACCGACTACTACAACTTCGAAGCGCTGAATTTCCCGCCGAACCATCCGGCGCGCGATACGCAGGACACTCTGTTCATTGCCGGACAGGAATCGAAGCCGTTGCGCGATCGCCTGCTGCTGCGCACGCATACTTCGCCGGTGCAGATTCGCTCGATGGAGAAGTTGAAGCCGCCGCTGCGCGTCGTCTGTCCGGGAAAAGTGCATCGCAACGACGCGCCCGACGCCACTCACTCGCCGATCTTTCATCAGGTCGAAGGGCTGGCCGTCGATACGAACATTACCTTTTGCGATCTGAAAGGTACGCTCGATCACGCCATGAAAGCGCTGTTCGGATCGAGCGTAAAGACGCGTTTTTATCCGTCGTTCTTCCCTTTCACCGAGCCCAGCGCCGACGTGCAGATCAGTTGCATTTTCTGCGGCGGGAAGGGTACGCGCGACGGAAATCCCTGCCGCAACTGCAAGGCCAGCGGCTGGATCGAACTCCTCGGCTGCGGCATGGTCGATCCGAACGTGTACGGGTTTGTCGACTACGATCCGGCGAAAGTTTCGGGCTTCGCCTTCGGCATGGGTGTGGAGCGGATCGCGATTCTGAAATATGGCGTGGACGACATTCAGTTGTTCTTTAACGGAGACGTGAGGTTCTTGGAGCAGTTTGCATGAGCTACGAGTCCCGAGCTTCGAGCCCTCAGAATCGCAGCTCGCAGCAGTCGTTCAATAAATGAAACTTTCTCCTTCATGGTTGCGCGACTTCGTTGACTTCAAAGTCGACTACCGCCGGCTTGCGGACGAACTTACGCTCGCGGGGATTGCCGTCGAGGGTATTTCGGGCGAGGGCGATTCCACTGTCTACGACATGGAGATCACGACCAACCGCCCCGACGCCATGAATCACTACGGCGTAGCGCGGGAGATCTCGGCACTCTACGACCTGCCCCTGAAACCAATCGAACCGAAGCTGTCGCTCTCTCACGGCGGGTCGAAGGTCACCATCGATATACAGGAGCCGGGTCTCTGCCCGCGATTCACGGCGCAGGAGATCAGCGACGCTACCATCAAGCCGTCGTCGCCCGAGATCTCTACGCGCCTGGCCCTCATCGATCAGCGTCCGATCAGTAATGCCGTGGACGCGACGAACTACGTGCTTTGGGAAAGCGGCAAGCCCACACACGTGTTCGATCTCGATCTGCTTGAAGGGCGCCGGTTGGTCATCCGCAAGGCGCGCGCTGGAGAACAACTCAAGACGCTGGATGGCGTCGATCGCCAGCTCTCGGCCGAAGATCTCGTCGTCGCCGATGCCGTCAAACCGGTCGCGCTCGCCGGTGTGATGGGTGGCTACGACACGATGATCACCGAGAAGACGCGGAACATCCTGATCGAGTCGGCCTGGTGGGATCCGGTGATGGTTCGCCGCATGTCGAAGCGGCACGGACTTCACACCGACGCTTCGCATCGTTTTGAACGCGGCGCCGATTTCGAATCGACGGTGGTGTCGACCCAGCGCGTCGCAGAGATCATCCTCAATTCCGGCGGAGGGAAACTCGTCGGCGGAATCATCGATGTTCTCGCACGCAAGCTGGACCTGGCCCCGATCGAACTGGACCGCAAGGAAGTCGCCCGCATTCTCGGCGAAAATATCAGCGACCTGGAGATTAGCCGCATCCTGACGCGGCTCGGCTTCGTGCTATTGTCTGGCGCCGAGGGCGGATACCTGGTGCACATTCCAAGCTGGCGGCTTGATATCGAGCGTGAAATCGATCTGATCGAAGAAATTGCGCGCCTGCATGGGTACGACAAGTTCGCGAATACACTTCCCGCCTATGCCGGAGAGGTTGTCGATCAGCCAGACAAGGCCAAGGACGAGAAACTTCGCGATTCCCTTCTGGCCCTCGGGTATCACGAGGCGATCTCACTGACGTTCATCTCGAAAGAAGATGCGAGGCAGTTTTCGGCAGCGTCGCCGATCGACCTCGCGAATCCTATCAGCGACGAAGCTTCCGCAATGCGGACCTCGATGCTGCCCGGTATGCTGAACATGCTGAGCTACAACCTGAATCGGGGCAGCGACACCGTGCGTTTGTTCGAAGCAGGGAATGCCTTCGAGGCATCCGGTACGAAGTTCGTGGAACTGAAGCGGTTGTGCATCGGCGCGACTGGGGCGGCTTCCGAGGGCGGCGTTCACCAGCCGACGCAGCCGCTGTCGTTTTTTGACCTGAAGGGCGATGTTGAAGCCCTGCTCGCCGCCTTCGGCCACTGGACGCTTTACTACGACGCGAACACGCCGAGCTTCTATCATCCCGGCCGCTCGGCGCGCGCCGTAATGGATGGCATGACCGTCGCGCAGTTTGGCCAGCTTCATCCCGACGTCGTGGCGGCGCGCAAGCTGCGGCAGGATGTGTTCGTCGGGGAACTCTTCCTCGATCGGCTCTACCAGCATGATCTGCGTCAGGTGCGATATGAGGCCCTGCCGCGCTTTCCCGTGGTCGAGCGTGATTTCTCGTTTGGGTTCGACGATGGAGTCGCTTTCGAGAGGATCTGTGCAAGCCTGAACGGATTAGGCATCCCCGAATTGCGCGAGTTCGCTCCGGTAGAAATCTTCCGCGGCGACAAGGTCAGCGCAGGCAAGTATTCGATCCTGCTGCGTGCGAGATTCCAGTCTGGCGAGCGCACCCTCCGCGAGGACGAGATAGCCGCCTGGTCGGCGCGCATCATCAAAATCCTGGAGAGCCTGGGCGGAGTCCAGCGGGCCTAGCAGGTTTCGGTGGACCCATCGGTTTCACGCAGATTGACGAATCGCCGATCGCCTCAGTTGATGTCTGCATTCGTTCGCTCGTCATCTGCGACACGCCAGAATGATCAGCGGCAACTCGCCCCCGGCCGTTATCCTGAAATGTGACGGAAATGCCGGACGCACAGACCAAGACGACGCCTGGGATGCACTGGTTGCGATCCATGATTCGGTGGCTCGTCATCGGCGTGGTGCTTCTTTGGTTGGTTGCCGCCATGATCCTGGTGGCGGCCCGGTGGATCGATCCTCCGACAACGGCGGTGCACATCCAGCGCCGCCTCCAGGCCTGGATTCATCACAGGCCTTATCGCGGGCACTACAAATTCATTCCCCTCAGCCAAATCTCGCCTGATCTCCAGCATGCTGTCATCGCCGCCGAGGACACGCATTTCTACCAGCACCATGGATTCGATTGGCAAGAAATTCAAAAAGCCGCCCAGGAAGATTTAGAAGGCGACCGCACGCGTGGAGCCTCTACGCTTACGCAGCAACTTGTAAAGAACTTGTTCTTCGGCACTGGCCGCTCTATTCTCCGCAAAGGCGCAGAAGTCACGCTGGTGCCGGTGGCTGAATTCGTCCTCGGCAAACGGCGGATTCTGGAGATCTACCTGAACGTAGTCGAATGGGGCCCCGGTATTTATGGCGCGGAGTCGGCGTGTCGTTACTACCACGAAACTGCCGCCCGCAATGTCGGGCGGGAACAAGCGGCACGGCTCGCTGCAATTCTCCCGGCTCCTCTGAAGCGACGGCCTGAGCGCATGAATAGATACAGCGCGACTATCCTTCAGCGGATGGTCCAAATGGGATGGTAGTGGTCGCTGGCAATTTGCCAGGGCGGTGGCCGAACCGTCCCGCAACCCATAGCCCCAGGGCGGATGCCGGTGATCTATCACTGCAAACTCGCGCTGAAAAGTGCTTAATATCAGAACGGCACTGTGCATTGAGAATTTGAGCCGTTCTGCTGCCTGATCGTCAGAGGAGGTTCGATGATGAGGTCATTGCATTTCGTAACCTACAGCGATCGCCATTCCCGCCGGTATTCGTTCTGCCTTGGCAGCTTTGTCCTGCCAATTCTGCTGCTTCTCCCGCGCACGGCGGCCACACAGCAGACCGCCGCAGAGTCACTCGCAGGCACGGCCGTATGCACGTTCGACGATGGCAAACAAGTAAGCAGCCGCTACAAGCCGGCGGCTACTCGAGGTGAGGTTCCCGCCGGCAAAGTATGGGCTCCGGGTGGCGTGGCGATGACAATGTTCACGGAAACCGAGATCATGATCGCCAATACTTCGGTTGCTCCCGGGGCTTACACCATGTACCTGTTGCCCGGCAAAAAAGACTGGACATTGATTGTAAGTCGTAACGCTACCGTTGACGGCAGGTACGACCAGAATCAGGATCTGGTGCGCGCAACCATGCAGACCGGCGAACTGAGCCAGGCGGAAGGGGAACTCAAAGTATTCTTCGGCCACACTGGACCCAAGCGGTGCGAAATTAATGTGGACTACGGAAAGAACAGAGCCTGGCTTGATTTCGTGCAAAAGTGATTGGTGGACCCTGCCGTTCATTCGCAGTGCGATACCAATCTTACAGAGAACGACTAGACCAGAGCGACAGTTCCGCCACAGGCTCGGAAACGGAGCTGTGCTGCTCGATTCAAGCGATGAGTTAGGACCATTGGATTGCCTTCGGAGGCTACGAAATGACGGTCAGAACCGTGATTGAGGTCGTAGTAATTATCGTGGTGATCTACTTGGCGGCACGTTTCTTCATGAAAAGAAGCTAGCCCGTGCACTCTCTTCAAGGCCTTGCCGACACTGTTCGCAAGCGGGCGGAGAATTGACCTACTGTGCGAGCGGATTGGACCCGAATACGTGGGCCCCTCCGACATAACATGCTGTGAGTAAGACAGTATGGCAGTCGGCATGATTCCCGGCGCGTCGCTTGTATAATAGGCGGTCTTCCCATCGGTCCGCGATGCCAACGGACAGCCGGAACTTGAACGACGCGGCCCTTCGGAGTGAAAGCCATGATCTACCGTCGCAGAGTGGAGTTAGCCTTCCCAGGCGGTCTGTCCAAGTCATCGTCCCGGGATCCATTTCATCTGCTGACGATTTTGTTCGTCAACGCCGCAGCCATCATCGTGGCCTGCGCCTCTGCTTTTGGCGAAACTGCAACCACAACTGCTCTAGCTGTAACTGCCGACGGCAACCCGGTCACTTCCATAAGTGCAGGAAGCATGATTACGCTGACCGCTTCCGTGAAGGCCGGTTCCACCGCAGTGACGCGCGGACAGGTGAATTTCTGTGACGCTGATTTCATGCACTGCACGGATATCCACTTGCTGGGCTCGGCTCAGTTAAATAGCGCAGGGCAAGCGCAAATGCATCTTCGTCCCGGCCCGGGGAACTATAGTTACAAGGCGATCTTTCTAGGAACGCCCACGACGGCTGTGCCCTATGCCGCGAGCGCTTCGGGGTCGTCTGCGCTCGTGGTGAACGGACAGATCCCGACCTCCACCATCCTGACGCAAAGCGGACCTTCGGGTAACTACACTCTTACGGCAACCGTACTCGGGTTTACGAAATCGCAGGCACTTCCATCGCCCGTGGGAACTGTCTCTTTCATCGATCAGACCACGGGCAATTCCTTGATGGGAACGGCGGACTTAAGCCCCGTCGACGGCCCGACCTGGATTAACGTCAGCAACCCGGCAGCGGGAAGTTCGGCGGCCAACATACTGGCCTTGGACTTCAATGGCGACGGAAACATCGACCTGGCCGTGGGCATCAACAGCGTGGCCGGCGGTGAACCCGCCAGCGCTGCCATCCTTCTCGGTGACGGTCAGGGGAACTTCACTCCGGTCGCCGGAAGCCCAACCGTGCCCGGCGGCTTGCCTGTCGCCGCAGCGGATTTCAACCAGGACGGCATCCCCGACCTGCTCCTTTCCGACCCGTTCAACCGTTACCTGACGGTGCTTCTGGGTAGGGGTGACGGCACCTTCAATCAGGCTCCTGGCACACCTTTGATCAGCAGCTACGGCGTCGCTCCGATTGCCATGGGGGATTTCAACGGCGATGGGATCCTCGATCTGGCGGCCGCTGGCGCCTATTACATGATCATGTGGATCGGCAACGGTGATGGCTCATTTACCGCAATGCCCACCACGGGGTCGTACTACCCAGCCGATTCGTTCTATTCCATGGTGGTCGGAGATTTCAACGGCGACGGAAATGCTGATATCGCCGCTGCCTATCTAGGCAATGCTCCCATCACAATTCTTCTTGGCAACGGAGATGGAACCTTTACCAAGGGTCCCCAGATCTCCGCGAACGCAGCCTACAGCTTAGCCTTGGGTGACTTTGATGGAGATGGCAAGCTGGATCTGGCAGCTCCGGAAGCAGGCGATGCGGTTGACATCTTTCTGGGCAACGGCGACGGAACGTTCCATCCCGCCAGCGGCAGCCCGATTCCCGCCGGGCAGTATCCGCATCGCGTTACCATCGCGGATTTCAACGGCGACGGCATCGCCGACCTGATCGTGACCAATCAAACGAGCCTCACTGACGTCTTTGTTCTGCTTGGAAACGGAGATGGCACGTTTGTGATGGCCTCCACCGGTACCATGCGCCTGCCGTGTTGTTCCAACACTGTGGTTGCGGATTTCAACGGCGACGGCGCCAGTGATTTTGCGTCCTCCGACTTCTACAACGGCACGGCCGACATATACTTGACCGGGGCAAAACAATCCAGCACGGAGATCACTGGAATCTCCATTAGCGGCCAGACACCGCAATACGTTGTCGCGAACTATCCAGGAGACAGCAGTTACAGTTCGAGCCAGGCCAACCGTACGGCATTGCTGGTGCAAGCGGCCGCCCCAACATTCGCTCCGGCACCTGGAGGTATCATCGCTGTAACCCAAACGATAGCGCTCACCTCCTCCACACCCAGTGTCGGCATTTACTATCAAGTTTCCGGTGCGCTGGAGACAGACGGCTGGGTTCAGTACTTTGCTCCGATCCCGATTTACAACACTGGAAATGTCACGATTCAGGCGTATGCCGCGTCTTTGGACTATGGCGCGAGTCCGATCAGCACCGCAACGTATACGGTGATCGCGGTTGATCCGGTTCCAGTGCTCAATTCGGTGTCGCCTCCATTTGTCACGGCGGGGAGCCACGATCTCACGCTCACCATCGACGGGTCTGCCTTCACATCAACCTCAACGGCGTACCTGGGTACTCTCCCTCTCACCACACAGTTTGTCACCACAACAGAAGTCACAGCACAAATCACGAGCACGCAGATGGCGGCCGGCGGAGTCAAAGCGCTTACCGTGCAGAATCCGATCCCTGGCGGTGGCACGTCGAATATTCTGCAGTTTGAAATCGATTCGGGAGGCGGCACACCTCCGTCGTTTACGACCACGTCAGCAACCGTGACCGCGGGGTCGAGCGCCACCTATCCGGTGACTCTCCCGGCGAACGCCACGAACATAAGTGTGAACTGTCTCAATCTTCCAACTGGAGCCAGTTGCGCGTATTCGGCAGGCGCGTTAAGCATTTCAACCTCGACTTCGACACTCCCGGGAACGTACCAGATAACGGTTGTGTTCGCCGAGACTTTGCCGGGCGTCTTTTCTCTGGCCTTTGCCGCTCTCCTCTTCCTGCCGCTCGGATCTGCCCTGCGAAAGGGCAGGGCAAGGCGGGACTGGCTGTGGTTCGCGACCCTCGGACCCTTGGTCTTGCTGCTACTCAGCTGCGGAGGAGGCGGGAATACGAGTCCGCCGCCCCCACAAACGCATCACGTCACAACCTCGGGTGTAGTAACGCTCACCGTGCAGTGAAAATGCCGATGAGGCTGTATACGTCTTTCGCAATCGCGATTGCCTAGACTGCGGGCGAACTGAGTCCATTGCGATGCATACCTTGAATGTGGAATCTGGGATTGATATATCGTAATACGATACAATGATCTATGTACTGAGAACGTTAGATATGGAGACGCTTACACGGAAGGACTACGAATCCCTGGCGGATTTCCGCCATCACATCCGCCGGTTCCTTCACTTCAGCGAGTTGGCGGCTCGCGGGCATGGGCTGGAACCCGCCCAGCACCAACTGATGCTGGCCATCATGGGCCTGCCTCATGGAACCCGTCCCCGGATTGGGGACTTGGCCGGACGGCTGCAGATCCGGCACCACAGCGCGGTGGAACTGGCGAACCGTCTGGCTGCTCGCGGATATGTCAAGCGGCACAAGAGCGAGGATGACCATCGTGAGGTCTTGTTGAAGCTCACTCCCAAAGGGGAACGAGTGTTGCGCGAGCTGTCGCGGCATCATCGCGCCGTGTTGCGTCGGGAAGGCCCGGCTTTGCTCGGAGCGCTACGACGAGTCATGACTCCCAAGGACACGAGGAGGCGGGTCGCGGCCCTGCCTGACGGGAAACGGAGAACGAGTTAGGCATGTCGACTCAGAACCGTGATCAAGCCCCTCCCCATCAAAATGACGGACACAACTCTCAATTCCGTCATGAAGACAAGGCGAAATCGAGTGCCGCCCGAGCGGCCCGGAGTACCGCGCCGGCTCAATTCCGTATGCTGCTTGTGTCGTTGCTTGCGGGCATGATTGGGCTCATCGCCGGAGTAATTGCCTACGCGTTGTACAACTTGATCGGATTTTTCACGAATGTGTTTTTCTATCACCGGTTTGCCCTCAGCTTCACGAGCGCAAGGCTGAATCATCTAGGTCCGTGGGTCATGGTCACCCCGGTGATCGGCGGCCTTATCGTCGGTCTCATGGCAAAGTACGGGAGCTCGAAGATCAAGGGCCATGGGATTCCCGAAGCCATGGAGGCGGTGCTGGTCAATCGAAGCCGCATCGCGCCACGTGTCGCGATCCTCAAGCCGCTTTCGGCAGCGATCGCGATCGGCACGGGGGGACCGTTTGGCGCAGAAGGGCCCATCATTCAAACTGGGGGCGCCGTGGGCTCCCTGGTGGGCCAGGTTTTTCACACGACAGCAGCGGAGCGAAAGGTGTTGCTGGCTTGTGGTGCGGCCGCCGGGATGTCCGCAACGTTCAACACTCCAATCGCCGGCGTCATTCTTGCCATCGAACTCTTACTCTTCGAATTCAAGTCGCGATCGTTCATTCCGCTGGTCATTGCGAGCACGTTGGCCACCGCGGTGCACGTGCAGCTACTCGGGGGCGGTCCCATGTTTGCTGTCGCCGCAGTCAACTTTGGGATACCGAAGGCCCTGCCGTTCTATCTCCTTCTGGGTGTGATCTGCGGGCTGGTTGCGGTCGGGTTCAGCAACGCACTGTACTGGGTCGAAGACCAGTTCGAGAAGCTGCCAGTCGACCAAGTATGGTGGCCCGCCATTGGCGCGCTCGGGCTCGGTATCATCGGATACTTTGTTCCCCGCGTGCTCGGCGTCGGCTACGACACGATCGGCGACATCCTGAACGGTAATCTCGCGCTGAAGCTGCTGCTGGTTGTCATGATCGCCAAGGCGATAGCTCTGATTGTGTCGCTGGGCTCGGGAACTTCCGGCGGACTGCTCGCTCCGATGTTCATGTCGAGTGCCGCCTTGGGCGGGGCCTACGCGATGGCCATCGACCGTCTCTTCCCAACTGCCGGACTGGCGCCAGGGGCGTTTGCGCTGGTCGCGATGGGGGCGGTGTTCGGTTCGGCATCTCGCGCCGCCTTCACCTTCATCATCTTTGCCTTTGAGATCACTCGTGACTACAACGCGGTACTGCCTCTCATGCTGGTCACCGTCATCGCCGATGGAGTGGCGATGCTTTTTCAGCCCAAGTCTTCGATCATGACGGAAAAGTTGGCACGCCGGGGCCTGCGCGTTCACCAGGATTACGAAGCCGACGCGCTGCAGCAGGTCGCGGTTGCAGAGACGATGGATCGGAGCATCCCGGCGATCTCGAGCGCAATGCGTGTTTCGGAACTTGCCGATCGCATCTCGCGCCATGATCCGGCTGTCTGCCGCCATCAAGGCCTGGTGATTCTCGATCCCGATGGCAACCTGGCTGGGATCATTACCCGCGGCGATGTGGTTCGCGCCCTCGACAAAGACCCTGCAGGAAGCCGGAACGTGCTGGATGTCGGCACGCGCGACGTGATCGTCGCCTACCCGGATGAACTCCTGCACGACGCGTCGAACCGAATGCTGCGCCACGATGTCGGCCGGCTACCTGTAGTCGATCCAGAGAATTCTCGCCGGGTGATCGGCTATCTGGGACGCGCCGGTATCTTGGCGGCACGACAACAGCGGATGGAAGAAGAACATGTCCGTGAGCCTGGCTGGCTCGATTGGTCTCTTCGCCGCGGCTCCTCGAGTGGCATGGAAAGCGAATAGGACCGGCCCGTCATTGCCGCGGAGGATGGAAGTGGACTGTCTCGCGCCGGGTGTTCGGGTCGTAGTGCGTGTAAGTGACGCGGTGATCGCCAATGGCGATCGGTTCGACATCGGCAGGAATGATCCAGATCTTGTCGGGCTCGACGTAGATGCTGTTGTCGTAGAGGATCGTCTGGCGGTCAAACCTGGCTTTGCACACGTCGCGCTCCTGGGTCGCAGTCTGCAATGCAGACTTCGTGCCTGCCAGTTGGACTTCGAGCGGATTCGACGCCAGTTCTAACGAAAACTTCTGGCGCGCGGCTTTTTCAGCGGACTCCGCCGCAGTACGCTTTGCGCCAGGTATGAGGAACAAGTAAAAGATCAAAGCGGTGACGAAGCAACCTGTCGCGAACCAGAGCATGTGTTTTTTCAGCGGACTCGTTTCCATCACATCAGTGGTTCCACTGGTTTCAAACATTTCCGCCTCCCTCGATGCGTCTCGACCCGAGACCAACCCGCTATGTCTGCGGCTTCCTAAGTCTAAATTGGACGGCGCCGGCACCAATAGCGGCAAATACCTTCGGTAACGGAACCACACTTTTTGGCGTCCGTGGTGAATTCTCGCAGCTTCGTGCTAGCCTAACTCTCCATGACCCAGGCCCTCCCTGTTCCCAAGCAGCATCTCAGCGATAAGGTTGAACATTTCACTGAGTCAGTCATCCGCGAGATGACGCGGCAGGCAATGCAGTATGGCGCCATCAACCTGGCGCAGGGCTTCCCGGACTTTTCCGCTCCCGTTGAGATCAAGAAGGCCGCCCAGGACGCAATCGCGGCCGACGTCAATCAGTACGCCATCACCTGGGGCGCAAAGAATCTGCGCAACGCGATTGCGCGGCAAATGAAGGAGTGGCAAGGGATCGAGGCTGACCCGGAGAGAGAAGTTGTCGTCTGCTGCGGATCGACGGAAGCGATGATCGCGACGCTGCTAGCCGTCTGCAACAAGGGTGACGAAGTCGTCGTTTTTGAGCCGTTCTACGAAAACTACGGGCCGGATTCGGTCCTGAGTGGCGCGAAGCCGCGATTTGTCAGCCTGCGTCCGCCGCAGACTCCCTTGGGCGAGTGGACCTTCGATGAGCAGGAACTACGTGAGTCGTTTCAGCACCACACCAAGGCCGTTATCCTGAACACGCCGAACAACCCGACGGGCAAGGTGTTCAGCAAGAAGGAACTGGAACTGATCCGCGACCTCTGTGTCGAGTACAACGTGCTCGCGATCACGGACGAAATCTACGAGCACATCCTGTATGACGGTACCCAGCACATCTCGATCGCCAGCCTCGACGGTATGCGCGAGCGTACCGTCACCATCAATGGTCTCTCAAAGACCTACAGCGTCACCGGATGGCGCGTCGGCTGGGCAGTAGCGCCGCCGGCAATCACGAATGCCATCCGCAAAGTGCACGACTTCCTTACCGTGGGCGCGCCTGCGCCCTTGCAGGAAGCGGGAGCCGCGGCCCTGGGCCTGCCTCCTTCGTATTACAAAGAGCTCGCTGAGAAATATCGCATGCGGCGCGACCACCTCATCCCCGCTCTGGAGAAGGCCGGCTTCCGCTGCTATCTGCCGCGCGGCGCGTACTACGTGATGACCGATATCAGGGCATTTGGGTTCAAGAATGACGTCGAGTTTGCCGGCTACCTGGTCAAAGACGCCGGTATCGCGTGTGTGCCGGGATCGAGCTTCTACAAGCATCCAAAAGACGGATCCCAACAGGTACGTTTCGCCTTCTGCAAGAAGCCTGAGACACTGGACGAGGCGGCGGAACGGCTGGAAAAGCTGCGTCGCGGGTAGCACAACCGGTACAAAAGTCGCAGCGTCTTCCACAGGAAACTGGGTTATACTGCGCCACAAAAGCTGAAACACTTCTGCTGAAAGTGAGCCGCTTATGTCGGTGAAGACTGAGGACGAGGTATCTGCCCAGGTTCCTGCCGAAGATTTTCAGGCGCTGGAAGAGAAAGTTTATCGCACCATTGAGCTATACAAGGCCGCCAAAGAAGCCCGGGCCGCAGCCGACCGCGACGTGAAGCGTCTGCGCGAGCAACTCGAAGAGCGCGAAGAAGCAAACGAGACGATGCGCCGCGAGCTGGTGCAGTTGCGCCGGGAGCGCGAGGAAATCCGGGGCCGCGTCGAAAAGATGCTGGCTCAGATGGAGAGCCTGGCGCACGAGCAGGCAGTGGCCAGCTGAACAGCCGCCGGGAGAGCCGGCGTAGGAGTGACATGGCAACGGCTTCCAAGCAACCGCCGACCAAAGACGCT
>DATIWL010000067.1:0-4596 GCA_035519435.1 Terriglobales bacterium
GACACCTACGGGCACTATCCGACCGGCTGGGCCGTGGGGACCTCGACGCCGTTCAAGATGTTCAAGCGCTACTCGGAATACTCGGGCGGCACCTGCGACGCTCTGGTCATCTCGTGGCCCAAGGGCATCAAGGCGCGCGGCGAGATCCGGAACCAGTATCACCATTCCACGGATATCGTCCCAACCATCCTGGACGTCTGCGGACTGGAGATGCCTAAGGTCTACCACGGAGTGGAGCAGATTCCGCTCTCGGGTATCTCAATGCGCTACACGTTCGATGCGAAGCCCGATGGACCGACCCAGAAGAAGCGCCAATACTACGCGATGCTCGGCACTCGCGGGATATGGGAGAACGGTTGGAAAGCGTCCGCTCTGCACGCGCCGATGCCCTCCAATCAGGGACACTTCGACAGGGATGAGTGGGAGCTTTATCACGTGGATGAGGACCGCGCCGAGTCCAAGAACCTGGCCAAGGAATATCCTGAGAAGCTTCAACAGCTGATCAAGGCCTGGTTTGAGGAAGCAGAAAAGAACAACGTGTTTCCACTGGATGACCGCCTGGGTGTTGACATTCTCACCGACCCACGGCCCACGGAGGAAGCACCCCGCGAGCGGTACATCTACTATCCAGGAACGACTGCGGTTCCGGAGTCCGCCGCCGTCAACGTGCGGGGACGTTCCTACAAGATCCTCGCCGATGTCGAGATCACCGATCCGAACTGCTCGGGCGTCATTTTCGCCCATGGCTCGCGCTTTGGCGGTCATGCGCTGTTCATTGCCGACAAGAAGTTGCACTACGTTTACAACTTCCTCGGCTACAAGCCGGAACAAACATTCGTCTCCCCGGAACTCAAGCCCGGCAAGTACACGCTGGGAATGGAGTTCGTCCGGGAAAGTGCGGGGAAGTACCGCGAATCCTTGGGTAAGACGAAGCTCTACGTTAACGACAAAGTCGTAGCTGAAGGTCCGATGCGCGCACAGGTGGGCAAGTTCACCCTGTCGGGCGACGGCCTCTGCGTCGGCTACGACAGCGGCGATGCAGTCGCCACTGGCTACAAGTCCCCCGGGACATTCAAAGGTGGGACCATCCAGTTCGTCGGTGTCACGGTCGAGAAAGCACAATACCTCGATTTGGAGAAACTGGCAGCGGCAGCGTTCTCCGTCGACTAATACGTAGACGCACTCAATCGATTGAACCGGCAGCTCGAACCTGGGCTGCCGGTCAGCGCACCGGCTGGTCGGCTCCGCAGCAGGCGCGTGCGAGACGGGAAATTGAATCCGCGCTGCAGGGCGCGATGACAGAGGATTTGAATCGGTACACATGAGTTCACGACAGAAAAGGGTCGACCCCACACACGGTTGGGAACCGAATGCAATTCGAATACATAAAGGGAGACGAAGACAATGGCTAAGAAAGCGTTTAAGGGCACAATTAAAATCGATGTGCGCGACTCGGTTCCCGACTGGGAACCATTTACTCCAACCCGAGCTCCTGCGGGAGCGCCAAATATTCTGTTTGTCTTGTTCGACGACACCGGCCAGGCTGCCTGGTCACAATATGGCGGTCGCATCAACATGCCGGTACTGCAGAAGCTGGCCGACAATGGCCTCACGTACACGCAGTGGCACACTACGGCGCTCTGCTCGCCGACGCGATCCACACTCCTGACAGGACGCAACCACCACCTCAACGGCATGGCCGCGGTTACTGAGCTAGCGATCGGATTCCCTGGCTGTAACGGGCACCTTCCGGACGAGTGCGCCACCATCGGGCAAATCCTGCAGGATGGCGGCTGGAGCACGTTCTGGGTGGGCAAGAACCACGGCGTCGCTGAAACGAACATCGCCGCCGGCTCCACCAAGAGGGAATGGCCACTCCAGAAGGGTTTCGATCGATTCTATGGCTTCTTCGGGGGTGAAACCAACCAGTGGTATCCCGACCTGTTTGAAGACAATCACGCCGTTGACCAGCCATATTACCCGGAGCAGGGCTATCACCTCTCCAAGGACCTGACGGACAAAGCCCTGCAGATGATCAAAGACCAGAAGGCTGGCAATCCGTCGAAGCCCTGGTACATGTGGTTCTGCCCGGGAGCCAACCATGCTCCGCACCACGCTCCGCAAGAGTACATCGACAAGTACAAGGGCAAGTTCGATGATGGCTACGAAGCTTACCGCGAGTGGGTCCTGCCGCGCATGATCGCCAAAGGCATTCTACCCAAGGGAACCCAACTCACTCCGATCAACCCAATGCCGCCCGATGTCGCGTCTCCGGGCGATGCTGTACGCCCGTGGAATACGCTGAACGCTGACGAGAAAAAACTGTTTTCGAGGCTAGCCGAGGTCTACGCAGGATTCTCCGAGTACACCGACGCACAGGTGGGACGCATCATCGACTACCTCGAGGAGAGCGGTCAACTCGAGAACACCGTTGTCATCTACGCGGTCGATAATGGCGCTTCCGGAGAAGGCAGCCCCAACGGAACGGTCAACGAGAATAAGCTCTTCAACAGCTACCCGGATGAGATGTCCGAAAACTTAAAGCTCATCGAAAAGCTGGGAGGCCCGGACACCTACGAGCACTACCCGACGGGATGGGCTGTTGGCTTCTCGACGCCATACAAGATGTTCAAACGCTACTCCGAATACGCGGGTGGCACCTGCGACCCGTTGGTCATCTCATGGCCAAAAGGCATCAAGGCGCGTGGCGAGATCCGAAACCAGTATCACCACTCGGTGGACATTGTCCCCACCATCCTGGACATCTGCGGACTCGAGATGCCCAAAGTCTACAAGGGAGTGGAGCAGTATCCGCTCTCGGGCGTTTCGATGCGTTACACCTTCGATGCGACGCCGGACGCGCCGACGCAGAAGAAACGCCAGTACTATGCCATGTCCGGCACCCGCGGGATGTGGGAGAACGGCTGGAAGGCGGCCTCTTTGCACGCACCATGTCCCTCTGATCAGGGACACTTCGACAAGGACCAGTGGGAGCTGTATCACACCGACGTGGACCGCTCGGAATCCAAGGACTTGGCCAAGGAACACCCTGAGAAGCTGCAGGCGCTGATCAAGGCCTGGTTCGAAGAAGCGGAGGCGAACATGGTACTGCCTCTGGACGACCGCAATGTGACAGCCGTCCTGACCACGCCACGGCCTTCCGAGGAAGCGCCCCGCGAGCGATACAAGTACTACGCAGGAGCGTCTTCGGTACCGGAAAGCGTTGCCGTCAACGTCCGGGGACGTTCGTACAAGATCCTCGCCGACGTTGAAATTACCGATCCGAACTGCTCGGGTGTAATTTTCGCCCATGGATCGCGCTTCGGCGGCCACGCGATGTTCATTGCCGACAAGAAGTTGCAGTATGTTTACAACTTCCTCGGTATCAAGCCTGAACAGACGTTCGTCTCCCCGGAACTCAAGCCCGGCAAGTACACGCTGGGAATGGAGTTCATCCGTGAGGGCATGGGTAAAAACCACGAGTCCGTCGGCAAGACGAAGCTCTACCTGAACGACAAGGTAGTGGCCGAGGGGCCGATGCGCGCACAGGTAGGCAAGTTCACGCTGTGCGGCGATGGCCTCTGCGTCGGCTACGACAGTGGCGACGCTGTCAGCGAACGCTACAAGTCTCCCGCGACATTCAAGGGCGGGAAGATCCTCGGCGTTGGCGTAGTGGTCGACAAGACGCAGTACGTCGATCTGGAGAAGATAGCCGCCGCAGCGTTCGCCGTTGACTAGCACATAGGTGCACTTCATCCACTAGCCGGCAGCTCGAACCTGGGCTGCCGGTCAGTGGACGTCATCGGCGCGCTGGCTGGGGGGAGTCCAACAGAGTTGCATCATCCGGAAGCTCGCCTGGAGGTGTTCAGTATGAAAGACAAAAGATTTTCGCGACGCGAATTCATTGCGGTCTCGACGGTAGCAGGCGCAGGGATACTTGCTGCAAAACTGCCTTCCGCGGCGGAGGAAACGATGACTAAAAAGACTTTCACAATTTTGCACACCAATGATATGCACTCTGCCCTTATCGGAATGGGACCTTCGTCAGACTATACGCCGCTTACGACTAACGACGACGACACTCGAGGCGGCTATGCTCGCATCGCAGCGCTGCTGGCGACGCGACGTGAAGCGCGCAAAAGCCAAGGGCCTGTTCTACTCCTGGATGCCGGTGACTTCACCATGGGCACTCCCTTTGCTGCAGCTACTCGGCAAACGGGCGGCGAACTGCAACTCATGTCGCATATGGGTTTCGACGCAACGACCTTTGGCAATCATGAGTTCGACCTTGGGCCTGATGGTTTAGGAACAGAAATCAGAGTTGCCTCCTCCGCCGGTCGAATTCCCGCAATTCTCCCATCGAACAGCAGTTTTGCGGCGAGTGACCCGTCCTTAGCAGAACTTCAACGACTGGCAAAAGAAAATGTGATCCGTCGTTATGTCGTGATCGAGCGGAGCGGTATTCGCTTTGGCATCTTTGGTCTGATCGGGAAAGAAGCAACGATCTATACATCTGGCGCGGGAGCTGTCCAGTTCACGGACGCCATCGAGACCGGCAAGGAAATGGTCAAGATCCTTCGCGAGACGGAAAAAGTG
>DATIWL010000068.1:0-17185 GCA_035519435.1 Terriglobales bacterium
CAACTTTTCGAACGCCAGCGCGCACTGCGGCACATTGGGCGCATGCTTGATGATCAGAACATTGCCGGCCATCAGGTCCGGGCCGGCGACCCGTGCCAGTTGATAATACGGGAAATTCCACGGTTCCACGCAGAAGAGCACACCCAGCGGTTCGCTCTCCACGACCGCCTCCCCTTCTGGTACCTTGAGCTTGCGGGGCGCCAGAAAGGTCCCGGCGTTATCGGCATAATAGTCCAGTATGTCGGCGCTCAGCGTGACCTCCGCCTGCGCCTCGCGGAACAGCTTGCCCATCTCAAGCGTGATGGGCTTTGCGAATTCATCAAGCTTCTCGCGGAGAATGGCTGCGGCCTTCTTGACAACCGCTTTGCGCTGCTCGAGCGTTCTCAGCTTCCAGTCGTTCTTGTACACGGCTTCCGCTTTCGCAATAATCTTCTGCAATTGCGCGTCCGTGTGATCCGGAAACGTCTTAACTACTTCCTCTGTGGCAGGATTTATGGTTTGATACAGCATCGAAACATACCTCTTTCTTGTAGAATGTCCGCCCCCTGCGAGCGAGCGGCAGTTGTAAGCCCGGTCCCAAACGGAGCCGTCGCAGACCTTATCTGTACCCCGGGTGTCCAGCGATCTTCCGGACACCACATCAGTTGAGCCCACCTATCGTTGCTCGGATGAGATTGAGCAACGGCGCGGGGTACACGCCAAACCCTATGAGCAGAAATGCGAGTCCGCCAAGGACAAAAGCGGTGCCCCACCCGAGTCTCTGCATCGAAAACGGACGTTCCGGCACTGGTGAAAAGAGCGTAACCACGATGCGCAGGTAATAGAACAGCCCGATGACGCTCGTTAGTACGAGGACAATAATCAGCGGCCAGGCTGCAGCATTCGCGCCGGAAGCGAGGATATAGAACTTACCGACGAAACCCATGGTGGCGGGAATGCCGGCGAGCGAGAGCAGCACCGCAGTGAATACGCTCGCAAGCACCGGCCTCCGCCAGAAGAGGCCGCGGTACTCTTCGAGATCGGCGGCATCGGCCTCCGAAGTCGAAAGGACCGTGACGATGCCGAACGCCGCGAGTATGGTCACCGTGTACGCCACGAGATAGAAGGCCACGGCGCCAGCCGCCATCGTTGTGCCGGCCAGAAACGCCACGAGGATGTATCCAAAGTGCGCAATCGAAGAGTAGGCCAGAACGCGCTTTGCGTTGTTTTGCCGCAGCGCAAGGAGGTTGCCCGCAAACATCGAGGCGACTGCAATGACCGAGAACACGAAGAAGACCGCCGGCGACTGCCGAGTCCCAGCCGTCAGAAAGCGCAACAGCAGCGCTACCAACGCGGTCTTCGATGTGGTCGCGACGAAAGCCGACACCGGCGCCGGGGCGCCTTCATACACGTCCGGTGTCCACAGATGGAAGGGGACCACGCCAAGCTTGAACCCGATGCCGGTAACGCTGAGTGCGATGCCCGGCAGCAGGAGAGCAAGGTTGGACCTACCCAGGGAAAGATCCCCGATGCTTGAGAACGCCATTGTGCCGGTATCGGCATAGATGAGTGCCATGCCGAAGAGGAGGAACGCCGCCGAGGCCGAGGCAAGGATCAAGTATTTGATACCGGCTTCGAGTGCCTGACTACGGCCCGTGAAATACGCAACCATGCCGTACAGGGAAATGCTCAGAACCTCGAGGCCGAGAAGAAACGACACAAAATGAACACTCGTCACCAGGGCCCCGCAACCCAAGGTCGCCAGAACCAGCAGCAGATAAAGTTCCTCGGATTGGCCGTCGTGTTTCGCGAAATATTGATAGGACAGCACTGCCACGGCCGCGGCCGAAGCGACGATCAGCCCCAGGTAGAACAATGCATACCCGTCGATAAGCAAGAGCGAGCTCACTTGCCGCGGAACCAGCGGAGCAACTCCGAAGACAGAGACGAAAGAGGCGGCGAGGCCCAGGAGCGTCAGGCCGGCCGTTAGCTCGTAACTCCGCTTCACCGCGATGCCCAGCATGACTACAACCGCAGTCCCAGCGAGCAAAAGCAGTGGAAGAAGGGCGAGTGCATCGGTGGCGTTCATGGCTGTCTCCTCACCGCCGCGGACGGCATCTCAACCTGACGCTGTAGGTTGTGCATAGCCGGCGCAAAAGTATTGAGGACCGGTTGCGGGTAGAATCCCAGCCAGACGAGGCCCAAGATCATCACGGCGATAATGATCCCCTCGCGAGGTGTGAGGTCTGACAGTCGCCACGAGTTCGTGTTCGGACCGAAAAAGGCGCGCTGCATCATCCGCAAGGCGTAGAAAGTGGATGCGAGGATGCCAAAAGTCGCGAGCACAGTGAGAGCAACGCTGACCTTATAAGATCCGAGCAACACGAGAAACTCGCCGACGAAATCGCCCAGGCCCGGCAGCCCGAGCGAGGCCAGGCTGAAGAAGAGCGCCGAAGCGCTCAGGCGCGGCGCGACAGTCCAGAGCCCGCCCATGCGGTTCAGGTCCCGGGTGTGGATCCGTTCCTGCAAGCCGCCGACCAGAACAAAGAGGGCGCCCGTGCTCAGCCCATGACAGATCATCGTCATGATCGCGCCCTGGAGCGCCAGCGTGTTCCACGAGAAGATGCCGAGCAACACAAAACCCAAGTGGCTAACACTCGTGTAGGCGACCAGGCGCTTGAGATCCGTCTGCGAAAACGCCATCACCGCGCCGTAAATAATCCCGATAACGGCGAGCGCCAATGCTACAGGAGTGAACTCATGAGCAGCTCGTGGAAACAGCGGGATCACAAAACGCAGCAGGCCGTATCCGCCCGTTTTCAGCAGTAACCCGGCCAGGATGACGCTTCCCGCTGTGGGCGCCTCCGTGTGAGCGTCCGGCAGCCAGGTATGCAGGGGCACGATCGGTAGTTTCACCGCAAAAGCGACAAAAAACCCGAGCATGATTGCAAGTTCCGCCCTGCTGCTGAGCGCCGTGCCCAGGAGTTCCGAGTATTCGAAGGTGTAAACGCCGGTCGACCGATGGTGAAGGAAGTACAGCGCCAGAATCGCGATCAGCATCAGCAAGCCGCTGCACTGGGTGAACAGGAAAAACTTCGTCCCTGCGTACACGCGCCGTTCGTGGCCCCAGATGACGATAAGGAAATACATCGGGATGAGCATGAGTTCCCAGGCAAAGTAGAACAGGAACAGGTCCATCGCCAGGAACACGCTCGCGATTCCGGCCAGAACCCACATCAGATTGAAATGGAAAAAGCCGATCTTCTCGCGGATCTCGGTCCAGGAGCACAGCACGGCGACGATGCCGAGGAAGAACGTGAGGATCAGCATTAGAAAGCTAAGACCATCGACGGCAAGATGAAAATGAATGCCGAAGTTCGGGACCCAGTTCCAGTCCACTTCGTCGTACCAGACCTTCGAAACGCTTAGCGACCGGCCAGCCCAGATACGCGCCGCCAGGACAAGATCCACTGCGATTGCAATCAGTGAGATCCATCGCGGCAGGACCGTGCTCCAACGAGCCGATATTGCAGCGAGAATGCCGCCTAGCAGGAGAATGGCGATTAAGAGGATCAGGATCATACGAACCACACCTTCGCGATCAAATACACCATCGCTATAAACAGCACCGACCCCGCAGCCATAGCCGTGGCGTACCAGCGCACGCGACCCGTTTCGGTGCTGCTCAGCCAGCGATAGGACACGTCAGCGGCGCGCCCGACTCCGGTATAGAACGCGTCGACAAAATCGCCCTTGTTCACGTTCGCCGCCCAGATGAATGGCTGCACGAAGACCTTGTCGTAAATCCAGTCGAAGCCCCACCCGGCAAACCACCATTGGTCGAGAGCCTGACCAATCGGGTTCGCGACCAGCGAGTCCGCGAGACTCCGTTTCTGGAGGTGGAACACGTACGCGAGATACAGTCCGACGAGGAACAAGAGTCCGGCAATCGCCTCCGAGCCCGTCTCCGTCAAACGGCCGGCGCGCGCTTCGATCGTCGCCGGCAATGCCGAATGCAGAAACGCAAGCAACGGCGCTTTCAGATATCCGGCTACGATGGCGAGAACCGCAAGGATGACAAGAGGAACCTTCATGGCAAGCCCTGGCCGCTTCGTCACGGGCGTGCCCAGCGGACCAAAGAAGACGCGGAAAACCAGTCGGAAGGTGTACAGCGACGTCAATCCCGCGCCGAGCATTCCGGCCACCCAGAGCGCCGGGTGTCCGCCTTCGGCCGACCACGCTTGCCAGATGATCAGGTCTTTGCTGAAAAATCCGGCCGTGAGGAACGGCAACCCGGCTAACGCGCAACCTCCCGCCAGAAATGTCCAGAAAGCGACCGGCAATTCCCTTCGCAGCCCGCCCATCTTGAAGATGCTGTGCTCGTCGTCGACTGCGTTGATGATCACGCCGGCGCCCAGGAACAAGAGAGCCTTGAAGAACGCGTGGGTGAAGAAGTGGAACATGGCGGCTTGCCAAGCGCCTACTCCCAGCGCGAGGAACATGTAACCGATCTGGCTGATCGTCGAATACGCCAGGATGCGCTTGATATCGTGCTGCGTGAGGGCACTGAACCCGGCAAGCAAGAGGGTGGCGGCCCCCACAACGGCAACGGCCAACTGCGCGGCGGGAGCGAGGGAGAAGAGCACATGCGTTCGCGCAATCAGATAGACGCCCGCTGTCACCATCGTCGCCGCGTGGATCAGCGCGCTGGTTGGCGTCGGGCCCGCCATGGCATCGGGTAACCATACCTGCAACGGAACCTGCGCCGATTTGCCCGCTGCACCGCCGATGAGCAACAAAGCCGCTGCAAGCGCCCAGGTGGATCCCGAGGGCCACTGGACGGAAGCGCGGTGCATCAGATCCTGAATCTCGAGCGTGCCCAACTGCGTAAACAGTAAGAACAACGCGACCATCATGGCGCAATCGCCCACGCGCGTTACGATGAACGCTTTGCGGGCGGCTCGCCCGTTGGCTGGATCGCGGTACCAGAAGCCGATCAGCAGATAACTGCACAAACCCACGCCTTCCCATCCAAGTAAGAGGAGGAGAAGGTTGTTTCCAAGGAGCAGCGTGATCATCGATGCGACGAACAGGTTCATGTACGCGAAGTACCGGCTGTAACTCTCGTCTTCGATCATGAACTCGGCTGCATAAATATGGATCAGGAAGCCGACAAACGTGACGACCAGAAGCATCACGAGCGAAAGCGCATCCAGATAGAGTCCGACCTGCGGCTCGAAACCCGCGACACTCATCCAGGTCCAGAGAATCTGTGTGAAAGCGTGGCCCGCCGGAGGAGCGGTTACGAAGCCGATCGCGATCAAACCTGTCACCAGGGCTGAGAGTCCGATGGACCCCACGCCCACGGCAGCGACGGCTCTCCGCGGCAAGCTTGAGCCAAACAGGATGAGCAAGGTGGCGCTAAAGAAAGGCAGCGCCGGAATGAGCCACAACCAGTTGATCACGTCATCCTCTCATTTCACTGATTGCGTCCACATCCAGGGATTTGAACCGGTGATAGATCTGCAGGACCAGCGCCAGTCCCACGGCTACTTCTGCGGCTGCCATCGCCAGAATGAACACAAACATGACCTGACCGTCCGCCTGATGCCATCGTGACCCGGCAACCACGAATGCCAGCCCCGCCGCATTGAGCATGACCTCGAGGGACATCAGAACAAAAATCAAGTTACGCCGCACGAGCAGACCCGTCAGTCCCAGCGAGAACAAGATCCCCGCCAGTATCAGTCCGTCTCTCATCGGTAAGTGCGTCATGTTGAACCTCCAGTGTTTCGGTTTTTTCGTTTTTGCGGATGCCCAGGTGGTATGCGCCCACCAGCCCCGCCAGCAAGAGCATCGAAGCCAGTTCCACACCGATCAGGTAAGGACCGAACAAGGCGATCCCGACTTCCTTCGGTCCCGTGGCGCCTGTCCCCAGACTTGCGGAGGCGGTCCGCGCCAAATAGAGGACTTCGATCATGAGGATGCAGGTCAGAATCACGGGGCCCGTCCAGATTCCCGGTGTCAGCCACTGTCGCTCCGATTCCGTGGCTTGCCTTCCGGTGTTGAGCATCATCACGACGAACAGGAAAAGCACCATGATGGCGCCGGCGTAAACGATGGCTTCGAGCGCTGCGGCAAATGGTGCGCCGAGCGCGAAAAAGTCTACCGCCACGGCGAGCAGCGACACGATCAGGTAGAGAAGCGCGTGAGTAAGGTTTAAACGCGTCAGCATCACGATCGTCGAAATAACAGCAACCGCACCCGCGATGTAGAAAATCAGTTCCATATCGTCCTCACGGCAACAGGGAATGCACGTCGACAGGCGGTGATTCATGTGCCGCCTCGCCCTTGTCCTTACCACCGATCCCGACTCCGGCAACGCGCCAGAAGTTATATCCCGGATGCTTGCCTGGGCCATCGATCAGCAGATCGTGTTTTTCGTAAACCAAGTTCTGCCGGTGAAACTCGCCCATCTCGAAGTCCGGCGTCAGCTGGATGGCATACGTCGGGCAGGCCTCTTCGCACAAACCGCAGAAGATACAACGCGAGAAATTGATACGGAAGAAGTCCGGAAAACGCCGTCCGTGTTCATCTTCAGTTGCTTGTAGCGCAATGCAGTCGACTGGACACACGACAGCACACAGGTTACAGGCCACACAGCGCTCTTCGCCGTCCGGATCACGCGAAAGGATGATCCTGCCGCGGTAGCGCGGCGCGAGATACGGCTTCTCCTCCGGATACTGAACGGTGACTCTTTTCTGGAAGGAATGGAGAAAAACGTACCAAATCGTCCTAAGTATGCTGATCATCGGTCGACCCCCACGGCGTACTTCCCCAAGCAGCACAACGTCTCGAGCAAGGTGCGGAACATGAACCAGATCGTCCTGAGTGTGTTGAGCATCCTTTAACTCCTCATAAGCACTGCAGCCCCGGTCACGAGCACGTTGACCAAGGCCAGCGGCAACATCACCTTCCAGCCCCAGGACATGAGTTGATCGAATCGCGGGCGAGGCAAAGCGGCCCGCACCAGAATAAAGAAGGAAATGAAGACGAAGGTCTTGATCAGAATCCAGACTAGTCCGGGCAGAACCGGGCCCAGCCAGCCCCCAAAGAACAGAACCGAGATCATCCCGGAAATCAGGGTGACTCCCATGTACTCTCCTACGAAAAACATGCCGAACTTCATTCCCGAGTACTCGGAGTGATAGCCGGCCACGAGTTCGCTTTCGGCTTCCGACAAATCAAAGGGGATGCGGCGCGTTTCGGCGAAACCGGCGATCAGAAACAGGACAAAGCCCGGAAATTGCGGGACTACGAACCACATTTTCCTCTGCGCTTCGACAATCGCCGGCAGACTGAACGACCCCGCCAAGATCACTACCCCCATGAGCGAAAGGCCCATGAAGACTTCATAGCTCAGCATCTGTGCCGCGGCCCGCATCCCGCCAAGCAGGGCGTACTTGTTGTCGGAAGACCACCCGGCAAGTACGACGCTGTAAACTCCCAGCGACGACATGGCGAGAAAGAACAGCAGGCCGATGTTCAGGTCGGCGACGATGATTCCTGGGGCGACAGGAAGCACCGCGAAAGCCATGAGCACGGTCACGAAGATGACAGCCGGGGCCAGAATGAAGACGGGTTTGTCCACGAACGGTGGCACCCAGTCCTCCTTCATGAACATCTTGATCGCGTCAGCCACTACCTGGAGCAAACCGAATGGCCCGGTACGGTTCGGACCGTAACGGTCCTGCCAGAGGGCAAGCAACCGGCGCTCTACATAGATGAGCGAAGCGGCGATGCTCAGAGCCACAATCACGATCCCGATGATAGAAAGCAGTGGGTACGGACTTGTCATTTCGGGCTCTCGATCTTGCCCCACGCAGGCATCGTGACTCCGCCGAGCGGTGCGATTCCGGCAGAGAGGCACGCTACGCCACGCGGAAGATCAGGCCGGAGACGGACCGGAAGACGAAAGGTACCGCTCGCACAACGCAATTCGACTTCCGTGCCCTCCGCCAAATCAGTGCTGTTGACGAAGACCTGCGGCTTCACGGCCAGTTCTCGAAGTCCTCGTGCAGCCTGACTTAGTTCTTCGGAGCCGTGGAAGTGGTACATGGGCAGCAGCAGCCACTCACCTTCGCGTGGCTCGAACGCGGGCGGAATAGCGCTGAACCAGGACTGGCCGTTCCGCGCTGCTGGTTCGAACATACGTACACCAGCATCGCCGTTACGTAGAGGCCCCCCTGGTTCCTTTTGATAGGTACTCGTCGCCTGAATGGAATTCCAGCCGGGCGACCAGAAAAACGGGATCAGAGCTGCTGGAGGTTTGTCCGGCGTTCCTTCCATCGAAAAAGACAGCGCCGAATCGGGATCTTCGGGGGTCTTCGGCTCCGAAATAGTGATGTTGACGAGCGCAGCGGTCCGGCCGCTCTCGCGGTGCGGAGAGCGCGGGATTTTGGCCCCGGCAATTCGAAACGCGGCTGAGGGTGCGGCCGAAGACGCCGGTGCGAGTTCGGGCAAGGCCCTCGACAGAGACGCAAGAACATCGTCCAGGTTCCGCCAGTGATCCGGCTTCAGCCAACGCCAGCTTGCGAGAACTTCCTGCTGTGGTGCAAAAACCTGGAAGAATCTTTGGGCGCGTCCTTCGCTGCTGATGAACGTGCCATCGGATTCGGCGAAGGTCCCGGCCGGCAATTGCAACTCGGCTTTCTCGGTAGTCGGGGTGGTCAGGTGATCGAGGGCGATTACGTGTTTTGCGGCACCGAGGAAAGCGTCCACTTCGTAGGCGGGCGCGCGCCTGTAGAGATCATTCTCCAGGATAATCACTGTGTCCGCGCGTCCATCCCTGACGGCTTCAAAGGCCGCCGTGAGTGGAGACCCGCCGATCAAAGCCGCACCCACGGTATTGCATTCGGGGGCTGTTAAGCTGAGTGCCGCGCGTGCCGCCATCGCCACATTGGCGGCCGCTTCCATGACGGCCTCGCTTGCGCAGCTCATGCCGGAAATCACGAGGGGCTTCTTTGCACTTTTTAAGGCGTTTGCAATTTCAGCGGCGAGCGGGAAATCCTGCGCCGATGGCGCCTGCGGATCGAGAGCGTGGGCCACGGCGAAGCCCAGTCGGGCCAGATCATCCGGCGCGCCGCGGAACGTAGCCGTAGCAACTTCGTCGAGGCGAGTGGCATACGGCGTCGCAATATAGAGCGGGCCTTTCGAGTCCTGCAGTGCGTCGCGTACTCCGTGATCCATCCACATCGGGACGTTCGCTCGCCTGGCAATCTCCATCGGTTGCTGGCGCACTGACTGCCGGAGAGACAGCGCCATCCGGGGGGCGACACTGGTAAGATCCTCTCCCAGAATGAAGACCGCGTCAGACTCCTCGATTTCGCGCAATGTGGGCGTCCGCATGGGACCGCGCCGCAGAATCTCGATCATGCGGTCAGCCAGCTTGGCCTGACCATCGGCCATTCCCGAATAAAACCGGTCGGGGCCCACAAAGGTCCGCAGAGCAAAATTGGCTTCAAGCGAAGCGCGCGGCGAACCAATTCCGATTACTCTCCGCCCGGCGGCCCGCTCTTCCAGATAATCCCGAGCTGCCGCAACGGAGAGGGGTTTGCCGTTGAGCAGCGGCTTCTGAAGCCTTCGTTCGCTGTTCACGAACTCATAGCCAAACCGCCCGCGGTCACAGAGGAAGTAACCGTTCACTTCGTGGTTATAGCGGTTGACGATGCGCCGCAGAGTGCCATAGCGTTCACCGGCATCGACGTTGCAGCCCATAGCGCAATGAACGCAAACCGACGGAGCGAACTGCAGATCCCATTTGCGAGCGTAATGGTGCTTCAGGGTCTTATCCGTGAATACGCCCGTCGGACAAATTTCAACCAGGTTCCCGCTGAACTCATTCTCCAGGACACCGTCCTCGTTCCGGCCAAAAAACACCGTGTTGCGCGAGGCAAACGCGTTCAGATCCTTGCCGCCCGCGTAGTCGCGGTAATAACGCACGCAGCGGTAACACTGGATGCATCGGTTCGCCTCATGATTCACGAGCGGGCCCAGATTCTGGTTGCGAAACGTGCGCTTGTCGAATTCGTAGCGCCGGGAGTCATGACCGGTCATGACGGTCATGTCCTGCAGATGGCACTCCCCGCCTTCATCGCACACCGGGCAGTCGTGCGGGTGATTCAGCATGAGTCCTTCGATGACGCCCGCGCGGAAGACGCTAGCCTCCGCATCCGCGATAGAGATGCGTGTGCCCTGTATAGCCGGCGTCATGCAGGACATCACGAGTTTGCCTTCCGAATCGTGCTCGTCCTTGAAGAGTTTCACCGCGCACTGACGGCAAGCCCCCACCGACCCCAGAGCCGGATGCCAGCAGAAGTACGGAAGGTTCAAGCCATGCGACAGACAGCCGTGGAGTAAGTTCTCCTCGGGGTTCATCTCGTAAGGCTTGTTGTCGACGTAAACGGTAGCCATGCCTATCTCCAGGGGCAACGGTGCTCAGCGATGTGGCGCTCAAAATCGGGGTGAAAGTATTTCATCGCGGTTTCCAGCGGATCGGCGGCCCCAGGCGCGAGTGCGCAGAACGTGTTCCCGGGACTCCACATCTTGGCTTGAGAGGCGAGCTTGTCGAGGTCACCCGGTTTTCCCTGGCCGTCTTCCATCGACCGCAGAATCCGTTCCGCCCAACCCAGCCCGCTCCAGCAGGGCGTGCAGAATCCGCAGGATTCACGCGCGAAAAACTTCGTCATGTTCCAAGCCATCCCCACCGGACACGTATGGTCATCCAGCACGATCATGGTGCCTGTCCCTAGCCGGCTGCCCACTTTGGGCATCTCGGTGAAATCCATGGGAGTGTCCAGGTGTTCTTCGACGATGAACGGTGTCGAACTGCCGCCAGGCAGCAATCCGCGAAACTTCAGCCCGTCACGCATGCCGCCGGCGTGCTCTTCAAGAACTTCGCGGGCTGTCGTTCCCATGGGCAGTTCCCAAAGGCCTGGACGCTTCACTTTTCCGCTGACACCGTAGAGCTTCGTGCCGCCATCTTTCGTCCGGCTCAGACCGTGGAACCACTCCGCACCGTTGTTGATGATGTGCGGCACGCAGCTGATGGTCTCCACGTTATTCACCACCGTCGGTTTGCCGAACAGGCCCACCACGACGGGAAAAGGCGGCTTCGCTCTCGGGTTGGCACGCTTTCCTTCGAGTGCATTCAGTAGTCCGGTCTCATCCCCGCAGATGTAGCGGCCAGCGCTCAAATGCAGATGTAACTCCAGGCTGTAGCCGGAACCGAGGATGTCTTTCCCCAGGTAGTGGCTTTCGTATGCTTCCGCGATCGCGCGCGAAAGACGTTCCGCGGCCAAAGTGTATTCTCCACGCAGAAAGATGTACGCGATATCAGCCTCGATAGCGAAACCTGCCAGGATTGCGCCCTCAAGGAGCTGGTGTGGATTCCGTTCCAGCAGGAACCTGTCTTTGAACGTGCCCGGCTCCATCTCATCGGCGTTGATCACCAAGTAAGTGGGATTGGGAGTATCCTTGCCAGCCGGAACGAAGGACCATTTCATCCCCGTCGAAAATCCTGCTCCGCCCCGGCCGCGCAGGTTTGCATTCTTCACTTCTGCGATGACCGTTTTCGGGGTCATGCCGCCCCTGAGCACCTTTCGGATCGCCTGGTAGCCACCCGCCTGCTCGTAGGCCGGCAAATCCAGAACTGATCCATCCGGGCGGATATTTCCGGTCAACGGTTTTAGAGTGGAGTTCGTCATTTGTACTTCTCAAGCTCCGTGTCGATTTTCAGCGGATCGAGATCGGTGTGCAGGTCCCCGTCAACCATCAGTGCCGGGGCACGATCGCAGCATCCGAGGCAGACGGTTGGCAGCAGCGTGAAGCGATTGTCGGCCGTCGTCTCGCCGAGCCCGACGCCCAGGCGTTGCTGGAGATGCTCCCGTATCTGCTCGCAGCCCAAGATCCAACAGCTCACACTGTCGCAGACTGAGATGACGTGGCGCCCGACAGGCCTTCGATAGATCAGGTTGTAAAACGTGGCAATGCTGTCCAAGTCGGTCGGAGACATGCCGATATGTTCTGCGATGTCGCGAAGGCTTTCATCGGACACCCAGCCGCGGTGTTTCTGGACGATCTTCAGCGCGTCTATCGAAACGGCTTCGCGCCTCGGATAGTGCGCCGCCTCGCTCTCAATCTCTTGAATTTCTTCCCTCGTCAGCATCGCTTCGATCCTCACCGGTCGACATCCGCCAATACAAAATCAAGGCTGCCCAAAATCAAAACCAAATCCGAAATCGTCAACCCTCGCGACAAAAGCGGCAGGGTTTGGATGTGCGCAAACGATGGCGTACGGATGCGCGTGCGGTAGGAATCGGTGCTTCCGTCGCTCACCAGGTAGTAACCGTTGTTCCCCTTCGCGGCCTCAATGGCGCCGAGCGCTTCGCCCGGCGGGATGACCGGCCCCCAGCTCACGCCCAGGAAGTGCGTGATCAGCGTCTCGATGTCGTGCATCGTGCGCTCCTTCACCGGCGGGGTGGCCAGGTGGTGATCCGATTTGTACGAACCTTCGGGCATATTTTTCACGCATTGCTCGATGATCCGGAGGCTTTGCCGCATCTCCTCGATGCGCACCGTCGCACGCGCATAGCAATCCCCTTTGGTGGCTGTGGGAATGTCGAACCTAAACTGCTCGTAGCCGCTGTAGGGCTGCTTTTTGCGGAAATCCCATTCCAGCCCGCAGGCGCGCAGATTCGCGCCGGTCACGCCCCACTCGATTGCTTCGTCCACGGTGAATGCGCCGATACCCTGAGTACGCCCTTTAAAGATGGCGTTCCGCATCACCGTGCGGTCGTACTCGACGAGGCGTGGCGGAAGGTACCGGATGAAATCGAGGAACAGGTTCTGCCAGCCCTTTGGCAGGTCCGCGGCCACTCCGCCGATGCGAAACCAGGCTGGGTGCATGCGCGCGCCGGTGATCGCTTCAATTATGCCGAAAGCGCGCTCGCGATCATTGAACGTGAAGAACACCGGCGATATCTGTCCCAGGTCCCCCGCGAACGTCCCGTACCAGACCAGGTGGCTTATGATGCGAAACAGCTCCGAAAGCATCACGCGGATTACTTGCGCGCGCGGCGGCACCTTGATCCCGGCGAGCTTCTCAACGGCCGTCAGATACGCCAGATTGTTGATCACCCCGCCGAGGTAATCGATCCGGTCGGTATACGGGATGTAGCTGTGCCAGGACTGCCGCTCGCCCATTTTCTCGGCGCCGCGATGGTGGAACCCGATCTCGGGAATCGCATCGACGATCTCCTCGCCGTCAAGTTGCAGGGCGATCCGCAACACACCGTGCGTGCCCGGGTGCTGCGGGCCGATGTTGAGAAAAAGAAAATCCGAGCCGTCGCGCTCCTGGCGCATGCCCCACTCTTCCGGACGGAACCGCAGCGCCTCCTGCTCGGCATTCTCCTTTTCGGGCGACAAGTGATACGGGTCCATTTCCGTCGCGCGCGCCGGATGCTCTTTGCGCAGCGGGTGCCCCGTCCAGCTCTTGGGCATTAGGATTCGCTCTAGGTGCGGGTGGCCGTCGAACACGATCCCGAACATGTCCCACACTTCCCTCTCGTACCAGTTAGCCGCCCGCCAGATGTGAGTGATCGTAGGCAGAGAGAGCGAGCCCTCGGCCAAAGCGACCTTGATGCGCAGGTATTCGTTCCTGTCGAAGGAGAGGAGATGATAAACGACGGTGAAATCGCTCGCGGGCTGTCCCTCACGATGTACCCTCATACGCTCGTCGATCGCGGAAAGGTCGTAGAGCATCTTGTAGGGCTGCTCGACCTCTTCCTTCAGAAAGCGCAGGAGCGCGGGCATGCGGTCCTTCGCCACCCAAAACGTGGGTATATGGTCTTGCGTCTCTTGAGCTATCGCAGCCGAGCCAAACCGGTCGCGGATTTCCTCTGTGATTGTCGGAACGGCGATCATACTTCGTCGGGCTCCCGCAACACGGTCGTCTTCTTCCGCAAAGGCTGCATCAGGTCCCGCATCGAGGGCAGAGGCGCGCGAATAGTTTCCTGTGGGCCTACGACCCAACTCAGCGGGCGCCGCTCCGTCGCTACTGCCTGCCGCAACAACAACAGTCCTTCCATAAATGCTTCCGGCCGCGGCGGGCAGCCGGGCACATAGACATCTACGGGCAGGAACTTATCGACGCCCTGCACGACGCTGTAGATGTCGTACATGCCCCCGGAATTCGCGCACGACCCCATCGAGATCACCCAGCGTGGTTCCATCATCTGTTCATAGAGTCGCTGAACGATCGGCGCCATCTTTAGGAAGACCGTCCCGGCGACGACCATGAGATCTGCTTCCCGAGGCGTGCTGCGAATCACTTCGGCGCCGAAGCGCGAGACATCAAACTTGCTTGTGAGGCTGGTTGCCATCTCCACGTAGCAGCAGGAGAGTCCGAAGTTGAAGGGCCATACCGAGTTTTTGCGGCCCCACCGCACGAGATCCTCGAGGCGAGACAAAACGACGCTCCGCCGCACAGTCTCTTCCAGGGGTTCCGAGTCCCGAATTGCGGTGAGTCCCGTTATGTCCGGCTTGGTTAGTGTCCACTGCATGCGATTCTCACCTCGAACAATCTGCTTTCCTCCACCAGTCCAATGCCCCGGCTCTCCAGACATACAGCAGCGCCGCGGCCAGTGTTGCGACGAACAATGCGACTCCTCCATACCCGGCCCAGCCAACTTCCCGGGCCGCTCCGGCCCACGCGTATACGAAGACCGCTTCCAGGTCGAAGACAACGAAGAACATCGCCACCCGGTAGTAGCGCATCGAAAAACGCACGTGTGCGGATCCCTGGGAAACAATGCCGCCTTCGTACGGCTCGGCGGTCGCAGGTTCGGAGTGCCTCTGGCCTAAGAGGTAAGAGGCGACGAGAACCGCTGCGACCAGGACAATGACGAACACGAAATAGACCAGCAGCGGCCAGCTCATGCGCTTCGCGTCCTTTTGCTCGGGAAGGCGTTCGACGCCGTCAGATTATGAAGTACGTTCATCTTTTCGCGTCCTCTAAGAACCTTCATCGTGCCGAACCTCCTGAACCAGTCCGGGGAAGTGCGCAGGGCAATTAGGCACGCTGGGCAGGTCGCCCGTTGGCTGCGGCAACCCGCGATCCCCACGCCATCAGTTCTTTGCTGCAATCATCACGGTCGATGGTGCACTCGATTAGCGTCGGACCTGTCTTGTGAGCGAGCGCCTGTTTGATCGCTGCCGATAATTCCTCTCCGTTTGTAGCGCGAAACCCTCGTCCGTTGCCGTCAGTGGCGTTGAACACATCCATAATTCCCGCATAGTCCCAGTTCTTGATGTTGTTGTATGGCCCGTCGTGAATCTCCACCTCGATCGTGTACCCGCGATTGTTGATGAGGAAGATGATTACCGGCAGCCCGAGTCGGACCATCTGGCAGACCTCCTGCGCGGTCAGCTGGAAAGATCCATCACCCACCATCAGCACGATCCGCCGATCAGGAGCGGCCACGGCGTATCCGAACGTCGCCGGCACGGACCAGCCGATGTGACCGTATTGCATCTCGATCTCGAACGTTGCGCCATCCGGGAGCGCCATGTTGAAGCCGTTGAACCAGGAGTCACCGGTTTCGACGATCAACGTTGTGTTTCGATCGATGACGTCTTGAATCTGGCGACACATTTCGCCCCGGGTCAGCGGAGCATCCGGGTCGGCTTCTGCTGGTTGGCCACATTCAACTCGCGTACGCTGGAACTCAAGCAACGTTGTTGCGTTCTTGGGATTCTTTTTCCTTGCCTCCGCCAGTGCCGTTAAAAAATCGTTCAGGAATACGTCGTTATAGGTGACTCCAGCGACGTGAACGCGATCCGGATCTACATGTATCGTCTTGCTCGCTGCTGGTTGTGAGGACCATCCGACTGTCGTGTAGTCATTGAAGATGGGTCCAGCAGCCAGGATTGCGTCAGCCGATTCAACCAGCTCCCCGCAACCTGGACTGCTGACAGAACCGAGATAAGTGCCGATAAACTGCGCGTGCTCTTCCGGGAAGAAACCTTTCGCGCTGGGCATGACGGCAACACCGCAGCCGACTGCTTCCGCAAGGTCGCGAAAAGCGCTCACTCCGTCGTACGATCTGAGCCTGGGTCCCGCAAGAAGAATTGGCCTGACCGCCTTTCGAAGAAAGGCGCTTGCAGCATCCACTGCCGCGGCCAATGATGCTGGGTCACTTTCAGGAAAGTCCAGGAGCGACGCGCGCGGCCCGGGTGCCGAGCAAAGAGCCCCGGACAAGTTACAAGGGATTTCGATGTACACGGGCTTTCTGTTTCGGAGAGCAGCGCGAATAGCCTTATCAATTAGCGTTGGCGCTTCTTCAGGGTGGGTGATTGCGACCGCTTCACACGTGATGTGGCGCGCCATCTCCAATTGATATCGGAAGTTCAGCGTCCCCAACGTGTGGTGTAACAGATGATAAGCACCGAGATCGTTTGTGTTTGGGCTGCCGGAGATCAGGATCACGGGAAGGCTCTCCGCATATGCGGAAGCGAGAGCGTTGAACGCCGACAAAGCCCCTACGGTATAAGTGACTACACAGGCCGCAGCACCGTGCGCGCGCGCATATCCTTCAGCAGCAAATCCGCAATTGAGTTCGTTGCAACAGTAGACCTGTTTGACATTCTCGTTCAGAAGAAGCTGATCCAGAAGAACAAGGTTATAGTCGCCTGCAACTGCAAAGTGATGCTTAAGCCCTACCTGCTCAAGCCTGGTCGCCAAATAGCTGCCTATCGTAACTGTGGAAGCCGACAAATTACCCCTTGCTGCTGACGAGTGTTTTTGTTCCGCTTGAATCGTTGTGGTCATGGTCATAGGTTCCAGTGTCTTACGTCACGAGAGAGCACGTCGCGTGCCAATGACAATCAGCGGCGACACCACCGGCGACGATGCGAAATAAGGGATCTCCAGTCCTCTACCGATCGATTCGCGCCTCGGCGTGCCTCAAATGCTCCATCAGGTGGCTTTGAGAGTCCCCATGCTGCCAAGTGCGGCTCCGACCAGGTGACCCCATAAATCGCTCCAAGAACACGCCAACCTTCCCCAATACTTCATGCGATCCCCGGCTGTGCAATAGCCAGCCAGTTGTTGTTCGACGTGGCAGTCTTTGCCAGCGACAAAAGCTCA